>DASRJS010000061.1:0-13686 GCA_035649355.1 Candidatus Polarisedimenticolia bacterium
CCGCGAGGATCATCATCAGGACGTATTCGGCAATGGGCGCCGAGAAGACCCCGCGGGCATTCGTGACGACGATTCCGCGGCTGAGCGCGGCGGGCGTCAGCGCGCGCTCCACGCCCGACGTCGCGCTATGAACCCAGGCGAGCCGCGGCGCACGGGCGAGCAGGCGATCGAAGGCATCCGCGTTCAGCCAGCCGCGAAGCAGGACCTCGATGTCGTCAACCGGTCCGTCGGCGTGGCCATCGACCGAGATCGACACGATTCGCGCGCCCGGTGCGGCGGCAGCGATTCGATCGAGATCGCGAGTCCGGTAGCGAGCCGAGAGGATCGGCGTGATAGCGACCGCGGTCGGAACGCCGCCGGGACCGCTGCCCGGGCCCGGGATGTCGGGCTGACCGGTTGTCACGACGCGGCCCCGTCGAGGACCCGAGCGATCCAGCGCGGCGGATCGGAGAGCTCGGCCGCGCTCGGGACGGTCGAAGGGCCGGACCACAGGCGGTTCAGCGCTTCTCGTCCCCGTGCCTCGGCGACGGCCCGAACGAACCGCTCGCCGCGTTTGTACTGCTCGAGCTTGAGGTCGAGGCCCGTGAGTCGCAGGATCGCTCGTTCGAAGCCCGTGCGGCGCTCGCGCCGTTCGTGGAAACGCGCACTGATCCGCTCGACGTCGGGCACGAGCTCGCGACCCACCTCGTCCATCACGTAGTCGCTGAAGCCCTCGAGGATGCTCATCACGGCCTGCGTCTCGCCGAACAGGCGGCGCTGCTCGTCGGACATCAGCCGCTCGAGCCAGTGCTCGCCCGCCGCTTCGCCGCGGAGCGTCCGGCCGAGCGCGCGGACGGCGTCACGACCGAGCGACGAGGCGTTGCCACTGAACAGCTCGAGCGATCGCTCTAGCCGCTCGGCGATGTACGGCCGGAGCCACGGGTGGCCTTCGAACTCGAACGCGTGCGTCGTCTCATGGAGCGCGATCCAGGTTCGGAATGGCCCGACCGGCACACCGAGCGCCGATGCCGTCGCGCGGATGTTCTCCTCTACGAACAGCAGGCGTCCGGGCCGCGCTTCCGCGGACAGCAGCGCGAGATCGTACTGGCCGAGGACGCGGGTGCCGAGGAAGCCGAGCAGGAATCCAAGCTGGCGCGTCGTGACCGCCCGATTCGCGAGCGCCATCAGCGAGCGCGCGAGTCCGCCGTTCCGTGGCACGAGCTGTTCGAGGAGGTCGCCCTCGATGCGCGACATCAGGCTCTGGAAGGTGGTGACGTTCGCCCGGGCCCAGCCGGCCCGATCGACGACCTCGACCCGCTCGACCACGCCCGGCAGCGGCGTGCCGAGCGCCTCCGCGAGTCGCGGCGCGACCCGCGCCATCGCGGCGGCGTACTCCGGCTCGACGGCCGCGAGCTCCGCCGCGGACAGGCTGCCCGGTGCGGCCCTCAGCCGTTCGGTGGCAATCCGCTCGACCGCCGCCCAGTCGACGAGCCCGGCGCGCCGCGCCTGCCGCTCCACCCGCCGCCCGACGACCGTGACCGCGGCGCCGAGGATCGAGCCGGCGATCACGCCGGCGCCCCAGGCCGTGCGGCGTGCCCGCGACGTCATCGTGCGACCACCGCGGAACCGCGAGCCGACCCGACCTCCACCGGCTGGACGTCCGCGAAGCCGTCGCCGAACATCCGCCCGGCGATCGCCCGGAAGGCATCGACGTCGCCCGTAGTGAGCTGGACGTGGGTCGCGGCCGTCAACGGGGCGCCGCTCCCCTCCCCGACGGGCGCATCGAGCCCGTTGATCGACAGCAGCTCGGACAGGGCCGACGCCGTCGCCGTTGCGGAATCGACGATCGCGATCCCCTCGCCGGCAACCGCCTCGATCGCTGGTCGCAGCAGCGGGTAGTGGGTGCAGCCGAGGAGCAGCGTGTCGATCCGCGCCGATGCCGGCAGCGGGAAGACGAACTCGCCACCCGAATCGCGCGTCCCGAGGAGCGGCGCGAGCGCCTCACCAACGGCAGCCTCAACCGACGAACCGCCCAGCTCGCCCGCCTCGATCATCGGGACGAACGTCGGCGTCGCGTGCTCGTAGACCTCGACGGCGGGGTTCTCGTCCTTGATCGCACTGAAGTAGGCGTGCGAGCGGATCGTCGCCGGCGTCGCGATGACACCCACGCGCCGGTTGCGCGTCGTCAGCGCCGCGGTCACGGCGCCGGGCCGGATGACGCCGAGGATCGGCAGGTCGTAGCGCCGCCGGGCCTCACCGAGGCCGACCGCGGTCGAGGTGTTGCAGGCGACGACGATCGCCTTGACGTCGCGCTCGGCGAGCGCATCGAGACTCTCCAGGGAGAACTGCAGGACCTCCGAATCCGGTCGGACACCGTACGGCGCGCGCGCGTTGTCGCCGAGGTACACGGTCGATTCGTTCGGGCTGCGACGGAGGATCTCGCGGAGGACGGTCAGGCCGCCGACGCCGGAATCGAATACGCCGATGGCTCGGGCGTCGGTCACGACGCCTCAGTGCCCGGCGCCGGCGAGGACTGGTGCGGACTTCATCGACTCGAGGAGCTCCGCGGCCACCCGGCCGACGTCCTGGCTGGCCTGGCTGTCCGGCCGCGAGAGGACGAATGGCACGCCCTGGTTGTTCGCGGCCGCGATGATCTGGCCGTCGGAACGGATCTGGTGCTCCGGCACGCGCCCGAGGGCGCGAACGAGATCCGTCGGGTCGATGCCGCCCGCGGAGTCGGCACGGTTGAGCAGGTAGCGGACGCGTGTCGCCGGGTAGCCGATCGCGCGAAAGGTGTCGGCCATCGCGATCGTGCTGTGGATCGTGGTCGCGTCGAAGGTCACAATCTCGAGGATCGGGTCCGCGGCATCGAGGAGCCCGAGCGTGACGTCGCCAAGGTGCGCGGCGGTGTCGATGACGACGACGTCGTAGATCCGGCGCAGCATCGAGAGGATCTTGTCGATGTCGCGCAGGCTGACCATCTCGTGCTGCTCGAACCGCGGCGGGGCGAGGAGGATGTCGACCCCTGAGGGATCGCGCCAGACGACGTCGTTGACGTCCGATTCGGCGATCCGGTCCGTCGGCAGGTCGACGATCGATGGCGCGTCGGCGGGGACGCGAAGGAGCGCCCGGACGTCGCCGAACTGCAGGCTGCCGTCGACGACGACAACGCGTCGCCCCGAGGCCGCGAACGAGACCGCGAGGTTGAACGCGATCGTCGTCTTGCCGACACCGCCCTTCGGCGAGTGCACGGCCACGACCCGTCCGCGGACGCTGTCGCCGCTCGCCTCATGGTCCTTACGGACATCCTTGATCTTCGAGGTCAGGTCGTAGCCCGAGAAGGGCATCGACAGCACGCCATGGACGCCGCGCTCGGGGTCGACGTCGACCGGCTGCTGCGGGACGGTGAGAACGACGCACGGCACGTTGGCGCCGCTGTCCTTCAGCTGCTGGGCGAGCTGGAGGCCCTTGACCTTGCCCTGGAGCAGGGCATCGACCATGACGAGATCCGGTCGGATCTCAGGGACCTGGGCCGCAACACGCGAGCCATCCGAGACGACCTCGAGCAGCTTGATCGTCTGCTGCGAGGCGAGCAGGCCCCGGATGTACTGGACCACCTGCGGAACGTCTTCGACGAGCAGCAGCCGGACCTGATCGGTACTGGCCATCATTCCGACGATATCACGCCCTCGATGGCCTCACGGCCACGAGGATTGAGCGCTCGGCGCCCGCCGCGGCCGGGTTCAGCTCGTAGTCGCCGCCGAGTCGCTCGACGATCAGGCCGGCGTCCTCCGCGAAGCCGCTCAGCTCGTCCGCCGCGATCAGCCGCAGGCGATCGGTCCGCGACCAGCGCCGCGGCGGATCGCCGGGCAGGCCCTCGTCGTAGATGGCGGTGAGGGCGAGGCCGCCGGTCGAGGCGTCGAGCCATGCCGCGGCAGTCTTCGTGACCTCGAGACCGGTCTCCGGATCCCGGCGCTGGTACTCGAGCATGAGGCGGCCGTCGAAGCGGGCGAGGTCGTCTGCGCCGGGCTGCCAGACGTCGACGACAGCGACGCCGCCCGGGGCCAGCAGGCCGGCCATCGACGCGATCGCGCGGCGCTGCGCATCGCGGCTGCCAAGGAGGAGCAGCGAATTCAGGGCCAGGATCGCGAGCTGGAACTCCCCCGCCCGAGCGCCGGGCATCTGCAGCAGGTCCGCTTCGAGAAGCTCGATGCGCGCGGCGACGTCCGCTCCCGCCCGGGTGGCCGCCGAACGCGCCCGACTCAGCATCGCGGGATCGATATCCAGCGCGGTGACGCGATGCCCGGCCGCGGCGAGCGGGACGCTCAGGCGGCCGCTGCCGGCTGCGAGCTCGATGATCGGATCGCCCGTGCGCCGCGCGAGTGCGAGGTAGAGCTCCAGGTCGCCGGGATCCTCAACGAGGTCGACGTCATACAGGCGGGCGAGCGCCGCTGCCTCGGACTCCTCGGCCATGTCGGCCGCCTCAGCGCTCCAGGCGCACGACGGCGCCGCCGGCTCGCTTGACGGCAAGCGCGGAGATCGCCTCGAGCGCGACCCGGTTCGCGATCATTGCGGTCGACTCGGCCCAGTCGTACGGCGGCGCAACCTCGACGATGTCCATCCCCGCGAACGGCACCTGGCCGACGATCTGGCGGACCGCCCGGAGCAGCTCGCGGCTGAGCATGCCGCCCGGCTCCGGCGTTCCGGTGCCGGGGGCAAGACCCGGGTCGACGACATCGATGTCGACCGACAGGTAGACGACGTCCGGTCCGTCGAGGGCCTCGGCGATCGCGTCGGCGATGACTGCCTCCGCGCCACGCTCCTCGATCTCGGTCATGAGGTGCCAGCGCAGTCCCTGCTCACGCATCCAGTCCAGCGTCTCGACGCCCGGCCAGTAGCCACGGAGGCCGACCTGGACGAAGTTCTTGCCGGCGACGGCGCCGCTCTCGATGAGCCGCCGGATCGGCTGGCCGTGCCCGGCGAGCTGGCCGTAGAAGTCCGAGGACGTGTCGGCATGGGCGTCGAAGTGGACGATGCCGACCGACTTCGGCGCGCGGACCTCGGCAATGGCCGTCGCAGACGGCCAGGTGATCGAGTGGTCGCCGCCGAGGACGATCGGGATCGCGCCGCTTGCGGCGACCTCGCGGACCTTGCGGAAGATCATTGCGTGGCCCCGCGTGGGCAGCGTCGGCACGACGTTCGCGTCGCCGGCGTCGGCGACGTTCAAGTACGTGAACGGCTCGATTCCGAGCTGCAGCGAGTTCAGCGAGCCCGTCGTGTAGTTCGCCTCACGGATCGCGCGCGGTCCGAATCGAGCGCCAGGCCGGTGGCTGACCATGTCGTCGAGCGGCGCACCGACGATCGCGACGTCGACCCCCCGCCGGGCGAGCTCGGCCGGATCCGTGATCCACGGCAGCTTCTGGAAGGTCGACAGCCCGACATAGGTCGGCAGGTCGAAGTCGTCGTATGTCTCGTGCTCGCCATCCCAGCCGTTCAGGGCGGCGTAATCAGGTGACGGGGAGCTCGGGGACTGGCGCTTGGCCACGGGAGCGACCTCCGGGCAACCGGCCGATGACGAGATCGTCCGCGAACGCGTCTCGACCGGGCGCCGCCGGTTCGGATCCAGCCGTCCAGCGGGGCGCCGCGGGCATCCTATCGCACGCCGCTCCGTGCGAGGGTCGGCGGGGGCTCAGCGGGTGCTCAGCCCGGGCGGCGGCCCTCGCCGACGAACAACCGCCAGCTCGCCTCGACGAGGCCCGGGTCGAGGTACAGGTCGACGGCCGTCTGCGCGACGAGAATGGCCGCGAGCAGGGTCACATCGTCGGCCTGCGGCCGGGCCGAGGCGTCGCGGAAGGCGATCGAGTGGCCAGGTGTCCCGCGCGGCACGGCCGCGAGATCAGGGTGGATCGCGGGCACGACCCAGGACACGTTGCCCATGTCCGTGCTGCCGTACGAGGCGTCCGGGCCCTCGTCCTCGATCCCGAACGCGGCCATGTTCGCGCGCCAGCGTTCGGTCAGCACGGGGTTGTTCAGCATCGTCCGCGCGCCGCCCGAGAACTCGATCTCGACCTCGGTCCCGGTCGCGAGCGCGGCGGCCTTGCACAGGTCGATGAAGCGGGCTTTCATCGCCTCGTAATCGGCCTCGTCGATGTTCCGGATCATGAACCAGGCCTTCGTCCGGTCCGGGATGATGTTCGCGGCTGTGCCGCCCTCGCGGATGATCCCGTGGACGAGTGCCGTCGGGCGCAGGGACTGGCGCCACAGCCCGACCGACGTGAAGAGCGTGACCATCGCGTCGAGCGCGTTCCGGCCGCTCCATGGATCCGACGCCGCGTGGGCCTGGACGCCCCGGAACACGACGTCGACGTCCTCGGATGCGAGCGGGTCGATCTCCACGTGGTTGCGGTCGCATGGGTGGTACAGCAGCGCAGCGTCGATCCCGTCGAACAGGCCGTCCTCGATCATCTGCTTCTTGCCCGAGCCATGCTCCTCGGCGGGCGTCCCGAAGAACACGGTCTCGCCGGGCAGGCGGTCCCCGACCGCCGCGAGCCCGATTGCCGCGCCGACCCCGGAGGCGGCCATCGTGTTGTGGCCGCAGCCGTGGCCGAGCCCGGGCAGCGCGTCGTATTCCGCGAGGACCCCGATGCGGGGCTTCGCGCCGCCGAGGCCGTTGCGGCGGACGGCGCGGATCCCGGTGGCGAGCCGGCCCGCCGGCCGCTCGACGACGAAGCCGCGGCGCGCGATCGCCTCACCGACCCACGTCGCCGCGTGTTCTTCCTGGTACGCCGGCTCCGGGGTGGCATGGATCCGGTGCGACAGATCGAGGATCTCGTCGCGCGCACCGAGGATCGCGGCCTGGGCGGCGCGCTTGAGCTCGGCGTTGGGGCCGCTGGGCTGGGCGTTCAAGTCGAACTCGGTCACGTGGTCCTCCGCGTGGCCGGCTCTGCCCCAACCGGCGGTTTCAGCGCTCGAACGACAGCGTCGTCTCGGCGACGACCACGAGCGCGATCACGAACAGCATGATGGCGGGCTCGAAAATCTGCTCGACGCGCAGGACAACGAAGACCGCCGCGATCAGGGCGACCCAGGCACCGCGGCGGAGCGCCCGTTGCCAGTCGCCGCGGTACGCGATCCGGCGGTGGCGCGCGAACGTTGCCAGCCAGATCAACGGGGCGACGGTCAGACCGACGGCGGCGCCGATCGCGATCGCCCCGACATAGGCATTGATCGGGTCGGCGCCGGGGTCGAGCTCGAACAGGATCACGGTCACGATCAGCCACGCCGCGCCGGCGGCCCCGAGGAGGATGATGGTTCGGCGACGGTCGCTGGGGTCCATGCGGCGGCGAGTCTAGGCGAGGTGGCCGTCGAGGTCGGCGATGTCGTCGAGCTCGAAGTCCGGCTCGACGTCAGGCGATCGCTCGCTCGATGGCAGCGGCGAGTCCAAGGGCCGATGCCGGAGGTAGCCGACGTGCCAGCCAACGCCGCGGGCGCCGACGACGTCCGCAGCCCAGTCGTCGCCGACGTGGAGCATCGCCTTCGACGCGCCGATGCCCAGAGCGGCGGACGCGGCGAGGAAGATCGCCGGGTGCGGCTTGATCGTGCCAACCCGCTGCGAGACGACGACGGCGTCCAGCCAGGCGGTCCAGCCGGACGCCTCGACATAGCGGTCGATCGTCGTTGCGAGCGGCCAGTTCGACAGGATCGCGAGGCGGAAGCCGCGGTTGTGGAGCCGCTCAAGCACGCCGGCCGCGGCCGGTGCCGGTGGCAGCCCGGCGACGAACGCCCGGGAGTAGACGTCGATGGCGAAGGCCACTTCCTCTGGCTCGGTGAGCTCACGTGCCGCTGCGTCGTTCCAGGTCTCGCCCGACCGTGGCGGCAGGAACCCGCGCAGCCGCGCGAGGACCCGGACGACGCGCTGCTCGAGATCGACCTCGCGGAACCGCGGCACCTCCTCGCGGAACTGCCTCGCTCGCTCGTCCGACCAGGCCGCGAGAAACGCTTCGCGATCCGGCAGGCCGGTTCGGGCGCACACCCGCTCAGCGGTCTCGGCGACGACTCGCCGCAGACCCGCACGATCGACGCGCACCAGGGTGTTCCCGAAGTCAAGCGTCACGGCCTGAATGCCCGCGAGCGCTGTCGTGCTGTTCGTGGGGCCGCCCGTCACCTCGCCGCGCTCGACGGGCAGATCTCGCGGAACGGGCAGTACGTGCAGGCGAGCGGGCCCGGGCTCGGCTCGTAATTGCGGGCGCGGATCCCGGCGGCCGCGGTCGCGATCCGGGCACGAGCTTTCTCGAGGCGCTTCGGGTCCACCTCGACGCGGCTGGCCACGCCGGAGTCAAGGAAGTAGAGCTGCACGGCATCCGGGAGCCGCCCGGTCATCGCCTCGTAGGCCATCGCGTAGATCTGGAGCTGGAGCGATTCGCGCGTGCGCTGGCGCGCGCGAACCGGATCGCGGACGTCGCTCGACTTGTAGTCCGTGATTGTCACGCGCTCGCGCCCGAGGAGCTCGAACGTCGGCTCGATGACGTCGGCTCGGGCGCTGGCCGCGGCGAGCGCCAGATCGGCCGATGGTTCCGGGCTGCCGTCCGCCGGCTCGATGTCGACGCGGTCCATCCGGCCGCGAATGCGATCGCCGCCGAGGCTGAACGAGAACTCGCGCTCCACCCAGGCCGGGATGACCGCGCCCGGCTCGAGCTGCGCCTCGCGGAAGCGATGCAACGCGGCCCGGCCTGCCTCGAGTCGCGCGGCCTCGTGCTCCCGCGACAGGAATCCGTCGTTCGTCCAGGCCGACTCGAACGCAGCGAAGAGTTCCGCCTCGCTCATGACGTCGCCGCGCGCCTGGCGGCGATGGAACTGCTGAACGGCCGCATGGAGGGCTGCGCCGTAGATGAGCGAATGATGCGGCGCCGTGGGGACGCGGAGCACGTGGCCGAACTTGTATCGCAGCGGGCAGGTCAGGTAGTCGTCGATCGCGTAGTACGACAACGTCAGCGGCCCGGTGACCGGCTCGGGCGCCGGGGCAGCGACCGCAGGCAGCGGCTCGAACGCCTCGATGCGCTCAATCGGCTGACTCGCATTCCAGCCGCCGCCTACCACCGCGAGCGGCACGTCCAGGGCCTCGAGGACGAATGGCGAGACCCGGCGGGCCCGATTGCCGCCGTAGTCGGCGGCGTGGCTCAGGACGAGCTCGTCCCGCGCGCGCGTCATCGCGACGTAGCAGAGCCGCCGCTCCTCCTGGAGCTGGTAGTCGCCCTCCGGCAGCGTCTCCTGGACCAGCTCAACCGGCAGCCCGAGGGTCTCCCGTCGCGCAGCCACCGGAAAGCGACCTGCGACGAGGCCGGGCAGGAACACGACCGGAAACTCGAGACCCTTGGCCTTGTGGACGGTGAGCACGGCCACGGCGTCGGCGTCGGGATCGAGGTCCGCGGTCGCGGGATCGTCGCCCGCCTCGATCAACGTGCTGAGGTGACGTGCCAGGAAGACCGCGCGGTCGTCAGCGAGCAGGGCCGACTGGGAGCGCACGATCTCGAAGAATCGCGCGATGTTGCCGAGCCCTTCCTCGGCCGCTGCCGAGTCCTCGCTCGCCAGGCGTCCGAGGATGCCGCTTTCGCGCAGGAACGTGTAGAGGACCTCGCCGGCCGGCCGCTGATGTGCCAGCTCGACGTAACGCTTGACGTCTCCGACGAGCCGCGCGACCTCGACTCGGACGTCGTCGGCCACGCGAAACGGCGCGGTGCCGTCCGCAACCTCGCCCAGGACTGCCCATGGCGATCGGTTCCGGCGTCGGGCGGAGACCATGATCGTGGCCAGGTCCTCACCGCCAAGCCGGTAGACGCTCGACGCAGCGAGACCGTAGAGGTCCAGGCTCGAGGTCGGGTCTGCGACCACGCGGAGGAACGCCAGCAGGAGCCGAACCTCGGGGCGCGCGTAGAGGCCGGACGTGCCCGAGAAGCGCCACGGCAGACCAGCCATGTTGAGCGAACGCAGGATCGCGTCGGCATCGGCGTTGGCCCGCACGAGGATCGCGTGATCGCGAGGCCGTGCGCCAGCGTCGGTCCGGCGACGGATCTCGGTCGCGATCCAGTCCGCCTCCTCGGCGCCGCTGGCGAAGGCCTCGTGGCGGACAGGCTGCGCGTCGGCCGAGCTTCGCTCCGCCATGAGCTCTTTGACGATCCCGGCATGGACCTCGAGGCGATCCGGGTCGTTGAATCTGACGAGGCGGTAGGCCGACTCGAGGATCGGTGCGAAGGAGCGGTAGTTCCGTCGCAGGACGATCGTCCGCGCGCCGCGGTAGCGCTCCCGGAACTCGAGGATGTTGCTGATCGCCGCTCCCCGGAAGCGATAGATCGACTGATCGTCGTCGCCAACCACCGTCACGTTCCGGTGCTTCTCGGCGAGCAGCGCGACGAGCTCGGATTGCGCCCGGTTCGTGTCCTGGAACTCATCCACGAGGAGGTAGCGGTACCGGGCGCGGACCGCTTCGCGAGCGGCCGGTGACGTCCGCAGCAGCCGAAGCGCCAGCGCGACCTGGTCGCCGAAGTCGATGAAACCCGCCCCGCTCAAGAGCGCCTGGTAGCGCTCGTATGCGCGCGCGATCTCGAGCTGACGCCGCGCGGCCTCGCGCGCCGCATCGGCGTCCTCGCCAGGGGGCATCGCCGCAGCCTCTTCGCTGAGCCGCCTCGCGTACTCGAGATAGCGGGCCGGCGACACGTCCTCGTCCTTCGCCCGGGAGAACAGCGACGCGAGCGACGAGAGGAATCGCGTCGGGTCGCCCAGCGGGCGGTACTCGTCCAGCTCGAAGTCGAACAAGTGCTCGCGGAGGAAGATCACGACCTCCGCGCGGCTCAGGACGCGGACGTCCGTCGGCAGCCCCAGCTCGAGCGCGAACTCACGAATCAGCCTGTCGCCGAAGGCATGGAAGGTCGAGATCGATGTGTCGGCGTAGCCATACGGCACGAGCTGATCCACGCGCGCCGCCATCTCCTCGGCCGCCTTGTCCGTGAACGTCAGCCCGAGCACCTCGCCGGGCTTCGCGCGCCGAGTCGCCACCAGCCATGCGATCCGGCGCGTGATCACCTGGGTCTTGCCGGTGCCGGCGCCAGCCACGACGAGCAGCGGGCCCTCGCCGTGCGTCACCGCCCGCAGCTGATCCGGGTTGAGCCCGCCAAGCAGCGCGTCCAGCCCAGCCGGCGGATCGGCGACCGGCCCGGGCACCTCGGCGAGGTCGAAGCCAGCCCAGAGCGGCGCCTGGTCGAGCGTTGACGGCTCTCGCGCGATTCGGATTCGGGGTCTCACGGGGGCGTCCATGGCGGCAGCATCGGGTGCCGCCGTGACAGCTCTCGTGACAGACGACGGGGGCCCGGCGCAAACCGGCCTGATCCCCCGGCGCCCGCCATCAGCCCGCGCCTGTCCCTGGCATCGCGAGCGCCTCGCGCAACGCCTGCGCCTCCTCGGCCGACGCCGACGTCTCGGCCTTCCCGCCCTTCACCGACTTCGCGTAGACGCGTGTCGAACCGCGGGCATGCAGGCTCGAGATCACGACGCCGTCGCCCTTCGCATCAAGCAGCGCGATCGCAAAGCTCTGGTTCCCGCCCGTGTCCTCGAAGGGGTTGAAGCGGACGATCCCAACCCGTTGGAAGGCATGACGCAGCGTCGCTTCCTGGACCGCCGAGCGCGCCTCCAGGCGGTCAACGTCGCGAGTCAGCGCGTGGACACGCTCGAGGTGAGCGCTGAGGATGGACTCAAGGCTGCGGCCGTCGTCGCCTCGCGTCAGTCCCTCGATCCGTTTCGCAAGCCGCCGCTGCCGGACGACGAGCACGAGGACGACGAACACGAGCAGCACGACAAGCGCGGCGAGCGAGACGAGCGCCGGTCCGAGGGGCTCACTGAGCGCGGCATTCAGGTCGATCGGTCGTGGCCTCCGGGTCGCGGAACGAACGTGCGTTCGAGTCTAGCGCAGCCCGCTTCGCCCCCGATTGCCCGGTTGGCTCAGCGGCACGCTATCCTTCGCGGCCATGGCCAAGCGCGTCCGCCGCACCGTCCGCCGCCCCGCCACTCGTTCGGGCACCCGGCCGCCCACTCCGCGCCCCGAGCTCGCGAGCCCGATCGACGAGCTCGAGCCGACGTCGATGCGCATTCGCTCCGGCGGCCTGACCGCGGAGGAGATGCGACGAGCCGCGGAGCTCGAGGCGGAGATCGTCGCGAAGGAGCACGCCGCCGCGGTGGAAGCCCGACGGACGAAGGCCAGGGCGACCCGCGAAGCGATCGCCTACGACCCGAACGTGCCTCTCCGGATCCGGGCTTCGCACGAGTACGCGTACGTCGCCCGCGACGTCCGCAGGATCGGCCTCACCGCCGGGCTGATGGTCGCGATCCTGCTGGGGCTCCACTTCGCCATCAACGTCGCGGGGATCATCAAGCTCTAGCCGCCTCCTCGACGAATGAGATTGGAGGAGCCCATGGGTGAGCTGATCGGGATTGCTCGATTCCGGTTCCATCCCGGCAAGGTCGAGGACTACAAGCGCCTGTCCGCGCAGGCGATGGACATCGTCCGAACGAAGGAGAGCGGCACGCTCGAGTACGCGATCTACTTCAACGAGGACGAGTCGGAGGCCGTCGTGATCGAGCGGTTCGCGAGCTCCGAGGCGCTGCTCGAGCATGGCGCGAACATGAGCGAGATTTCGCCGCTGGTCCTCGAGACGGGGGCCGTTGAAGGCGAGCTCCTCGGCGAGCCGAACGCGGAGCTTCGGGCGTTGCTCACCGGGCCCGAGCCGCAGTTGTTCACACCGTGGATATCGCTCAGGCCGAGATAGATCAGGCGGAGCCGACGATCGCCTCGGCCTCGATCTCCAGCCGCCACCGAGGATCGACCAGCGCGGCCACCACGACCATCGTCGTTGCCGGCCGAATTGATCCGAAGACCTCACCGTGGACGCGCGAGACCGCCTCGGCGTCTCGCGCGTCGGCCAGATACAAGCGGGTTCGGATGACGTCCGCGGCCGAGGCACCGCCTTCTGCCAGTGCGGCGAGGACGATCTCGAGGCAGCGTCGCGCCTGAACCGTGACGTCCGGGTCGCAGCTGCCGTCCGGCCAGATCGGCGCGGTGCCCGAGGTCACGATCCGATCCCCGACCACGACCGCGCGACTGCAGCCCACTGAGGCCTCGTACGGGGAGCCTGAGCTGATGCGACGTCGCGGCATTCTGTCCACCTCTCGAGCTGGGTCGTCTGCGTAGACTCCCGTCATGCCCGCCAAACGTCTAGCCGGCGCCCGCCCGGAAGCCCTCTTCAAGCCCCCGCCCGAGCGCCAGCCCCTCGCCGCGCGGATGCGACCGCGAACGCTCGATGAGTTCGTCGGCCAGCAGCACCTCGTCGGCGAGAGTGGTCCTCTTGCGCGCGGCGTCGCGCGCGGCCATCTGAGCTCGATCCTCCTATGGGGCCCACCGGGCACCGGCAAGACCAGCCTCGCGCGCCTGCTAGCCCAGGCGGTCGGCGCCGAGTTCGCGACGCTGTCGGCGGTCATGTCGGGTGTCGTCGAGGTCCGCGCCACGATCGCGACGGCCCAGGAGCGCCTCGCCCTCAACGGGCAGCGGACCGTCCTGCTGATCGACGAGATCCACCGTTTCAACAAGGCCCAACAGGACGCGCTGCTGCCGCACGTCGAGGACGGCACGATCACGCTCATCGGCGCGACGACCGAGAACCCCTA
>DASRJS010000062.1:0-9777 GCA_035649355.1 Candidatus Polarisedimenticolia bacterium
AGAAGCGCTTGAGCGTGACTGCGTTCTCGTCCACCTGGGCCACGACGATGTCGCCGTCCCGGGCGGTGCTCCGCGGCCGGATGAGGACGAAGTCGCCATCGGCGATGTGCTCGCCGATCATCGAGTCGCCGCGAACCTTGAGGATGTAGGCATCGCCGCTGGGCGCGAACACCTCCGGCACGGCCATCGTCTCCGAGGCGTCCTGGTAGGCCTCGATCGGGCCGCCGGCGGCGATCTCGCCGATCACGGGGATGACATGTGCGTCATTCGCCACGCTCTGGGGCACGAGCTCGCTCGCGAGCCCAAGGTTGATCGCCGCGTGCGGCGTCAGCCGGATTGCCCGTGACTGTGCGGCGCCGCGCTCGAGGTAGCCCTCGCGCTCGAGGATCTGGAGGTGGTGGTGGACCGCGGACGTGGAATTCAGGCCGACGGCTCGCGCGATCTCCCGCACCGACGGCGGGAAGCCGCGCGCTCGCAGCGTGCCCGCGATGTGATGGAGGATCTTCGTCTTGCGCTCGGCGTCGTGCTTGGTCACAGGCCTCTCCTGGGCGGCTTCGTGCATGATACCGAACGGACGTTCGATGTCAAGTTCCGGTAGACCGTGGCGCAAGTGGACGATGACGCGCGACGTCGAGGGCGCGAGGCTGTGCGCCACGCTGGAGGTGTCGCGGGTCGATGCCACGGCGAAATGAGTGAGGGATCACGCATGCGCGCGTTCGTTCGAGTCCCCGTCCTGCTCGTCATCGCATCGCTCGCCCTGGCCGCCTGTGGCGGCGGAGGCGGAGGCGGTGCATCCCCGTCGGCCGGCGCATCCGCCGCGGCCTCCGAGGCTGCGCCGAGCAGCGCGCCTTCCGAAGGCGCACCGAGCACCGAACCCAGCGCCGAACCGTCGACCGGCGGCGGGACGGCCGTCGGTGTCTGTGAGCTGGTGACGGCGGACGAGCTCGCCGGGATCTTCGGCACCACCGTGACCACAACGGTCCTCGCCGGCCCGCCCGACAACTGCATCGTTTCGAGCACTGCCGGAGATCCACTTGCGGCGTGGTCGCTTTCAACGGCACAGGCGCAGGCTGTCTACGACGCGCTCACGAGCGACCCGGCAACGGTTGTCGTCCCGGGCATCGGCGACAAGGCGGCCATCGTCCAGAACACGGGGCTGCTCGTGCTCAAGGGCAGCAACCTCCTCGTCATCACGATCTCGGGCGGCGCCGACATGTCCGAAGAGGAGGGCATCGAGGCGTCCAAGCAGATCGGGACATTCGCCGCTGGTCGCCTGTAGACTGCCCTTCCCGGCGCGCGCCATGAGCGCGCGGGATCCGAGGAGGTCGATCGGCCGAGTGACGCGGCGTGGGAGCGGACGGCGGCGGGCCGCGCGTGGCGTGAGCCGGGCGATCTCGCGGGCGGTGGCGATGCTCGCCTTCCTGCCGCTCGCGAGCCGGATCCCGATGTACGCGCGACTGATCTGGGCGCTCATCCTCGATGACCGGATCCCGGTCGGCCGGAAGGCGATCCTCGGTGGCGCGCTCGGCTACCTGTTCCTCGCGCGCGATGTCGTCCCGGACGAGATCCCGGTCCTCGGCGGCCTCGACGACATCGTCGTCGTCGCGCTCGCGATCGACCTGTTCCTCGAAGGCGTGCCGACGCTCGTCCTGGCCGAGAAGCTCGAGACCCTCGGCATCGATCGCACGGCCTACGAAGACGACATCGCCACGATCCGGCGGGTCATGCCGATGCCCGTCCGGCGCATCATCCGGCGGCTCCCCGAGGCCTTCCGCATCCTTGCGGATACCATTGGCCGCTCTGATCTGGGCCCGCGGGTCCGATCCTGGATCAACGGGGACTCGAAGGGCTCGATGGAGGGTTCGAACGCGTGAAGGTCATCCTGACGAAGGACGTCGACAAGCTCGGCCGGTCGGGCGAGCTCAAGAACGTGGCCGACGGCTTCGCCACGAACTTCCTGATCCCGCAGAAGCTCGCCGTGCCCGCCGCGGGCGGCGCGTATCGGGCCTGGCAGCACGACATCGAGGCCCGCGAGGAGAAGCGCGAGCGTGAGCGCGGCGAGGCCGAGATCACGGCCACCCGGATCAGCTCGACGACCCTCACGATGGGCGTCAAGGTCGGCGAGGGCGGCAAGCTCTACGGCTCGATCACGACCAAGGAGATCGCCGAGGCGCTCGCGCGTCGCGGGATCGCCGTGGATCGCCACAAGATCGACCTCGAGGATCCGCTGAAGTCCTTGGGCACGTACAAGGTCGCGATCAAGGTCTCGTCCGGGCTGACGCCCGAGGTCACGGTCGTCGTGGAGCCGAAGGGCTAGTTCCCTCGGGGGCCCGCATCGGCCCCGCATCGAGCCCGCTGGGCGGTGACGTGGGCTCCACTCTTGCAAATTGCCGTCCTATGGCAGTTATGCAGGTGACGCCGTCATGAAGGCACTCGATTCGAGCCCGATTGATGGCAGGTCGTGCGAGAGCGAGTCGCGCCACCGCCGCGGAGCGTGTAGGGCGTCTGCGTAACGGTCGTGTAGCGGCAATCTGCGAGAGCGTTGCGCCGCCCGGCTAACCCCGCGCGCTGCGAACGTCGAACAGGACCCAGTCCTGCGTCTCGGCGACGACGGGGTACAGCGAGCGCATTGCCAGCAGTTCCGCGTCCTCGACGCCCCATTCCTTGCGTTCGAACGGGCCGACGCTGATGTAGTCGATCTTGTAGGCCGCGAAGAGCCCGGCGGCGTTCGGCAGGTCGCGGTACATCTGCTGGACGACAGCCTCGCGGAACTCGTAGGGGATGCCCTCGGTCCAGAGCCAGTTCGGGTAGCCGACGAAGATGCGCCGACCCGTGAGCATCGAGTCGGGGTCGTGGTTCACGGGGCCGATGACGAGCAGCGCGCGCGGATCGGTGCGTTCGCGAACCTGCGCCGCGAAGGCGATGCCGTCGTTCGAGAGCATCGCGTAGCGGCTCTGGCCGAGGAACGTGCCGACATCCTCGAACACGCCGGAGAGCGTCATCGTCAGCATGGCCACGGCGATCCCGGCGCGAGGGAGGATCCCACGCCAGCGACGCCAGGCCCAGGCCAGGAGCCCCGCGACGAGGAGCGTCATCGCGAGGAACCAGTAGACGAGGATCTTGTGGTTGTCCCACGTCCACGGCTGGAACGCCACGACGTTGACGACGACGAAGATCCCCATGAACGCGAACAGGAATCGGCGGACCCGCGGCGGCACGAGGTCGCGCTTCCAGAGCGCGATCAGCAGGAGCGGCGAGAACAACCCGAGGTTCTTCAGCCAGAACAGGACGGGTCCGTCCTTCGCCGACTCCCACCAGAGCTGGAAGTGGGTATGCGACAGCGCGCCGACGCCGCCGCCGAGCTGGGTCAGCAGTTGCGGCAGCGCAACGATGACCGCGGCCACGCCGAACAAGAACCATTGCCGCGACGGGAACAGGAGGAACAGCAGCGGGATGATCACGACCATCGCGAGCAGGGTCGAGAGGTGGGCCAGTGGCAGCAGGCCGGCGATGAGGCCGGCGATGACGAACAGCTGTCGATGTGATGCCGGACGACGGACGGCCACGAGCAGCGTCGAGAAGACCGTGAAGGCGATCGGCAAGCCGTAGAGGAACGCTCGCTGCGATTCGAGGAAGGCGTAGAACATGTTCACGACCTGGAAGTTCTGCTCGGTCTTGATGCCGTAGTCCCAGACGAAGCTGGTGAACGTCTTCCAGGGGTCTTCGGTCCCGGCGGCGTGGCCGAGCATGTACGTCCAGCCCAGACCTCCGCCGAGCAGGAACAGGACCACGAACAGGGTCGCCGCGCCACGACGCCGCAGCAGGCGCTGCCCGAACGCATACAGCCCGACCGCCACGATCACGCAGCCGATCCACGAGTGGAGGCTCAGGGCGTCCCACGGCGCCATGCCGAGGACCGTCATCGCCGACGCCGTCAGGTCGCTCAGGTAGTGGTACGAGAACGGGCTGCCGTCGAACCGCGGGTGTGTCGGCGGGAAGTTGTCGCCGTAGACGAACGAGCTGACGATCCCGAGGTGAACCGGCCAGTCGCCCCAGATGTTCACGTGGCCCGCGACCATGCCGCGCTCGTCGAACGTGATCGCGTTCGCGAAGAACTGCGACCAGCGCGCGGCGAAGGCGCCGATCACGAGTGTGGGCGCCCACGGGATGCGATGCCGGAGCTCGCTCGGGCTCTTCGGCCAGGCCTCGGTCGACGTTGGCGTCGAGCGGGTGAGGACGACGGCGAGCAACGCGCAGCCGACGCCCGAGCCGAGCACGACCGCGGGCGTGAATCCGAACGCGATCGCGAGCGGAACCAGCGGCAGCGTGCCGAGGACCATCCCGATCGGGGCGCCGTAAGCGACATGCTCGAGCGTGGTCAGGTGGCCAAGGAACCGCCGCAGGATCGCGATGCCCAGCGCGGACATCGCGGCCAAGAGGGCGAGGGAGAGGAGGACGCTCATCCGGGGGCGAGGATAGGGCGCTGAGGCTGTCTGACGCGCGAGCTGGCAGAGGCCGCGCGATGATGTCCGCGTGAGCCCGCGTGCAGCCGTGCCCCAGACGCCGAGGACGATCCTCCATGTCGACCTCGATGCGTTCTTCGCGGCTGTCGAGCAGCGCGACAACCCGGAGCTCCGCGGCAAGCCAGTCGTCGTGGGCGGGGGTGGACCGAACGACCGCGGGGTCGTTTCGACCGCGTCCTACGAGGCTCGGAAGTTCGGGATCCACTCGGCGATGCCGCTTCGAACCGCCGGCCGGCTCTGCCCTGACGCGATCTTCGTGCCCATCGACGGGGCGAAGTACCAGCGCGTCAGCCGTGAGGTCCTCGAGATCCTGCGGCGGTTCACGCCACAGGTCGAGGCGATCTCGATCGATGAGGCCTGGCTGGACGTCTCGGGCTCACGGGCATTGTTCGGCGACGGACCGGCGATCGCGAAGCTCATCAAGGACGCGGTGCGGGACGAGGTCGGGCTGACGATCAGCGTCGGCGTCGCGACGACGAAGCTCGTGGCCAAGATCGCGAGCGACCTCCGAAAGCCGGACGGGTTGGTCGTCGTGCCGCCCGGGCAGGAGGCGGCGTTCCTGGATCCGCTGCCGATCTCACGGCTGTGGGGCGTCGGAGCGAAGACCGCAGCGGCGCTCGTCGATTACGGCGTCCGAACGATCGGCGACCTGCAGCGGCTCGAGCGGCAGCACCTCGTCCGGCGTCTCGGTCCGCACGGCTCGACGCTCGTCGATCGCGCTCACGGGCTCGATCCGGACATGGTCCACGGGGGTGACGCCGCGAAATCGATCGGGCATGAGACGACGTTCGACGTGGACTCTGCGGATCCGGAGGTCATCGAGCGGACGCTCCTGGCGATGGCCGACGGCGTCTCCGCGCGGCTGCGGGTGGCTGGCTACAAGGCCTCAACCGTTGAGGTCAAGATCCGCGATTCGGCATTCAACACGGTCACGCGGCAGAAGACGATGGCCGAACCGACCGACCTGACGGACCCGATCTGGCGGGTCGCGGTGGAGCTCGGGCGGCCGCTCTATCGCGGCAAGAAGATCCGGTTGGTCGGTGTCACGGCCTCGAACTTCGACCAGGGCGGGCAGCTCGAGATGTTCGATGCCGAGGATCCGAGGCAGCGCGCGGCGGTTCGGGCGTCGGACGCCATCCGGCGGCGCTGGGGCGAGCGAGCCGTGACGCGAGCGCGACTCATCGGGACGCGCACGCCGGTGCCGTTCGAGCGCGATTTCGGGACGTCGGCGGAGGCGCGCGGCGAGCACGCCGCGGACGTGGTTCGGGGGCGAACGAAGCCGCTGCCGCCGGGCCATCCCGACGCCCTGAAGTCGAGTGACACGCGAGCTGACACGGACGTCGACGACATTTCGCCCGACGACGTCTGAGGGCTCGTCCGGGTCTTGACATCGAACACATGTTCGATCTAGTCTCGGTCCGTAATCGAACACATGTTCTGGGTCGAACGACGTGCCCCGGCCGACACAGAGACTGACTGGTAGCCCCCGAGAAGGAGGGCCGAACCGATGGCCATGATCCGTGTCGAACCGGTCCATGTCGACGTCCGAACCAACTGGTTCGACGGTCGACCCACCCAGATCAACTGGGGGGAGCGACGGCTTCCCGTCACAACCCTCGTTCGCGTGCGCGACGAGACGGCCGCATTTCCGGCGGTCGTGGGGCCGCGCACGGTCTTCGAGGTGCAGACCCCGCTCGCGCGCCTGACGCTGGCGTATCGCCATCGAACACGGCGCTGGACGATCGAGGGCCTGGACGAGGTGGCGAGAGCCGCCTGACGGCGAACCTGCGACTCCCCGCGAGGCGGCGACTCCTCCTCGCCGCCACAAGGTCGAGGATGCGGGGCGGGTGCGTCCGGTACCGCGCCCGCCCCGTCCCGACCCCGTTTCGCAACCTACAATCCGCGCGTGCATCAAGAGGCGGAGGGATTCCGAGAGCTGACGCTGGCCGCATTCGTCGATCGGCTGGCATCGTCTGATCCCGTCCCCGGTGGGGGATCGGCGTCCGCCGTGGCGGCGAGCCTCGGCGCCGGCCTCGTGGCGATGGTCGCGGCGCTGTCCGAGGGCCGGCCGAAGTACGCGGACCACGTCGACCTCCTGGCCTCGGCCGGAGCCTCAGGACGACAGCTCGCGAAGCGGTTCCTCGACCTGGCGGATGAGGATGCCGCAGCGTATGCGGAGTTTTCGAACGCGTTGAAGCTCCCGAAGGAGACGGACGCTCAGAAGGCAGCCCGGTCGACAGCGATGCGATCCGCAGCGCGCGTCGCCGCGGAGGTGCCACTGCGCTGCGTCGAGGCGTGCAGGGAGCTTGTGCTCGCCGCGGAGAGCCTCGCTGGTCGAAGCAACGTGAACGCGTCCTCGGACCTCAACGTCGCCGCGCTCCTCGGCGAGGCCGCCGCGCGAGGGGCCGCGGCCAACGTGCTCGTCAACCTGCCGTCTGTCGGCGATGACGCCTGGGCCGCGGAGACCACGCGTCGCGTTGACGGGCTGCTGCACGAGATCACGACGCTCGCCGAGCAGACCCGGCAGGTCGTTGCCGGCGGTGAGGCACGCCCGCCCGTCGAGGCGGAGCTGGAGCCATCCGGAGCTCCGCGCCCGTGACGTCTGCCGCTCCGACGGGGACCGCCCGCCTCCTCGAGGGCGGCCCGATCGCCGAGGACATCCACGCTGCCAACGCGTCGCGTGCCGCTTCATTCGCTGCGCGCCAGGGTCACCCGCCGGCGCTCGCAGTCGTCGTCTGTGGCCGCACGGCACCGTCGATGGTCTACCTCCGGCGGATCCTGGCGGCGTGTGCTCGTGACGGCATCGACGGCCGGCTCGTCGAGGTCGGCGGAACCGAGGGCGAGCCCGGATCGGACATCGAGGCCCAGCTGGTCGAGGCCATCCGGAGCCTCAGCGCAGACCCGACGGTTGCCGGGATCATCGTCCAGCAGCCGCTCCTGCCGAGCGTCCGGCTGCGCTCGGTCATCGACGCGATCGATCCGGCAAAAGACATCGACGGCATCCATCCGCTCAACGCCGGCCTACTCCGCATGGGCTATGAAGGCTTCGTCCCTGCGACTGCCCACGCCACGATCGAGATCCTCCAGCGCTCGGGTGTCGAGATCGCCGGCCGGCACGCCGTCGTCATCGGCCGGAGTGCGGTCGTCGGTCTGCCCGCCGCGTTCATGCTCGTCAAGGCGGATGCGACGGTCACGGTCTGCCACTCGAAGACGCGCGACCTGCCGGGGCGCGTGCGCGAGGGCGACATCGTCGTCGTGGCCGCGGGACGGCCCGGCCTCGTGACGGGCGACATGCTCAAGCCCGGCGCGGTGGTGGTCGACGTCGGCATCAACATGGTCGACGGCCATCTTGTCGGCGACGTGGAGTTCGAGTCAGCGCGCCTGGTCGCATCTGCGATCACGCCGGTCCCTGGCGGTGTTGGCCCGCTCACGAACGCGCTGCTCCTGGCCCATCTCATGCGGGCTGCCGAGCGCCAGGAAGCGACCGAGCGGGGCGGAGGGTACGAATGAGCTTTCCGTCAGACCTCGAGATCGCTCGCTCCGTGGCGCCGCGCCCGATCGCGGACGTCGCCGCGGACCTGGGCCTGCGCGACGAGGAGATCGAGCCATACGGCCGGACGAAGGCGAAGGTCACGCTCGAGGCGATCCGGCGGCTCGAGAGCGAGCGTCCGCACGGCAGGTACGTTCTCGTGACCGCGATCACGCCGACGCCGCTCGGCGAGGGTAAGACGACGACGACCGTCGGCCTCGCCCAGGGCCTGAACAAGATCGGCAAGAAGGCCGCCGTCGCGATCCGCCAGCCGAGCCTCGGACCCGTGTTCGGCATCAAGGGCGGTGCCGCGGGTGGCGGCTACAGCCAGGTCATCCCGATGGAGGACTTCAACCTCCACCTGACCGGCGACGTCCACGCGATCGGAGCGGCTCACAACCTCGCCGCCGCATTCGTCGACAACCACATCCATCACGGCAACGCCCTGGGCATCGATCCGCTCGCTGTCCCCTGGCCACGCGTCGTCGATATCAGCGACCGCGCGATTCGGAAGGTCGTCGTGGCCCTCGGCGGCCGCGAGAACGGCTATCCGCGCGAGACCGAGTTCGTGATCACGGTCGCCTCGGAGGTCATGGCGATCCTCGCGCTCGCCTCGGACCTCCAGGATCTGCGCGCGCGGCTGGGACGGATCGTCCTTGCGACGACGCGCGACGGGAAGCCGATCACCGCTGAGGACCTGAAGGTCGCCGGAGCGATGACGGTCCTGCTGAAGGACGCGCTCAAGCCGAACCTTCTCCAGACGCTCGAGGGCGGCCCGGCGTTCGTCCACTGCGGACCGTTCGCGAACATCGCCCACGGCAACAACTCTGTGCTCGCCGACCGCCTCGCGCTGGCGACGAATGATGTCGTCTGCACGGAAGCCGGCTTCGGGGCCGACATGGGCGCCGAGAAGTTCTTCGACATCAAGTGCCGCGCATCTGGCTTGCGGCCTGATGCCGCCGTGGTCGTCGCGACGATCCGCGCGCTGAAGATGCACGGCGGCGTCGGAAAGATCGTCGCGGGCAAGCCGTTGGACCCGGCGCTCAGCGTCGAGAACGTCGAGGCGGTTCGGGCGGGCGCCCAGAACCTCGCAAAGCAGATCGAGAACGTGCTGCTCTTCAACGTTCCGGTTGTCGTTGCGATCAACTCCTTCCCGACCGACACCGCGGCGGAGGTGCGGGCTGTCCAGGAGGTCTCGCGCGCCGCGGGCGCTCGCGACGCGGTCGTCGCCGAGCACTTCGGCAGGGGCGGAGCCGGTGCGGAAGACCTTGCGCGTGCCGTCTGGTCGGCGGCCGAAGAGGGCGCGCCGGACTTCAAGCTCCTCTACCCGGATGAGATGCCGCTCGCTGAGAAGATCGAGACCATCGCGGTCAAGGTCTACGGCGCCGATGGCGTCGACTTCCTGCCGGCCGCGGCGAAGCAGCTCAGGGCGTTCGAGGACTCCGGCTACGGCCACCTGCCGATCTGCATGGCGAAGACGCAGTACTCGCTGAGCCACGACGCGGCACTGAAGGGCCGGCCGTCGGGCTTCCGCGTGCCGATCCGCGAGGTCAGGCTGTCCGCGGGTGCGGGCTTCGTCACGCCGCTCGTCGGCGAGATGCGGACGATGCCCGGCCTGCCCTCGAAGCCCGGCGGCGAGAACATCGACATCGACGCCGAAGGGAACATCGTCGGCCTGTTCTGACCGCTAATCGCCGGCTTCTGTCGCCGGGCCTCGGGCTCCTA
>DASRJS010000063.1:0-22591 GCA_035649355.1 Candidatus Polarisedimenticolia bacterium
GACAACCTCAGCCACGTCCAGATCGTCGTCGCAAACGTGGATGGCAGCCGCCAGACGGTCATGCTCGAAACCCGCGGCGATGAATCGAGGGGCTACGCCTGGTCGCCAGATGGTGAGCGGCTCGCCATCCTGCACCACGCCGGGCCCTCGTCTGATTCGCTTTCGATCGTCGAGGTCGACGATCCAGCGTCGGCTCGCGCGGTGTCGCTCCCCAGACACACGACGTATGGCCACTTCGGGTTCGGCCTTCAGGTTGGGTGGGCGAGCAGCGATGAGCTCATCGTGACCGGCAGCCAGCGCAAGATCGGGCAAGTGATCTACGCGATCCGCGCTGACGGCTCGGGCTTCCGGGAGATCGCGAAGTCGGCCGGCTACGAGTACGTCGGACTGTCAGCCGACGGGCGGTGGCTCACGTACTTCGAATACGTCCGCGACTCCCTGGGTCACGCGGTTGGTGCTCGATCGCATCTCGTCGAGGTGGCGACCGGAGACGACCGAGTCCTCTCATCGGGCCACGGTGCCTGGGATCAAGAGCTCGTCATCTCGCCGGCGGGCACGACCGGGGCAATGGTCGCGTGCCTCAACGGGTTCGATGGCTGCGACCTCGTCATCGTTTCGCTCGATGGTTCGTCCGCCGCTCGGGTGATTGGGCCGGTAGGCGGTCCGACGCCGAAGGAGCGCCGCATCGTGTACTCGCCGGACGGTCGCAAGATCCTGGTCAGCCGGTACAACCAGCCGACGATCGTGATCGACGTGGCGACGGGCGAGCAGACCGAGCTCGGCGAAGGGATATGGATCGAGGCCTGGCAGCCCCTGCCGCGGCCCTAGCCTCGACGCCCGCGGTGTCGGCCCGCCCCTAGAACGGGCGGGTCGGGCGCTCGGGTGCCGTGGGCCGCGGACGCTCAACAGCAGCCGGTGGCCGGATGCCCGTCGCCGCGCTTTTGCCGTGCTCGACCGGGTGCAGATAGCGACCCTTGACCGGGCCGACTTTGCGCTCCTCGACCGTGATGCGGTGTGCGTCGGCCCAGACATCCTTGCGGATGCCAGTGACCTGCCAGCTGACTTCCTGCCCGGCTGCGCCACCAGCGATCACGAAGCGCCCGGCCTTCACCTTCGAACGGACGTAGAGAGGTGCGTACGCGCCGATCGGCGTCAGCTGGTAGCGGAGGTCGCGGTTCAACGCCTCGAACCAGTCGGGCAGGGCGACCGTCGCCAGCCCGGCCTCGTCCAGCGTGACGACACCGTCGTAAATGGTCTTCATGTCCGGGCTCTCGACGAAGCTGTGCGACAGGTACTGGTTGGCCGGGTCGAGCGGATGGTCGATCTTGAACCCGCCGCCGCCTTTCGAGATCGAGCCCGTGACCTCGAGGTCGCCCTCGACCTTGGCGTTTCCGAATGAGTAGACGCCAAATCCAAAGCCAGTGCCCTGACCAAGCACGCCGATGCTTGGCGAGGGTCCGCCAAGGCCGAGCACGCCGATGCCGTTGGGACTTCTCGCGATGCCGTTGACTCCGGCCGCCGTGCCAGTCGACGCCATGGCCCAGCCGAGGACACCGGCCGAGTCGTCCACGCTGGAGGTCTCCCCGTAGACGCCGACGCCGCCGCCGGTCGCGGCCTCGGACTGGCCCCAGACCCCAGCGCTGAGCTGGGTCGTGCTGGACGTTCCGGCAAATACCCCGTAGGTGGAACCCGTCGTCGCGCTGGCGGTCGCGAACAGCCCGAGACCGGAGGTGCTCGCTGCCGTCACGGCCGCGCCGGCGCAGTTTCCAGTGAGCGCGGTTGAGACTCCGCGGACGCCGATGCCGCTCGAGCTTGCCGACTCTCCGCGTACGCCGATCGTGCTGCCGATCCCCGATGCGACTCCGGACACCCCAACCGCGCTGCTTCCCGTCGCCTCAGCGGTCAGACCGGTCTGGCCGACCGCCTCCATCGCCACGCCAGTTGTCGCGGTCGCCCGGATGGCGGTGCCGCTACCAGCGTGCGCGGCCTGCACGCCAACGGCCTGGGCATCGCTCGCCGTGGCGACCAGCCCGTGGTTCTGTTGCCCCGCTGCCCGGACTGCCGCGCCGCCCCCGAACGTCGCAGCATCGTTCGCGCCGTATACGCCGTAGCTCGTGTTACGAGCGGTCACGCCGCTGATGCCAGTGCCGGTCGGTGCCGTGAAGAACCCGGCGATCGAACCCGGGCCATTGGCAGCGCCGCGCAACGCGGTTCCGGTGCCGTTTTGAGTCACCTGGAGCGCTGTTCCTGAGCTCGATGTCGTCATGCTCGTGTTCGCGCTGCCCGCCATGTTCGCGGCTCCGAGGACGAGCGGGTCACCGGCAGCGGCGGACGTTCGATCGGGGAAGCGAAGTCGGGCGGCGATGGCGGCAACCAGCGACCCCACGCCTGCGGCGAGCACAACACGCCTCGTCCTGGGCGTGGACGGATGAGCTTCGGTCGACCGCGTCGCGGCCTGGTCCGGCATGGTCACATCGCTCCCTTCTGCGTGCGTTTCAACGGTCACCTGCGGACAACACCCTGGGCCGCTGGCGCCGTCCCGCGCCGCGTTCGGTGAAGAGCAACCGCTTCGGCGAGGCGTTCGAGCGACGCCGGCGTCTTCGGTTCGAGCCAGACGATCGCGTGCTCGATGCCCGCGGCCGCGTGCTCGTCGAGGACCCCCGCAAGCTCCTCGACTGAGCCGCCGAAGGCATCGACGGGTGCCCGTTCCGCGGACCGCTGGTCGGGGTCGCGCACGATGAGCCCGCTCGTCCGGCTGATCGTCGCCGGATCACGACCGGCCGCGGCGAGCGCGGCATCCAGGCCAGCCATCTTCGCCCAGAAGCCCTCGCGCAGATGGGCGTGCCAGGCGACGTTCCAGGCATCGGCGAGCTCGGCCGTCAGGCGCAGCATCCGCGGGCCTTTCGAAGCGACGAGGATCGGGATCCGGCGCCGCGGCGGCGGCAGGAGCGCGAGGTCTCGGACGCGAACCCAGCGCCCATCAAACGTGACGCTCTCGCCGTCCAGGAGCCCGCGGATGACCCGCAGCCCCTCGTCGAACTGGCCGACCCGATGCTCGAACTCGTAGCCGAACGCCGCGAACTCCGGCTCGTGCCAACCCGACCCGAGCCCGAGGATCAGGCGCCCGCCGGACACGTCATCGACGGCCACGGCCATCTTCGCCAGGAGTCCAGCGTTTCGAAACGGCGTCGCCATCACGAGCGTGCCGAGCTCCACCTTCGATGTCGCCGCGGCGAGCGCCGAGAGCATCGTCCACGACTCGTGGATGCCCGGTGGGTCGCCGCGCTTGAGCAACAGATGGTCGAAGACCCAGACCGAATCGAGGCCCAGCGCCTCGGCATGGACGGCGAAGTCGCGGATGAGCGGCCAGTCCGGGAACACCCCGCCGTCAGCGACGTCGCCCCCGGTCATCGGAACCGTCACCCCGACCTTCATCGGCCCGAGTCTAGAATGACCGCATGGCCCAGCGTGTCACCCTCATCCCCGGCGACGGGATCGGCCCGGAGCTGGCGGAGGCCACGCGACGCGTCCTGGATGCCTCCGGGATCGCCTTCGAATGGGAGGTCGTCGACGCCGGCGAGGCGGTCATGGCCGAGTACGGCACGCCGCTCCCGGAGCATGTCCTCGAGTCGATCCGGCGCAATCGGATCGCGCTGAAGGGTCCGATCACGACCCCCGTCGGCGAGGGCTTCCGCTCGGTCAACGTCACGCTGCGCCAGACCCTCGGGCTCTACGCCAACCTGCGACCGGCGCGCTCGATCCACGGCCTCGAGTCCCGCTATGAGGACGTCGACCTCGTCATCGTCCGCGAGAACACCGAGGACCTCTACGCCGGCATCGAGCACATGGTCGGCCCGGACGCTGCGGAGAGCATCAAGATCATCACCCGTGCGGCGTCCGAGCGGATCGCCCGCTTCGCCTTCGAATACGCGGTCGCGAACGGCCGCCGCAAGGTCACGGCCGTGCACAAGGCGAACATCATGAAGCTCTCGGACGGGCTGTTCCTCGAGAGCTGTCGGCATGTTGCCGAGGACTACGCCGGCCAGGTCGAGTTCGAGGACCGGATCGTCGACAGCATGTGCATGCAGCTCGTCCAGAAACCGGACCTCTATGACGTGCTCGTGCTGCCGAACCTCTACGGCGACATCGTGTCGGACCTTGCCGCGGGCCTCGTCGGCGGGCTCGGCGTGGCGCCCGGCGCGAACATCGGCGACGCGGGCGCGGTCTTCGAACCGGTCCACGGATCCGCGCCGAAATATGCCGGCCTGAACAAGGCGAATCCCACCGCGCTGATCCTGTCCGGCGTCCTGATGCTCCGTCATCTCGGCCACCAGGCCGCCGCCGAGCGGGTGGAAACGGCCGTTCGCGGCGTCATCGAGGAGGGCACGCGGCTGACGTATGACCTCGGCGGGACGACCGGCACACGCGAGTTCGCGGATGCCGTCATCGAGCGGCTGACGGCCGGTTCAACCGCCGCAGCGGCGCCCGCGCCGGCATGACGACGCTCCCGGCGCCGCCCCTCAAGCCCGTGGGCACCGCGCGCCAGGGCTGGGGCCTGACGAGCCGCCTCGACAACTGGGCCAGCGCGCCAACGTTGCAGGCCTTCGTCTTCACGATCTGCGCGACATACCTCGTCGTCAGCGGGATCATCTGGAACCCGCTGTTCGGCACGCCGTACGACGTCGACGGCTACCTCTCGCCGCTGTTCTCGCCGCTCATCGTGTGGCCGGACATGCCGGCCTGGCTGAGCCCGGGCCTGCTCATCCTCTGGATCCCGATCGGCTTCCGGGCAACCTGCTACTACTACCGGAAGGCCTACTACCGCTTCTACTTCTCCGATCCGCCGGGTTGCGCGGTCGGGGAGCCTCGGGTCCTCAAGCATTTCGCGACCGAGAACGCGTTCCCGTTCATCCTCCAGAACATCCATCGCTACTTCCTGTACCTCGCGTTCATCCCCCTGGCATTCCTCTGGATCGACGTCGTCCGGGCGTTCGCCCCGGAGGGCTCGCTCCGGATCGGCTTCGGCGGCGTCCTCTTCTTCGTGAACGTCACGTTGCTGACCGGCTATTCGCTGTCGTGTCACTCGCTCCGCCACGTGGTCGGCGGCAAGCTCGACTGCTTCTCGTGCACGCGTCGCGAGCGCGCCCGCTACGAGGCGTGGCGCTGGCTGAGCTTCCTGAACCGACACCACATGGCGTTCGCCTGGGCGAGCCTCCTGACGGTGACGCTGGCCGACCTGTACGTCCGGTTCCTGGCGCTCGGCCTGTTCGCCGACCCGGCGATCCGCTTCTAGCGAGATGGCCGCGGGAGATCGCCTCGAGACACATCCCCACGACGTCCTCGTCATCGGCGCCGGCGGGGCCGGGCTCCGGGCGGCGATCGAGGCGAAGGCCGCGGGCGCCTCCGTCGGGCTCGTCTGCAAGTCGCTTCTGGGCAAGGCCCACACGGTCATGGCCGAAGGCGGCGTCGCCGCCGCGCTCGGACACGTCGCACCGGACGACTCGTGGCAGGTCCACTTCCGCGACACGATGGTCGGCGGGAAGCTCCTGAACAACCCGCGGATGGCGCAGCTCCACGCCCAGGAGGCGCCGGACCGGGTCCGCGAGCTCGAGGCCTGGGGCGCCGTCTTCGACCGGACGCGCGACGGCCGGATCCTCCAGCGCCCGTTCGGCGGGCACACGAACGCTCGGCTGGCCCACGTCGGCGACCGAACCGGGCTCGAGATGATCCGGACGCTCCAGGACCGCGCGGTCTCGCTCGGCATCGAGGTCTACATGGAATGCACGATCACGCGCCTGATCACGGGCGGCGATCGGGTCGGCGGCGCGGTCGGCTATTGGCGCACGACGGGCCGCCCGGTCGCGTTCCCGGCGAAGGCGGTCGTCCTCGCGACAGGCGGTATCGGCAAGGCCTGGGAGATCACCTCGAACTCCTGGGAGTACAGCGGCGACGGACAGGCCCTCGCCTACAACGCCGGCGCCGAGCTCATCGACATGGAGTTCGTCCAGTTCCACCCGACGGGCATGGTCTGGCCGCCCGGCGTTCGCGGACTCCTCGTCACCGAAGCTGTCCGCGGCGAGGGCGGGATCCTGCGCAACAAGGACGGCGAGCGGTTCATGTGGAAGTACCTGCCGGACGAGCGTAGAGCCGAGTACGCCGCCAGCGATGCCGAAGCGACGGCCTGGGTGAAGGCGCTTTCGGCGGGCCGCACGACCGACGCTCGACGACCGCCCGAGCTCTCGACGCGAGACAACGTTGCACGGGCGATCTACACCGAGGTCAAAGAGGGCCGCGGCTCGCCGCACGGCGGCGTCTTCCTGGACATCAGCTACCTGCCGGCCGAGCACGTCCGGCGCAAGCTCCCGTCGATGTACGACCAGTTCAAGGAGCTGGCCGACGTCGACATCACGGCGGGGCCGATGGAGGTCGGCCCGACGACGCACTACATGATGGGTGGCATCCGGGTCGATGCCGACACCGGTCAGACGACGGTCGACGGACTCTTTGCGGCCGGCGAAGTTGCCGGCGGGATGCACGGCGCGAACCGGCTGGGCGGCAACTCCCTGTCCGACCTCCTCGTCTTCGGCCAGCGGACCGGGGCCGCGGCCGCTGCGTCGGCACAGCGCATGACGCGCGAGCCGTATCTCGATCCCATCCAGGTTCAGCGCGGCCTGGCCGAGCTCGCCGCGCCGCTCGAGCGGGTCGCCGGCGAGGACCCGTACGCGATTCAGCGCGACCTCCAGGCGACGATGCAGTCGCTCGTCGGGATCTTCCGCCTGGAGGCGGACCTCGAGACGGCGCTCCATGAGCTCGCGGCGCTGCGGTCGCGCCACGCGACGGCGAAGGTCGCGGGTGGGCGGGCGTTCAACCCGGGCTGGAACCTCGTCTTCGAGGTCGGCAACCTCCTGACCGTGGCCGAGGCCGTCGCGCGGAGCGCGAAGCAACGAACGGAGAGCCGCGGCGCCCACAGCCGCCTCGACTTCCCCGCGACCGACGACGAACGCTGGGGCGGCCTGAACAGCGTCGTCTCGCGCGCCGAGAATGGCGCGATGCGGGTCGGCACGGCGGCGCTGCCCACGCTTCCCGGGGAGCTCAAGGGGCTCCTCGGCAGCGCGGCCCACTGAGGAGGGTTCGATGCCGAACGCGCATCTCCGCGTCTCGCGCGGCAGCCCGACGGAAGCCGAGCACTTCGAGGACTTCGACGTGCCAGTGGAGGAGGGGATGGTCGTCCTCGACGCCCTCCACTGGATTCAGGGTCACGCGGCGCCGGACCTGGCCGTGCGCTGGAACTGCAAGGCCGCAAAGTGCGGCTCCTGCAGCGCGGAGGTCAACGGCAAGCCAAGCCTGACGTGCAAGACGCGCCTGTCTGACTTCGAACCTGACGCCACGATCACCGTCGAGCCGATGCGCGCCTTCCCGTTGATCCGGGACCTCGTGACGGACGTCTCGTGGAACTACGCGGTCAACCGGACGATCCAGCCGTTCACGCCGCCCGAGGGCGTCCCGCAGGCCGACTGGCGCTGGCAGCAGGAAGACATCGACCGGGTCCAGGAGTACCGGAAGTGCATCGAGTGCTTCCTGTGCCAGGACGTCTGCCATGTCCTCCGGAACCACGAGACCGAGAAGCCGTTCATGGGCCCCCGGTTCCTCGTTCGCGCGGCGGGACTCGAGATGCACCCGATCGACGAGGGCAACCGGCTCGAATACCTCAAGGATGCCGGCGGCATCGGCTACTGCAACATCACGAAGTGCTGCACCGAGGTCTGCCCGGAGCACATCAAGATCACCGACAACGCGATCATCCCGCTCAAGGAGCGCGTCGCGGACGAGTACTACGACCCGCTGCAGTGGGCCTGGCGGAAGCTGCGCGGCCGCAAGCCGGGCTCGGTGGCCGGCGCCGAGCTGCCGATCCTGCCGAAGGGCGGCGGCGAGCCGCCGCCGGGGTGACGCTGTTCGGCGATCTCGAACCAGCTATCGCGGGCTCCGCCCGCGGGTACGTGATCCGGACCGACGGTGCCGCGCGCGGCAACCCCGGACCGGCCTCGTCCGGAGCCGCCTTGTACGACCTGTCCCGGGTTGATGCCCGCGACCCGCTGGCGCCGCCCGACGCGACAATCTCCGAGTTCCTCGGCCATCAAACGAACAACGTCGCCGAATACACGGGCGTGGTCCGCGCGGTCGAGCTGGCCCGCGAGCTGGGCGCGGAGCGCGTGGAGCTCCTCCTGGACTCGAAGCTCATCGTCGAGCAGCTCAACGGCCGCTGGCGGGTGAAGGACCTGAAGCTGCGGCCCCTATGGGCGACGACGCTCCAGACGCTTCGAACCTTCCCGGGCGGCTGGGCAGCGGCGCACGTTCGACGAGCCCAGAACTCCACGGCAGACGCCTTGGCGAACGAGGCCATCGACCGGGTCGCCTCGGGCGGCCCGGCCGTCGTCGTCCGCCGGCCCGGCGGCTGACGCGGCGGCTCGAACATTCGAGCGTAGAATTCCGCGGCCGGCGAGACGGCCGGATGGCCGCGCGGCACGGGGCAACCCGTGGCGTGAGGAAAGTCCGAGCTCCCCAGCGCAGGGCAGCGGGTAACGCCCGTCCGCCGTGAGGCGAGGACCAGTGCCACAGTGACGATGCCGGCCGGTGGTGTGAGCCACCAGCCGGAGTGAAACGCGGCAAACTCTGCCCGGAGCAAGGCCAAATAGGAGGGCGCAACCCCGGTTCGCCGGGGGGAGAGGCGCGCTGCCCAGCCCTCGGGTCGGCCGCATGAGCCGTCGGGCAACCGGCGGCCTCAGATGGATGGCCGTCGCCGCGAGCGATCGCGGCACAGAACTCGGCTTACAGGCCGTCTCGCCGGCGCTTTGCCGCGTGTAGGGAGCCCGCCTACAGGAGGCGGCGATCCTTCAGGCTCTCGCCGTCCGCTTCGGTCGCCGCGACGACGTGGCGCCGGTTGAGCAGGGCGAACTGATACCGAGTGATGACCCGACGATCCGCCAGAGATCGTGCCCGCACATCCGTGATCGGAATGAAGGCCGGCTCGGTCGACTCGATGAACGCGCTCAGCGCGCCACCGATGGGGATGTAGATCTCGGCGGTGAGGGTGTGTCCGGGCGTCACAACGATGAGCAGGCGCGCTTCCTTCTGGACGCGCAGGTCCGCGGGCGCGGTCTCATCCTGGAACGTCGTCGACTGGCCGATCAGCGTGATCTCGGCGGGGTTGACCCAGATGCTCGGCGTGGTGACTCGGGTGGGAGTGCCGTTCCTTCGGAGCACGGTTGCGTCGTGCAGGAGGATCAGACCCTGGCCATGGTTGACGACGTCGGACAGACGTCGGAACCGGCCAAGCGCGATGCCTCCCGAGAGGCGCAGATGGGGACCGGCGAGCTCGACCTCCTCGACCGCGCCGGGTCCGGTGTCCTCGGCCGCGACCGGGCTGACGCTTTCGATCAGCTCGTCGAGATAGGAGCCAGCGTCTCCGTCAACCGCGCCCTGCGCGTCGGCATCGAGTGCGATCGGCGTCTTCAGCACCATCGCCGTCAGCGTGCCCCACCTCGGAACGAGGTTCGATAACCCAGAAGTCCCAAATCGAGAAGGTCAGTCCTCGTCGGGTCGGAAGATGTGCGGCGCGATGCAGTCGTTGCAGATGGGCATCGCCGATTCGAGGTCGCCCAGGGGGATCGGGACTTTCCGATCCGGGTAGAGGCACTCGACCTCGAAGACCCGCTCGTTCTTCGTGTGGACGTCGATCATCCGGCGAAACGTGCAGCGTCGGATGCGATGCGGCGCGAGGTGATAGGCATCGGCATCGGTCCGAGCAGCGGCGGCGGAGATCGGCAGGGCCACGCGGGAGTCCAGTCTCAGGTCCTTCCACACCGGCCGAACGGCCGGTTCGGGCGCGGAGCCTAACACCGGGCGAGCGGGGCGGCGACCGACAAAAGGTACTAGAGTCACTCGCCGACCGACAGGCCGGTGCAGTGAGGGAGCGTGGACGACGAGGCGGTGAGGGGTCGCCGGCGCCGCCGCCGGAAGGCCGACGATACCGATCCCGGAGCGCGCGCAGAGGCAGAAGCCGCGCGTGAGGCGGAAGCGGAGGTCGCCGCCGACCCCGTTGCCGGTCCCGGCGCTGAGCCGACCGGATCGACGCCCACGCCGCCGGTCACCCCGCCGGTCAACCCGCCGGTCACGCAGACACCGGGCGACGAGCTGATCGAGGACCTGCGCGAGGTCCGCGCGGCGGCGACGAAGGCGATCGGACCGACGAAGCGCTATGTCGAGCGACCGCAGGGACCATCGGCCGCCGTGCTCGCGGCGGTGCTGTTCCTCGTCGGCAGCGCGCTGCTTTCGGTGTCGTTCATGCTGACGCGTGGCGGGCTGTCGATCCCGATCGGAACGCCCGAGCCGTCAACGGTCGCCGTCGCCAGCGAGTCGCCCGTCGTCGCCACGCCGACGCCCGAACCAACGGCGACCCCGCTCCTGACGCCCGAACCCACGCCGTCACCGACGCCGGCGCCGCCAACCCCGACGCCTGACCCGCGACTTGCGCTGCTCGTGCCCTGTCCGGACAAGCCCGACTGCTACCTCTACACGATCCAAACGGACGACAGCCTCGGCCGGATCTCGCGCCGGTTCACGATCCCGGTCGACACGATCCTCGAGCTGAATCCCTGGATCACCGACCCGAGCGTCATCCACCCGGGCGAGGTGCTGACCCTGCCGCCTCCCGGCTGATTGGCGCTTCTCAACTCGCGGTTCCCGCCAGACGACACTGGGGTGAGCGCCAGACGTCGGCGGCCGTGCAACGCCGCCGACGCCACGCACGAGCTCGCCATCAGTCTCTGCCAGATGCTCACTCGGGCGCTCATCTGACAGCAACTCGCTGGCGAGTGCTCACCTGGGTGTCATCTGGCATGAAAGGCCGCCAGCGTCGGACGGTGCCGGGCGGCCGGATTCGGACTGCGAAATCGGGCTTGACGGCCCTCCGCTGACTGCTACTATCCGCGGAAGTGGCGAGAAGTGGGGAGAAGTGGGGAATCGGGAGGCGAGGCCGGCGGATCCGGCGACGCAGCCACCCCAACGACTCCACCCAGGCGCCATCGGCGACACGACGCATCGACTGAGTCACGCGTCGCGGCGCTGACGAGGGCGGGTCCGGAGAGGGGCTCGCCACAGCTTCTGCACCTGGGGTAGCCCGACAGGTGTTCACCGGCGAGTACCGGCACTCGGTGGACGACAAGGGACGGCTCGCCGTCCCCGCGAAGTTCCGCGCGCCGATCGCCGTCGGTGCCTACCTGTCGCGCTGGATCGACGGATGTCTCGCGATCCATACCCAAGCTGGATGGGCAGACCTCGTTGCGAAGGTCGCCGGGCTGCCCATCACCGACGCTGGATCCCGCCTGTTCGGGCGGCAGGTCTTCGCCGGGGCGATCGAAGTCGAGCTCGACAAGCAGGGCCGACTCCTCATCCCCGCGTACCTGCGCCAGGAGGTCGGCCTCGAGGGCGAGGCCGTGGTCATCGGGGCCCGCGACCGCGCCGAGATCTGGTCGCCGAAGCGCTGGTCCGAGTACCGGCGAGCGATGGACGACCCGGACGCGTTCGCGAAGGCCATCCAGGGCATCGGGATCTAGCGACCACATGCGCTTCCAGGATCCGCGCGGGATCCGACCAATGACGGTGGAGGAGTGACGAAGGATGGGCACCTGCCGGTGCTGGCGGAGGAGGTCATGACGACACTTGCGCCTGCGCCCGGCAGCCTTCAGATCGACGCCACGGTCGGCGGCGGTGGGCACACCGAGCGGATCCTGGAGGCCGCCAACCCCGACGGCCGCGTCCTCGGGCTTGACGCGGATCGGGCGGCGATCGCCCGGGTCCGGCGTCGGCTGGGGCCGCGCTTCGGGCGGCGATTGGTTCTCCGCCAGGCGAACTTCCGCGACCTCGCGGACGTGGCGCCGGCGGCGGGCTTCGGGAGCGTCGACGGGGCGCTCTTCGACCTCGGGCTCTCGTCATTCCAGCTCGCGGATCGCGAGCGCGGCTTCGGCTTTCGAGCCGGCGGGCCGCTCGACATGCGTTTCGATGACCGCCGGGGAATGCCGGCGGCGGAGCTCCTCGCCAGCCTCGATGAGGCTGCGCTGACGGGGCTCTTCCGCCGGTATGGCGAGGAGCCCTTCGCGGGCCGGATTGCGCGGGCGATCGTTCGTGAGCGACACGCCAGCCCGATCCGGACCGCGGAGGAGCTCGCCGAGCTCGTGGAGCGCGTCGCTCCGAGCAGGGCGCCGGGACGACGCCGTGTCCACCCGGCAACGCGCGTCTTCCAGGCGCTGCGGATCGCGGTCAACGAGGAGCTCGATGCGCTCGAAGCGGGCCTGCGGGCCGCGCTCGAGCTGCTGCGGCCCGGCGGTCGCCTCGTCGTCCTCAGCTACCACTCGCTCGAGGATCGGATCGTCAAGCGCTTCATGCAGGCCGAGCGACGGGGCTGCACCTGTCCGCCGATCGCCCCGGTCTGTGTCTGCGGGCGGGCGCCGCGGCTCCGGCTCGTCATCCCGAAGGGGCTGACCGCCGGACCGGCCGAGCTCGCCGCCAACCCTCGCGCTCGCAGCGCGCGCCTGCGCGCCGCCGAACGGCTGGCCGCCTAGCGGCGCAACCGCCCAGCGATCAGCGGGACGGCGGGGAGGAGCCGCCGTGCCATGAGCCATCACCGGAGGAAGGAGGAGCCCAGGTGAGCAAGCGCCACACGAGCAACCGTCGCCGGAACTACGGGCGCCGCCAGCACGAGCTGCACGAGCGACTCGAGCGCCGACGCGACCACGGCCGGGTCGAGTTCGAATGGTCAGACCCGGTCGACGCGCCGCAGGCCGACCCGCTCTCGTTCTTCGACCCGCGCGCTCCGCGCATGCGCTTCGGGTTCTCTGACTGATGGCTGTCTACGAGGGTGCCCGACCCCGCGGCTTCGGCCTTCGCCTCGGCGGGGGCTCAGCTGGCGGACGGAGGGGTACGCGGACCGACGGTCGGACCGACGGCCGGAACGCGAATGGTCCGGTCCTCGACGGCGTGCTTGCGCTGCCGCGCAGTGGTGGCGCTCGGGCTCGTCTCGGGCTCATGCCGCGACCGCATGTCGGCCCGCTCGGGACGGCCCTCGGCATGATCGTGCTGCTGTTCCTCGTCGGATTCGTGTGGCTGGCGCAATCGGTCCGCGTGTCGGCGACGAGCTACGACATCGTCCGGCTTGGCTCGCAGCACGACCGGCTCGACGCCCGGGCTCGGGACCTCGAATCGGATCTGAGCCGGCTGAGCGGCCAGCCCGCGATCCGCAAGTTCGCCCTCGACGCCGGCCTCGGCCAGCTCGACGCGGCGATCGTCCTGCCCGCTCGCTGATCGCCGAACAAACGGCGCCATGCTCGGTCGGACGGATTCCCGGCGCCGGCTCATCGTCCTGGTCCTGCTGCTCATCCTTGTCGGCGGCGGGCTGGTCTCGCGCCTCGCGTGGTGGCAGCTGGTCCGGCATGACGAGCTTTCGGCGATGGCCCACGACCAGACGCACCTGCGGATGGTCGTCGAGAACCAGCGCGGCGCGATCTACGACCGCAGCGGCACCGTTGTCCTCGCGACGACCGTGGACCGGGTCCGCGTCGTCGCCGCAGCCAAGGGCCTGAGCCCGGCGGATCAATCGACCGACATCGAGGTCCTCGCCGGCATCCTCGGCCTTGACCCGGTCGCGCGCGTGGCCCTCGCCGAGCGTCTCCAGAGCGATCGGCCGTACGTGATCCTCGCTCGCGATGTCGCATCGGAAACGGCCGAGCAGTTGCGCACGGCGATCCGCGACAACCAGCTCGTGGGGATCAGCCTCGAGGTGGAGTCCGCGCGCGTGTATCCGCAGGCCGGCGGCGGCCCGAAGTCGACGCTCGCCGCGCAGCTCCTCGGCTTCGTCAATCGCGACGGCGACGGCCAGTACGGCATCGAGCAGTTCTACGACGACCGCCTGGCCGGCTCGCCGACCGTCTACGAGGCCGAGAAGGACGCGAACGGTCGCGCGATCGCGGACACCGAGCTCATCGTTCAGCCGGGCGTGCCCGGGGCCGACCTCCGCCTGACGATCGACGCCGGCCTCCAGCTCGCGGTCGAGCAGGAGGTCCTGGCGGCCTGGATCGCCGACCACGCGGCGAACGTCTCGGCCGTCGTTCTGGATCCGTACACGGGCGAGGTGTACGCCTCGGCGTCATACCCGTCGTACGACGCGAACGACTACCGGACGACGGCGACGGAGGATCCGTCGCGCTTCATCGACCCGACGATCTCACGGGTCTACGAGCCCGGATCGGTCTTCAAGATGCTCACCGTCGTCGCGGGCTTCGAGCAGGGGACGATCGACCTGAACACGAAGATCGACGACGAAAAGGTCCTCGTCCTCGACGACGGCAAGGCCCTGATCCGCAACTCTGATCACAAGAGCATGGGCACGATGAAGCTCCAGGACGCGATCGCGAACTCGCGGAACATCGTCGCCGCGAAGGTCGCCCTCGGGCTCGCGCCGAATCTGCACGACTCATCCGCGATCCTCCACGAGGCCTGGCTGCGGATGGGCTTCGGTCAGCCGACGGGCATCGACCTCGCGGGCGAGGTCGGCGGACTGGTCCGCGACCCCGCGATCAGCTCGTGGCGCGAGATCGATCTCGCGAACGGCTCCTTCGGCCAGGGCGTCGCCGTCACACCGATGCAGCTCGCCCGGGCGTTCGCGGCGATGGTCAACGGCGGGACGCTCGTCGAGCCTCACATCGTCGCCGGTATCGACGGCCATGACACCCAGATCGAGCCGGGTCGCCAGGTCATCGCGCCCGAGCTCGTGCCCGATCTCACCAGCCTCCTCAAGCACGTCGTCCAGCTGCCGAACTACGCCTCCGGCACGCTCGTCGACGGGTTCACCGTGGGTGGCAAGACCGGTACCGCCCAGATCTGGGACAGCGCGAAGGGCCAGTGGCGCGGCGACATCTTCAACTTCTCGTTCGTCGGGTTCATCGGCCGCCAGCGCAACCACCCGGATCTCATCGTCGCCGTCCAGATCCACGAGGGCCGCCCGAAGATCCCGAAGATCGGTGTCCTGAACCTGCCGGTTCGCTCGTTCGAGCTCTTCCGGCGGATCGCGACCGATGCGGTCTACACGCCGGGCCTGCTGCCGGAGCTGCCGCCGGTGGTGGAGCCGGTGACGACCTCGAGCCGGTGATCGGGCACGGCTATGCCACACTGGCCGCGATGACCGAGGTCCGCCACGCGGCCGCGGCGCGCCCGGCGGCCGAACCCGCGATGGCCGCCGACGAGGTCGTGCGGCTCACGGCGGGAACCCTGCTCAAGCGGTCTGCCCGAGCGATTCGTGGCGGCGCCGTCGACTCCCGCGCGGTGCAGCCCGGCGAGGTGTTCGTGGCCCTGCCCGGCGAGCGGACGGACGGCCACCGCTTCCTCGGCGAAGCTGCCGCCGCCGGTGCGGCCGCGCTTGTCGTGACGACGCCGCCCGCGGCCGACGTGCTCGAGGCCTTCGGCGACGTGACGGTGATCCAGGTCAGGGACGGCCTTCGCGCGCTCCAGGCGATCGCCGCGGGCTGGCGCTCGCGCTTCTCGCCGCTGGTGGTCGGCATCACCGGGAGCATCGCCAAGACGTCAACGAAGGAAGCGATCGCCGCGGTCCTCTCGACGCGCCGGGTCACGCTCAAGAACGAGGGCAACCTGAACAACGAGATCGGCCTGCCGCTGACGCTCCTGCGGCTGGGCCCGGAGCACGAAGCCGCGGTCCTCGAGATGGGCATGTACGTCGGTGGCGAGATTGCCGACCTGGCCCGTCTCGCCCGGCCGTCGATTGGCGTCGTGACCGCCGTCGAGGGCGTCCATCTCTCGCGAATCGGCAGCCTGGACGCGATCGAGGACGCGAAGGCCGAGCTGGTCGAAGCCCTGCCGCGCGATGGCGTCGCGGTGCTGAACGCAGACGACGAACGGGTCGTCGGGATGGCCGCCCGGACCGCTGCCCGGCCGCTGACCTACGGCTTTGCCGAGGACGCCGACGTCCGCGCGGACGAGGTCCGCTCCGCCGGCTTCGACGGGATGCGCTTCGTCCTGCAGGCCACGGTCGCCGGACGCGCCGTCCGGCAGCCGGTCGCCATCCCGGGCCTCGGCCGGCTGTCGATCCACAACGCACTCGCGGGTGCGGCCGTCGGCCTGGCCACCGGGATTGACCCAGCGGCGGTCGCGGCCGGGCTCGCAGCGGGCTGGTCAGCGCCCCATCGCGCGACGATTCGCCGGGTCGGTGACATCCGGATCGTCGATGACAGCTACAACGCCTCGCCCGGCTCCGTGGCCGCGGCGCTCGACCTCCTCGCCGGCCTCCCGGGCCGTCGGGTCGCCGTGCTTGGCGAGATGCTCGAGCTCGGCAGCGCTTCGGACGAGGCACACGCCGCCGTCGGCAGCGCGGCCGCCGCGACGGTCGACCTGCTCGTCGTTATCGGCGCTGGCGCGGCCGGCATCGCCGAGGGCGCGAGCACGGCCGGCCTCGATTCCGCCCGCATCCTCCGCGTCGATGACCGCGACGCCGCGCTCGACGCGCTCCGCAGCCGGCTTCGGCCCGGGGACGTCGTCCTCGTGAAGGCGTCCCGCGGCGTGGCGCTCGACGTGCTCGTCGACGACCTAGCCGCCGAGCTCGGCGAGCGGCCGTCGTGACCGTCGAGCTCATCCAGGGCCTGCTCCTCGCATTTGCCGTCGTCGTCATCGTCATGCCGGCCTATCTGCGTCTGCTGCGCTGGGCCGGGTTCGTCAAGCAGATCCGCGTCGAAGGCCCTGAGTCGCACCAGGTCAAGTACGGGACGCCGACGATGGGCGGTCTCCTCCTGATCATCGTCATCGTCGGGCTGTTCATCGCGCTGCAGGGCCTGCCGCAGCGTGGCGCGATCGCGCCGCTCGCGACGATGCTCCTCGTCGGCCTCCTCGGCGCGTTCGACGACTACCTGAACGCGCGGACGGGTGAGGGGATCACCGCCCGACAGAAGCTTCTCTGGCTCGCGGTCGTCTCCGGGCTGATCGCCTTCCAGATCCAGACGACGTACCGGATCGACCAGATCGCGGTGCCGTTCGTCGGCGCGGTCGACATCGCGCCGTGGCTGTTCATCGCCTTCGCGGCCTTCGCGATCATCGCGACGAGCAACGGCGTGAACATCACCGACGGGCTCGACGGGCTCGCCGGCGGGACGCTGATGATCGCCTACGTCGCGTACCTCCTCGTCTCGCTCCTCAACGTCGTCCCGCTGCCGGACGGCAGCGGCGCCACTGGCAACCAGCCGAATCTCGCGCTGTTCTGTGCGCTCGTCATCGGCGCGCTGCTCGGCTTCCTGTGGTTCAACGTCCACCCGGCCCAGGTGTTCATGGGCGACGCCGGCGCCCTGTCGCTCGGGGCGGCGCTCGCGGTCACGGCGCTCATCAGCGGCCAGATCCTGATCCTGCCCATCGTCGGCTTCGTCTTCGTCCTCGAGACGTCCTCGGACATCCTCCAGATCGGCTACTTCAAGCTGACCGGCGGCAAGCGGATCCTGAAGATGGCGCCGCTTCACCATCACTTCGAGCTGTCCGGTTGGGATGAGGAGAAGATCACGCTGCGCTTCTGGATCATCGGCATCCTGGCCGCGCTCCTCGGCGTCATCCTCTTCCTCGCCTCCATCGACCGGCTGCAGTGATGGCGATGACGGCCGAACGCTTCGCCGGGGCGACCATCGACCCGGACCAGCTCACGCTCGAGACCGTGCGGGCCGGCGCCCTGCGCGGCCGTCCGGTCACCGTGCTTGGGCTGGCCCGCAGCGGTGCGGCGCTCGCACGGTTCCTCGTGGACGCCGGCGCTGACGTGACGATCTACGACGGGCGGGCGGCGTCCGAGCTTGGCGAAGCGATTGCCGGGCTCGGTGGCCGCGCCGTGCGCCTCCAGATGGGGCCGGAGGTCGAGCCAGCGGCGACGTGGGCGGGCGCCGCGCTCGTGACCACCTCGCCCTCGATCACGCCGGACTACCCGACAACGGAGCCGCGGCTTCGGGCCGCGCTCCAGGCGCTCGTCGCGGCGCGCGCAGCCGGTGAGGCCGGCGCGCCCGCGCTCGTTTCCGAGGCGGACCTGTTCCTGCGCCTCTGCCCGGCGCCGACGATCGGCGTCACGGGCACGAAAGGCAAGACGACAACGGCCTCGCTGACGGCCGCGATCCTGGCCTGCGACCTGGACCACCCGGCGGTCCTCGGTGGCAACATCGGCCGGCCGCTCATCGACGAGCTCGAGGCGCTGACGCCGGAGAATCGGGTCGTCGTCGAGCTCTCCGAGCTGCAGCTGCCGACGCTCTCGCGCGGGACGACCGTTGGCGTGTACACGAACGTCACCTCGGATCACCTTGACCGGCACGGCTCGCTCGATGCCTACCGGACCGTCAAGCGGCGGCTCGCGGAGCTCGTTGCGGCCGGCGGCGCCGTGGTGTTGAACGCGGACGACGCGGTCGTCGCCTCGTTCGCGGCGGCGACCGCGGCCCCGGCCGTTTCCTACACGACCGGCCGCGCGCGGCCCGGCGGGCTCGGCGTCGACGCCGGCTGGATCGTCGCAAACGGCGTGTCCCGGCTCAGCCTCGCGGGGGGTGGGCTCGCTACGACGCTCGAGGGCGGTCGCATCGTCGCGCTCGATGACCTCGCGATCCCCGGTCGCCACAACATCTCGAACGCCCTCGCGGCCACGGCCGTGGGGCTGCTCTTCGGGATCGAGCCCGTCGCGATCCGGGTCGCTGTTCGGGGGTTCCGCGGTGTCGAGCACCGCCTCGAGACCGTGGCGGTCATCGACGGCGTTCGCTTCGTCAACGATTCGCAGGGCACGCAGCCGGACGCGGTGATCGCCGCCCTGCAGGCGTTCGAACCGCCGATCGTCCTGATCGCCGGTGGCCGCGACAAGGGCGTCGACCTGTCGGCCCTGGCACGCGAGGTCGGCAGCCGAGCCGCCGCCGCGGTCGTCATCGGCGAGAGCGGGCCGGACCTCGCCCGGCAGTTCGAGGCGGCGGGACTGGCCCGCATCGAACGTGCCGACGACCTCGATGCGGCCGTCCAGTGCGCCGCCGCCCTCGCGCGCGACGCCATGACCGAGGGCTCGACGGCCGGGGCGACCGTCCTTCTCTCGCCGGCCGCGGCAAGCTTCGACATGTTCACGGACTACGCAGAGCGCGGCCGTGCGTTCAAGGCGAGCGTGGCCAGGATCGCGGCCTCTCGGAGCGCCGGCTCGTGACGGCGACGAGCGGCGTCATCGAGCGCGTCGAGCCGGGGCCGCCGCGACCCCGGGCTGCCCGACCAGCCTCGGGCCGGCGCTTCGCTGGATCCCTCGGCGAGCTCCACCGGCCGGACTACTCGATCCTCGTCTCGGTCGTCGCGCTCTCGCTGATCGGCATCCTCATGGTCTATTCGTCGTCCGCGATGCGCTCGTACGTCCTCCGCGACGATGCCCTCGCGATCGTGGCGCCGCAGATCCTCTGGGCCGCCGTCGGGCTCGTCGTGATGCTCGTCCTCATGCGGATCGACTACCGGCTCCTGCGGATCACCTCGCTGCCTGCCTATCTCGTCGCTGCCGGGCTTCTCGTCCTCGTGTTCGTGCCCGGCTGGAACCGCGTCGTTGGCGGATCTGCACGCTGGCTCGTCATCGGGCCGCTCCCGGCGATCCACCCGGCCGAGATCGCGAAGCTCGTCCTCGTCATCGTCCTCGCGCACTGGCTGGCGCGGCGAGGGACGAAGGTGAAGAGCTTCTTCGGCGGCCTGCTGCCGGCCCTGGCCATCGCGCTGCCGATCATCGCGCTCGTCTTCAAAGAGCCCGACCTGGGCACGACGATGGTCATCACCGCGACCGTCTTCATCATGCTGTTCGTCGCCGGGGCGCGAATCTGGCAGTTCGGCGGGCTTGCCCTCGTCGGCGCGGCTGCGGCGATCGTCGTCGGCCTCGAGCGCTACCAGATGAACCGGATCCGGGCGTTTCTCGATCCCTGGGCGGACCCCTCGGGCGCCGGTTTCCACACGGTCCAGGGGCTCCTCGCGCTCGGTTCTGGCGGCGTCTTCGGCGAGGGCCTCGGCCAGGGTCGGCTCGCCGGTGGCCTGTACCTGCCGAATGCCTGGAATGACTTCATCTTCGCGGTCATCGGCGAGGAGTTCGGGTTCTTCGGCGCGGCGATCGTCATCGCCCTGTTCCTGATCCTCGGCTACGCCGGCGCCCGCACAGCGTTGAACGCGCCCGATACGTTCGGTGCGCTCCTGGCGGTCGGGATCACGGGCTGGCTCGCGGTCCAGGCCGTGATCAACATCGGCGTCGTCGTGGCGATCCTGCCGGTCACCGGCATCACCCTGCCGTTCATCAGCGCGGGCGGCTCATCGCTCATCGTGAGCTTCGCTGCGGTCGGCATCCTGTTGTCGATCTCGCGCGAGACCATCGAGGGAGGCAACGTCGAACAGGATGCGACTCCTGATCGCGGCGGGCGGAACGGGCGGGCACATCTACCCGGCTCTCGCCGTCGCCGCGTCGCTTCGCGCGCGCCCGGCTCCGCCTGAGCTGCGCTGGCTGGGCGGCCGTCGCGGTTTCGAGTCACAGCTCGTTCCCGCGGCCGGCCTGCCGCTGGGCCGGTTGTGGCTGCGCTCGCTCCGCAGCGTCGGGCTGAACGTCCACGCGCTGCTCGATCCGCTGCGGCTGCTCGCGTCGCTGCCGCAGGCCGCGCTCGACCTCGCCCGGGATCGGCCGGCTGCGATCTTCACGACCGGCGGCTACGTGGCGATCCCGGTGCTGATCGCGGCAGCCGTGCTCCGGATCCCGGTGCTGCTCTGGGAGGGCAACGTCGTCCCTGGTCGGAGCGTCCGGCTCACGGCCCGGCTGGCCCGGGCCGTCGCGGTGTCGTTCTCAGCCACGTGCGCCGCGCTTGGCCTCGGCGGACGCCAGCCCTGCCTCGTGACGGGTACGCCGATCCGCGAGGTTCGCGGCATCGACCGACTGGCGGCGCGCGAGCGTCTCGGGCTCATCGGCGACGAGCGGGTCGTCCTCGTCTTCGGCGGCTCGCAGGCCGTGCGCCGGTTGAACACGGCCGTGACGGCTGCGCTGCCGCAGCTCGTCGAGCGGGCGACAATCGTCCACGTGACCGGCAACGACGGCTATGCGCCAGCCCTCGCGGTGCGCGAGACGCTGCCCGCGGCGACGCGATCGCGTTACCGACCCTCGCCGTTCCTCGGAGACGAGCTGCTCGCGACGTTCGCGGCTGCGGACCTGGTCGTCGGCCGGGCCGGCTCGTCGACCCTGGCCGAAGCCGCCGCGTTCGGGCTGCCGATGGTCGTCGTTCCGTACCCGCACGCCGGCGGCCACCAGCGCGCCAACGCGGAGGCTTTCTCGTCGGCCGGCGCCGCCCTCGTCGTCGATGACGCGGCGTTCGATGCGGCGGCGCTCGTCGATGCCGTCGCCATCCTCGGCGACCCGGCGCGCCATGCCGCGATGGCCGCGGCCGCCCGCGACCTGGCCAGGCCGGCCGCTGCCGATGCGATCGCCGACCTCGTCCTCGCCCTCGCCGAACGCGAGCCGCTGCCCGACCAGCTCGCGGTGGACGCTCGGGCGCGTGGCGCGGCGTCCGCGTGATGGCGGTGCAGTCATTCGATGGCGCGGCGCTCGCCGGCGAGCTTGCGCGGCGGCTCGGCGTCCGGGCGACCCGCGACGAGCCGCTCGCCCGCAAGACGACGATGCGCGTCGGCGGGCCAGCCGATCTCTTTGCGACCGCGCACAACGCCTTCGAGCTGCGGGCCCTCGTGAAGTTCGCGCGCGCGCGCGAGCTGCCGTGGTTCATCCTCGGACGGGGCTCGAACCTCGTGATCAGCGACCGCGGCATCCGGGGGCTCGTCATCCATGTCCGGGCCGAAGGCTCGCGGATCGAGGGCTCCAGCTTCGTTGCCGACGCTGGCGTGGCGATGGCGCGAGCGGCGACCGAGACGCAGAAGGCAGGCCTCAGCGGCCTCGAGTTCGGACTGGCGATTCCGGGGACGGTCGGCGGCGCCGTCTGGGCGAACGCCGGCGCGCACGGCGCGGACGTCGCGGGCGTCATCGAATCCGCGGACGTGCTCCTGGCCGACGGCTCTGAGCGCCGGCTCGCGGGGGCGGAGCTCGGCCTGCGCTACCGCGACAGCCGCTTCAAGGCCGAGAGCGGGGCCGGCGAGCTCGTGCTGGCGGCTCGCTTCAGCCTCGAGCCGGCCAAGGAGACCGAGATCAAGGCTCGCCTCGACGACATCCGGCACTGGCGCCAGGCCCATCAGCCGCTTGGACAGGCATCATCGGGCAGCGTGTTCCGGAACCCGGACGAGGGCCCGAGCGCCGGCGAGCTCATCGACCGGGCCGGGCTCAAGGGCCGCCGCGTTGGCGGGGCCGTCGTCTCCGAGAAGCACGCCAACTTCATCGTCAACGACCAGAAGGGGACGGCCGCCGACGTCCGGCGGGTCGGCGATCACGTCCGGGCTGCGGTGGCCGCGGCGAGCGGCGTGGAGCTCCGCTACGAGGTCGAGTTCGTCGGCGACTGGGAGGGCTGGCCGTGGCCGGTCTGACGCGTGGCGTGGCGAC
>DASRJS010000064.1:0-25313 GCA_035649355.1 Candidatus Polarisedimenticolia bacterium
CCTGGTGCCGGGGCGTGATGCGCTCTTCCTCGGCGACGCGCTCGTCACGAGATCGGTCGCGACCGGCCAGCTCGGGCCGCAGGTTGGCCCGTTCAATGCCGATCGCGCATTGGCGCTCAAGTCCCTCACTCGCCTCGACGCGGTCGAGGCAGGGCTGCTGCTACCCGGCCATGGCGAGCCGTGGACCGGCGGCGTGGCTGCGGCCCTCGCCGTCGCGCGCGAGGCAGAGGCCCGGCGCCGTTCTTGACCGGTCCTGGCGTCCCGAGCAGGTAGGCTGTCTGCCGTGGAACGATTCGTCGAGGTTCCGGGCGGCCGGCTGTATGTCGAGGACGAGGGCAACGGCCCGCCGATCGTGCTTCTCCACGCCGGCATCGCCAACCTGCGCGCCTGGGACGCGATGGTCCCGGGGCTCGCGGCGGCCGGCCACCGGGTGATCCGCTACGACGCGCGCGGCTTTGGGCGCTCCGAAACCGAAGACGTCGCGTTCAGCAACCGCGCCGATGCGATCGCGGTCCTCGACGCGCTCGGGCTGACGCGGGCGGCGCTCGTCGGGAACAGCCGCGGCGGCCAGATCGCGATCGACACGACGATCGAATTCCCGGAGCGCGTGGCCGCGCTGGTGACGATCGGAAGTGGCCCAGGCGGATTCGATCCTGGCGTGGATCTCCCGGACGAGATGGTGTATTTCGAAGAGGCCGAACGGCTCGAGAGCGCGGCCGACCGCGATGCCGACGCGATCGCCGACCTCGACGTCCGGCTCTGGGTCGACGGCCCGGGCCAGCCGCCGGACCGCGTCCCGAGCGCGATCCGTGAAGCCGTGCGCGAGATGGACCGCCCGCTGTACCTGCCCGGCCACGTGGACGGTCAGCCGATCCCGCTCGATCCGCCCGCGAATGAGCGCCTCGGTGACCTGCGCTGCCCGTTCCTCGTCGTGAACGGCAGCCTCGACGTCTCGTACATGGGCCATGCCGCCGAGCGGCTCGTTGCGGCCGCCACGAACGCCCGCGCCGTGACGATCCCCGATGTCGCCCACATGGTCGGGATGGAGGTCCCGGATCAGCTCAACGCGCTGATCGTCGAGTTCCTCGCGCCGCTCCGGCCCTGGTCGTAGCGGCTCGCGGAGGCACCGGCCGCCGCCGATAGTCGATCGTCCACAGGTCCGACCACGTCGCGCCGTGGTCCGACGTGCGCTGCCAGTGCCAGGTGAGGGAGTCATCCGTGACGTCCGTCCAGGTCATTCGATAGCGCACCGGTTTGCCGTCCTCGACGGCCTCTCGTTCGAACGAGATCCGCCTGTCGACCTCGGCGCCGACGAGATCGAGGTAGGAGCCGGACGAGTCGATCCACGTCTGCCGCCAGCGGCCGTCCGCGGTGTCGCGGATCGACAGACTCATGCCGTGCAACCGCCGGCCGCGCGGTCCGACGCCTTCGAATCGCTCCAGCACGCCTCTTCGGCCGACGACCTTCGTCAGCCGGTTGCGACCGACGCCACGTCCGACGCTTGTATCCCAGCTCACGTCCCAGTCGCCGAGCCAGAAGTCGAGCGCGTCGTCGCCGAGGGGATCGGCCGAGCCAGCCATCACCAGTGCATAGCAGGCGGAGGGGCCGCGGGGTTCAATCGGCCGCCGCTACGCTGCCCGCGTGCAGCCGTTCCGCTTCGGGGTCACGACCGGCACGCCACCGCGTGGCTCGTCGCCGGGCGAGGCGTGGGCCGGGCTGGCGCGTCGTGCCGAAGCACTTGGCTATACGACGTTGCTCATCCCCGATCACCTCGGGAGGCAGCTCGCCCCGATCGCGGCGCTGACCGCGGCCGCGGCGGCCACGAGCACGATCCGCGTCGGGCCGTTTGTGTTCGCGAACGACTACCGCCACCCACTGATCCTCGCCGGCGAGGCGGCAACGCTGGACGTCCTGTCCGGTGGCCGGCTCGAGCTCGGCCTCGGCGCCGGCTGGCGGGTCACCGACTATCGCTGGCTCGGGCTGCCGTACGACGAGCCGAGAGTGCGCGTCGACCGGCTCATCGAGGCGACAGCGCTATTGAAGCGGCTCTTCGCCGGCGGACCGGTCACGCATGCCGGCGAGCACTACCAGCTCGATGGAGCGCAGCTCTTCCCGTTGCCGGTCCAGCGACCACATCCGCCGATCCAGATCGGAGGTGGAGGACCGCGGATGCTCCGCTTCGCGGCGCGGGAGGCGGACATCGTCGGGCTGCTGCCGCAGTTCGATCGTGCCGGCCGGCCGATCGTCACGCAGGCCACGGAGGCCGCAACGGAAAACAAGGCGGACCTCGTACGGTTCGCCGCCGACGACCGCTGGGATGCCCTCGAGCTCAACGTCATCGTCTTCGACGCCGGGCTCGTCGGCTCGGGCGCCGGGCCGCTGACGACGGTCGCGAGCGCCGCCAAGGCGGCAGCTGTCGGCTTGATCGGGACGCCGTATGTCCTCTATGGCACGCTCGGGCGGCTGCGCGACCTCCTGCTCCGGCGGCGCGACCGGACGGGCATCAACTACTACGCGCTGCCGGCCCGTTGCATGGAGACGATGGCGCCGCTCGTGCAGGCGCTCGCGGGGAGGTGACGCGGCGCTGAGGCGGCGCGGCATCCGCGAATCAGGACTTCGGGGCGATCCGGTGGCGGGTGGAGACCTCGACGCGGCCGCGTTCGTCCGCCGCGGGATGCTCGACGAGCGCGATCAGCCGGTTGGCCATGAAGCGTCCGGTTCGGACGGTCTGGCCGGAGCGGGTAACCTCGCGAACCTCGACGACGCCGCGCGACGTCACCACCTCGATCCGCCGGCCAGCCTTGCGGGCGATGACCTCGAACGTCTGGACGCCCTGGCCCGTGTCGACCACGGCCTCAACGCGATCACCCTTCATGGCGCGAACGATAGACCCCCGCGGCTGGTCCGGACGGTGCGGTCGTGCACCGGGTCCCCGACCGCTGACTTGACCCGGCCACAGGCCGCGCGGCACTCTGGCGACCTGACAACCCGGGCGCACCCGGGGCCGGGGGACATCGGCCGGGCGCGCCCTTCATGCGGAGGCCCTGATGCGCCGATTCCTCGTGCTCCTGACCGCCTGCGCGCTGCTTGCCGCGCTGCCCGTGACCGTCGCGGCCCGATCCGGGCCGACGAGTGCCCGAGGCGTCGATCCAGCGATCGCGTACTGGACGGCGGCGCGGATCGCGAACGCGATCCCGCGCGACTTCATCAAGACATCGAACGGCAAGTTCATCCCGATGGCGAGGCCCGGCGGTGGCGGTGGCGTCACCGGCAAGTCGTGGCCGAACGGCGGCGAGATCCTCGAGCGCTCGGGCCGCGTCCTGTTCACGCTCGGCGGGGTTGACTACATCTGTTCGGCGTCCGTCGTTGACGACAACAGCGACGCGAACTACTCGGTGATCATCACCGCCGCGCACTGCGCGTACGACGAGGTCGCCGACGTCTTCGCGACCAACTGGGTCTACTACCCCGCGTTCGATACGTCGCCGAGCTACTCGTGCGCCCAGGCCACGTTCGGCTGCTGGGTCGGACGAGCGCTCGTCGTTCATCACGGCTTCGCCGACCGCGAGGCATTCGACGATATCGCCGTCCAGTACGACTGGGCGTTTGCGGTTGTCGGCAGCGGTGGCAACGGCGGATCGATCCCGGCCCAGGTAGACGCGTTTGGCGCCTACGGCGTCAACGTGTCGACGACGACCGGTCCCAGCCTCGGGTACGCATTCGGCTACCCCGCCGCGGGCAAGTACCACGGGCTCGACCTGACGTACTGCTCGGGCGCGATCGGGACGGACCCGTACAACAACGACAACAACTGGAAGATCGCCTGCGACATGACGGGCGGCTCCTCGGGCGGCCCGTGGCTGCGCGACACGACCGACCCTGCTTCGAATGCAACGCCTGGCGTGGTGTTCTCGCTCAACTCGTACGGCTACTCGGGCGTCAAGGCGATGCACGGGCCGAAGCTGAACGCGAACACGACGACGTCGTACAACGCGGCGAAGGCGGCCGCACCCGACAACAGCGGTGTCGATGGGATCCTCGTCCCGTAGCGCCGAACCCGTGATCTCCTGATCGCAGTCGAAGAGGGCGGCGCCGCGAGGCGACCGCCCTCTTCGTTTGCCCGGCCTCGACAGATCCAGCCTCTGCGGCACCTCCGCAGCGCCTTCACGAGCGCTCCACATCCAGCCCCGACGATGAGGACCTGCGAACACTCGCAGTCATCGGAAGGAGATGGAACTCGTGCTCGGCACATTCGGTCGCGTCATCGCCGCCCTCGTCCTCGTCGGACTTCTCGGAGCGGTTGGCGTGAGCATCTATCAGGCCGGCTTCGTTGCCGGTGCCGCCGCGGAGGGGACCACGGTCGTGGCCCCGTATGCGTACGGCTGGGGCTACGGCATCGGCCACGGCTTCTTCGGCACCCTGATCGTGATCTTCATCATCTTCGGGCTCATCCGGGCGATCTTCTGGCGCGGTCCGCGCTGGGGCGGCGGCTGGGGCTACGGCCACCACGGCTACGGCAAGCCGGACGGCTTCCGCGGCGGCCCGTGGGAGGATCGAGCCCGCGAAGTCCACGACGACTGGCATCGCCGCCAGGGTGGCGAGGGCACGTCGGGCGGCTCGGGGAGCTCGTCCGGAGCCTCCGGCCCAAGCGGATCGGGCAGCTCGCCCAGCTGACCGATACCTACCTCACTCCCCGCCCGGGTCCGGCTTCGTCCGGGCCCGGGTTTCCCGTCTCTTGGAACAAGGGCACCCGTACGATGGCGTCGATGACCGCTTCGAAGACGATCCTCGTCGTCGATGACGAGCCGAAAATCGCCGATCTCGCCCGCGACTACCTCGAGCACGCAGGCTTCGCCGTGCTGGTCAGCGGCGATGGCCGCGCGGCGCTCGACCTGGCACGCCGCCGAAGGCCTGACCTCGTCGTCCTCGACCTCGGCCTGCCCGGCCTCGATGGCCTCGAGGTCACCCGCGAGCTGCGGCGCGACGGCGACATGCCGATCGTGATGCTCACGGCCCGTGACGACGAGCTGGACAAGCTGCTCGGGCTCGAGCTCGGCGCCGACGACTACGTCACGAAGCCCTTCAGCCCGCGCGAGCTCGTTGCCCGCGTGAAGGCCGTGCTGCGGCGCAGTGAGCGCGACGGCTCGGTGGCGGCGGAGGGCGACCGGATCGTCGCGGGCGACATCGTCCTCGACGTGCCGCGGATGCGCGTCGACGTCGCCAGCCGCTCGGTCGACCTGACGCCGACCGAGTTCAGCCTCCTGGCGACGCTCGCACGGCGGCCCGGCCGGATCTTCACGCGCAGCCAGCTCCTCGACGCGGTCCGTGGCGTCGCCTTCGAGTCCTACGAACGATCGATCGACGCGCACGTCAAGAACCTCCGTCGCAAGATCGAGCCGGTTCCGCGCGAGCCGCGCTACGTCCTGACGGTCCACGGCGTCGGCTATCGCTTTGCCGACGATCGCGAGGCCGGCTGACATGGCCGAACCGCCGAGCGACAAGGCCCCCGAGGACGCACCCGAGGAGGGACCGCCGGCCGGCCGCGACCGATGGTCCGATCGGCAGGGCTTCTGGGAGCAGGTCGGTGGCGCGCGACCGGACCACGGCGGCTGGGGCCGCGGCAACTGGGGCCGCAGCGACTGGTCCCGCGGCGACTGGGGCCGCGGGTCGTGGGGCCCCGGAGGATCGTGGGACGGGCGGCGCGGCCCGTTCATGCGGCGGCTCGGCTGCCTGTTCGGATTGCTGTTCCTGTTCACGATCCTCGGGTTCGGGACCGTCCTGTGGCTTCTCGCGTCCGCGCTCGGGATCATCGCCGGGGGCGCCGGCACGGAGGCGGTCGCCGTGGCCGCGCTGCTCCTTGGGCTGGTGATCATCGCGGGCGGTTTCGTCGGACGGAGCTTCCGGCAGCTCGCCGGCCCGCTCGATGCGCTGTCCGAGGCGTCCTCGCGGGTGGCGGGCGGCGATCTGAGCGCGCGCGTGGACGTCCCGCGCGGGCCGCGGCCGCTGCGCGAGCTCGTCCGCTCGTTCAACACGATGGCCGAGCGGCTCGCGATCGACGAGACCCAACGACGCGACCTCCTCGCCGACGTCAGCCATGAGCTGCGGACACCGCTCGCAGTCATCCAGGGCAACGTCGAGGCGATGATCGACGGCGTCCATCCGACCGACGCCGAGCACCTCACGAGCGTCCTCGAGGAGACCCGCGTCCTGACCCGGCTCGTGGAGGATCTGCGCACGGTCGCGCTGGCCGAGGCGGGCACGCTGCCGCTCCACCGCGAGCCAACGGACGTTGATGCGCTGATCAGCGAGGCGGCGCGGGGCTTCCGGGCCTCCGCGGAGGCGGCGGGCGTGCGACTCGAGCTCGAGATCCCCGACGACCTGCCCCTGTCGGAGGTCGATCCCGTTCGGATCCGCGAAGTTGTCTCGAACCTCGTCTCGAACGCCCTTCGGCACACGCCGAGCGGCGGCACGATCCGCGTTCAGGCCGCGACCGGAGACGCCGCGCGTCGGCTCGAGATCGCCGTCGCAGACACGGGCAGCGGCATCGAGCCCGAGCTCCTCGACCATGTCTTCGACCGCTTCGCGAAGGGCGCGGGCTCGCGCGGCTCGGGGCTTGGGCTGGCGATCGCCAAGGACCTCGTCGAGGCCCACGGCGGCGCGATTGCCGCGGAATCCGTGGTCGGCCACGGGACGACGATCAGGTTCAACCTGCCGGTGGCATGAAGAGGCCCCGCCCGGTGGGCGGGGCCTCGTTGGCGTCCGGTGACGGGAGGCTCAGCCTCCCGGAGCGCCCGGTGGCACCTCGGTGACGAAGATGGCGTTGATGATCGGTGCATCTCCGCGCTGGCTGAGGAACGAGATGTCGAGGACGCCGTCGGTGACCTCGACGAGGAACGACCGGTCGAGCGCGATTCGCTGCCCGCCGGCGAGCGCGAAGACGTCGAAGTTCGAGAGGACGGTGCCGCCCTCGAGCGCGACCGAGAACACCCGGTCGCCAGCGTGGCGGGCCTGGAGCTCGGCGAACCCGAGGTCGACGCGGTACGTGCCGTTCGGCACCGAGAAGCGGTACGCGGACATGCCGGACCGCAGGTTGCGATACAAGTCTGGATCCGGCGTGCCGGCGATCGACCCACCCACGGAGCGGGTGGACGAGGCGCCGACCCAGCCGAAGCTGCCGGCGCTGAACGGCTTGTCCGCGGCGTAATCGTCGCCGCCAACCGTCGTGTAGACGCCGCCGCCGGCGTTGATGCCCTGCTGGTAGGCAGGTACGACGAGGATCACCGGGATCTGCATCGTCGCGTGGTCGGGATCGTTGGTCTGGACGACGACGATCGCGTGGTAGACGCCCGACGCGAGACCGGTTGAGTCCGCCGTGATCGTCAGGTCCTGGGCGCCGTCGATGCCGACAGTTCCGTCGGTCGGGGCGACCGACAGCCATGGAACGTCGCTGAAGTTCGGCAGGCCGCTCTCGATGAGATAGGCATTGCCGCTGTTCTGGCCGGTCAGCCAGAGGTTGCCGACGACATCGGTCTCGAGGCCGGCCCCGCCGAAGCCGCCGCCGTCCGGGTGCGGGAGCGCACGGACGGTTTCGCAGTTCGTCGGATCGAGCAGGAAGATCGTGTCGCTATCGCTGTTCGTGGCCTCCCAGAGCATCTGGAAGGAGCCGTTCCAGGCGAGACCGGAGATGTTCGGGTCCGCCGGGTTGCACTGGCTGAGGGTCTCGCCGGGCGTCGGGTGGGACGGTCCGGCGACGCGGTAGATGATGCCCTCGTTCCAGCCACCGATGTAGAACACATCGGCTGCCGGGTCGTAGGCGAGGCCGCGCTGGCTCGTGCCGGTCCACGGATCACCCGTGATGACCTCCTGGACGGAGCCATCGCTCGGGTCGATGCCGTAGATGCCGTTGTCGCCGCCAACCGAGACCTGCCAGAGCAGGCCGCGCCCGGCGTCGAAGGCCATGTCGCCAGCCCAGTCACCGAAGCTCGTCTCGAACGATGCGCCGGTCGGCGTGCCGCCCGTGCTGAACTCGATGTCAACGCAGACGCCTGCGAAGCTGCACAGGTCGCCGTTGTCGATCGGGTCGCTGAGCCAGACGTTGCCGTTGTAGCCGACGCCCCACGGCAGGTCGAGACCGACCGCCGGCCAGCTGGCGAGGACATCGCCGTCGGCCATGAGCGACGCCGGAACGTTGAGCGATGCACGGCCGGTGAGCCCCCTGCTGGTCAGGAGGTTAGCCGCCGGGCCGACCGGCGAATGGCGAGGAGTGGGAGACCCGGCGATCGCGGTCGCCGGATCGAGGTTGACCTCGCCGATCGTGAACGTGAGGTCCGCGTGGCCGCCGGTATTTGTCAGCTCCCGGACGACGTTGCGGGTCTTGTCGGGTGACAGGACGAAGATGATCGGACTGTCATCGAGCCCCGCGTGCGGCTGGATCTTATGGATCGCCGCGTCCGCGCCACCGGTGGTGACGCCGCGCACGATCGTGGCATTGATGGAGGCTGGGACGTAGCCGTCGGCCGAGACGTCGACCGGCCACGACCCTTCCGGCCCGATGACCGACCACGAGCCGTCGTCGGCGGTGGTCGTCTCGAAGTCGAGCGGATCGCCGAGCCACGTCGCGTGGAGCGTGACGAGTGCGCCGCCGACCGGCTGGAGGGTGTGAGCGTCGGTGACGGTTCCGGCCGCGCGGCCGAACGCGTCGGGCAGCGTCACGGTCAGCGTGACGTCGACCGGGACCTGGGGCTGCTTCGGCGCGCTCGTCACGAAGACGACCTGGCCGTGGTATTCGCCTGGCGCAACCGTCGGTCCGCCGAGCGTGAGGACCACGTCCTCGAAGCCGCCGACGATGATCCGCCCGCTGGCCGGGGTCTCGTCGAGCCAGTCGAGCTCGGCGAACGAGCTGACGGTGCCATGGCCCTCGTCGGCCGCCCAGTCGGACGGGCCGAAGAAGCCGGCGACCATGTCGACGTTCATCGAGCCGTCGTCGCCGCCGAGCATCTCGAGCGGGACGCCGAACGACACGGTCTGACCGTCGAAGCTGCCCGGAACGATTCCGACGAGGTCGCCGAACTCGTTCCAAACCGGGATCTCACCCGAGAACCCAAGGTCGAAGAACGTCACGAAGTACTCGATGCCGACATCCTGGGTCGGCAGGCCGAACAGGGCTTCCGCCGGGAGGCCGGTGTTCGGATCCTGGTCGACGTCGAAGTACATGTAGCCGCCAAGCTCCTGGACGTTGAGGTTGGCGAAGTCGATCGCGATGTTGGCCTGGTCGCCGCCCGACTGGCCATAGACGGCGGTGATCTCGTTGGTGTCGAACGAATCGCTGTCGTCGTCATCGATGATCAGCGGCAGGCCGCCGGCATCGAACGGTCGAACCGGGGCGACGGTCGCCGCGTTCGGCAGATGGACGGCAGACCAGCCCGGCGTGCGGAGCACACCGACGAAGGCCGGCGGGAGATCAGGCGGGATCGAGCCGGTATCGCGCTCCTTGGCCTCCCAGTTGAGCGTCGCGCTGCCGTTGTTCGACAGCCGGACGGTGGCCTGGGCGGTCTCGCCGAAGCCGACGGTCGCCTCGACCGAGGTCGGCTCGACGGACGCCGTGGCACTCTCGAGCGCGAAGTCCAGGGTCGCGAGCTCGCCCTCCGACAGGCTGACGGACAGCGTGACAGGGTCGTAGGTGCCCTTCGAGGCCGTCACGTCGTATGAGCCGGCGAGGAGCCGGAGCTCGTAGTGGCCGTCACTGTCGGTGGTCGCGGTGCGGCCACTCGGCTCGGCCGTGACGCTGGCGCCGGAGATCGGCGAGTCGTCATTGGCGTCGACGACGGTGCCGCTGAGGATGGCGACGGGCAGCGTCTCGATGCGGACTGCGCTGTTCGGCCCGACGACCTGTTCGAAGAACCCGATCTGGAGCGCGTCGGAACCGGTCTGGTCCTCGATGCCGATGGTCGCGTCGCTGCCGTTGGCCGCGCCCGCCGGGTTGTCGCCGTACAGGAGGTCGATGTTGCCGTTGGCCCAGAGCTTCATCTCCACGTTCACGCGCGTGTCCGATTCGATGAGCCGGGCGTTCTGGTATTCGATGACGAACGCGGCGGCATCGCCGCTGCCGATCGTCGCGTAGTCGATCTCAGCGTCCTCGTCGATGACGAGGTCGCGCCAGAGCGCGTAGATCGCGGCGTTCGGTTCGGAGCTACTCGGGATGCCGGATGGGAAGAAGATCGGTTCCGTCGGCAGGAAGCTCACGAAGCCGTTCGTCGTGACGAACAGGCGGTTGTAGCTCTCCCCGTAGAACGGGAAGTCGAACGGCATGCGGAGGTAGCCGAAGGTGTCGTCGCCGAACAGGGCCGTCTGGCCGTCGGCGTCGACCCAGTCGAACGGAATCGGTCCGCAGACGTGGCCGTAACCGTCGACCTTTCGAACGAGCGCGAAGTCCTGGACGACGTCGTCGCCGGTCGAGCTGACGCCGACAATCTGGCTGTCGCTGCAGCCTCCGAGCGAGGCCTTGAGGGTGTACTCACCGATCGGCAGCACAAGCTCGTAGTGGCCGGCGCCGTCTGTGATGGCGGGGTCGACCGGAGTGCCAAGGGCAACGACGGAGGCTTCCGCGACCGGGCTGCCCGAGCTCGTCACGGTGCCGCTCACGGTGAACCGCGGGAGCGCCGTGAGGTCGAAGTTCTCGGTCGTGGTCTCGTCGGTGACGATCAGCGTCCCGAAGACGACCGCCGTCTCGTAGCCGAACGCACGCGCGGAGACGGTGTACGTCCCCTCGGCGAGGAACAGCTCGTAGTCGCCGTTCTCATCGGTCGTTGAGGAGAACTGCCGCTCTCCGTTGTCGGCGGTGACCCTCGCGCCCTCGATGGGGTCGCTGGTGTCAACGTCGCGGACCGTGCCGACGAGCGTTCCGCCGGTCTTGACGAGGTCGACGGCGGCCTTCGCATCGATGCGCCCTTCGCCATAGACGAAGTTCGGATCGAGGTCGGCATCCGGGCTGCCGCACTGGTCGTCTGGCCGGTCGATGGCCGTCACGTTCAGGGCGTTGAGGACCGCGTCGAAGTCGCCGGCAAGGGCGAGATCGGCGGACATCATCAGGGCGATCGTGCCGGCGACATGGGGAGTCGCCATCGATGTGCCCGAGGCCGTCCCGTAGCCATTCCCCGGCACGGACGAGACGACGTCGACGCCTGGGCCGGAAACGTTCGGGCTGATCTTGTCGGTCGGGGACGGTCCCCGGCTCGAGAAGCCGGCAATGTTGTCGTCGATGTCCGTCGCGCCGACGCTGATCGACTCGACGTAGTTGCCCGGCGTTCCGGCGCTGCCACAGCCGGGGCCGGCGTTGCCGGCTGCGAAGACGGGGATGATCCCCGCGGCGCGCCAGGCCTGGACGGTCTCGAGGTAGAACGGGTTGTTCGGGTCGTCGTTGCCCCACGAGTTGCTGACGAGGTCGGGGGCCTTCGACGGATCGGGATTGTTGCCGTCGAGGTCGGTCGGGGCGACCATGAACTGCCCGGACGAGAGCAGCGAGCTCTCGGAGCAGCCGAGGTCCTCACAGCCCTTCGCGGCGATCCACTCGGCGCCCGGGGCGACGCCGATATCCGGCAGTGGCCCATCGAGGTCGCCGCCGACGATCGTGCCCATCGTATGGGTGCCGTGGAAGACGTTGTCGCAGGGCGAACCGCCGCAGATGTTCGCGGGGTCCCACCAGTTGTAGTTGTGGTCGAACGTCCCGCCGCCGAGGTTGCCGCGGTAGTGCTCGACGAGCGCCTCGTGCGTGTACTCGACGCCGGTGTCGATCGTCGCGACGACGATGCCGGCACCGGTGATTCCTTCGGCCCAGACGTCCGGTGCGCCGATCTTCTCGACGCCCCACTCGGGGTCGACGGCGAGGATGCCGGCCCCACCCTTGACGGGCTTGACGAGCGGAACGACGACCTCGGCGCGGATGCTGCTCACGCCCTTGGTCTTCGAGAGCTTCTCGGCGAGGTCCGCCAGGCGCTTCGCCACGACGCGGTCCGGCTGGTGCCCCCGAGCGACGTCGGCGCGGACGACGAGGACGTTCGTGAGCCAGTAGCTCGTCGCCTTGACGCCCTTGATGTTCTTCGTCGCGCCGAGCGCGTCGGCCTGCGAGGCGGCCGCGGTCTTGGTCAGGTGGTCGTAGACGAACTTGCCTTTTGCGGCCTTCGCGGCAATGCCGCGGGCGCCGCGCAGGTCCGTGGTCGCCGCAAATTCCACGACGAAGCTCGAGCGAGCGCCAGACCGGAGCTCATCGATGAGCCCGGACGCGATCGGAGCCGCAACCTGTTGTGGGGCCGGCCCCGCGTGGATCCCCGAAGCCGCGGCGCCGAGCGCCTGGCTCAGGATCAGGAAGATGCTCGCGAGCACCGTGAACGTACGACGAGCCATGGCGTCAGTCCCTCCTCACCTTGCGGCGCCGACGCTGCCCGCCCCCTCGCTGCGGTCAGTCAGGCGATATGGCCAAGGACGCGCGAGAACCGCGATTGTGACACCTGGCGTATTGATGGATTCAACGAAATTGCACCACGTGCACCTGAATCCTGGACGGCCAAACGCATCGCGCCACGCGGGGTCGGGAACCGTCCGCCGCGCAGCGCCGTCTCGGAGGCATCGAAAGCCGGTCGAACTGCCTGCCTCGGCCGGATCATGGGAGACCTGAGTGATGCGGCGACGATGGTTCTTCACCCTTCCGGCCGTCACGGCCGTGCTCCTGCTGTCCGCGGCGCCCGCGTTGGCGTGCGGCGGCCTCATCGGCCCGAACGGGGCGGTCAACCTCCTGAAGACGACGACCTTCGCCGGCTACCACGCCGGGATCGAGCACTACATCACGGCGTTCGAGTTCGCTGGTGGCGGCGGGGCGTTCGGCTCCCTGACGCCGCTCCCGGGCGTCCCCACGAACGTCGAGAAGGGCGGCGACTGGACGCTCCAGCGGCTCATCCGCGAGACGCAGCCCCCGGAACTCCAGTTTGTCCGGGCGGCTGCCTTCGATGAGCTCGCTGCGGGCTCCGCACAGGAGCTCGCGAAATACAAGATCGACGCCCTCGACATCACCGTCCTCAAGGGCGGCGCCGACGAGATCGGCGTGTGGGCCAAGGACCATGGCTTCCGGCTCCCGCCGGACGCGCCCGAGGTCCTCGACTTCTACGCGAGCCGGAGCCCGATCTTCCTGGCTGCGGCCTTCGACGCTGACGCAGCCGCCGAGCGCGGCCAGGCGGTCGGCGACGGGACGTCCGTCCACATCACGATCCCGACCCCGAACCCGTGGGTCCCGCTGCGGATCCTCTCGCTCGGCAAGAACGGCGAGGAGCGCATCGAGGCGGATGTCTACCTCATGACCGACCATGCGCCGGCGCTCCTGCCCGCACCGAGCGGCCGCAATGGCCTCGACCTCGCGTTCAATGCCAAGGCCTCGAAGTCCCTGCTCGAAGACCTGCGATCGGATCGCGGCATGGAGTGGGTCCCGACGTCCGCGTGGCTCTCCCAGATCACGATCGACGCCTCGGCCGAGCAGCTCGCCTTCGACCTCGCGATCGATGCCTCCGGCCAGGGCACGCCATCACGCGTCCAGGCGGGGCTCGAGATCCCGGGCGGCGGTGCGAGCTACAGCACCGGCGTCGCCCTTGGGCGGCTGCTGATCGCAGTCTCGGTCATCGGCCTCGGCCTCCTCCTCATGTGGCGGGTCATCGCCTCGGGCCAGCCCGGCGTCCGGCCGACGGCCGGCGCCTGACCTCGACGCCCGGGCCGTCATGCCCGTCATCGGCCGGATTGCCGCCTCGATCGGCGTCGGCCTGCTTGCCGCCGGAGCCATCTTCCAGCTGGGCTTCGGCGGCGAGCGCATTCGAACGGTCGAGATCGACATCCACTACTCGCATTTCGACCCGCCCCACCTGACCGTCAAGGCCGGCCAGGAGATCCGCTTCGTCATCGTGAACGACGACCCGATCGACCACGAGTGGATCGTCGGCGACGAGGCGCTCCACCAGCGCCACCGCACCGGCACCGAGCCGAGCCACGGCTCGCGGCCGACGGAGCAGACGATCCTCGCCGGCCAGGTCGTCGAGACGCTGATCACGTTCGACAAGCCCGGCGAGCTGACCTACGTCTGCCACCTGCCGGGCCACGAGGCCTACGGGATGAAGGGCACCCTGACCGTTCTGCCGTAGGGCACATTCGCGGCTTGACTCGGGCCGGTGCGCGCACGCACACTCGACGCGGCGGCCGCGCCCAAACGGCCGACCTGCGAGGCCCCGCAGCCGGGGCCGAGGCGAGATCCGGGTGGCTCCTGAGGGTCTCTTCGTTCGCAACGCGCGGCTGCACCCGACGGGCGGCGCGGGACCGGCGCCGGTCGACGTCCGGGTCGACGGCCGAACCATTGCCGCGATCCAGCCGGCGGGCGCATTCAGCGCCGACGGCCGGCCCGAGATCGACGCCGAGGGCCGCCTCCTCTCGCCGCCGCTCGTCGACCCGCACGTCCACATGGACGCCGTCCTGACCGTCGGAGAGCCTCGCTACAACGAGTCGGGCACGCTCATCGAGGGCATCCTCACGTGGGCCGAGCGGAAGCCGTCACTGACCCACCAGGACGTCAAGGACCGGGCCCGTGAGGCGATCCGCTGGGAAGTTGCCCAGGGAACCGGCCTGATCCGTTCGCACGTCGACGTCTGCGACCCGAACCTCGTGGCGCTCAAGGCGCTCCTCGAGCTGCGCGAGGAGGTCCGCGACATCGTCGACCTGCGGCTCATTGCCTTCCCGCAGGACGGCATCCTGTCGTTCCCGGACGGCAAGGAGCTGATGCGCGAGGCGATGCGCCTCGGCTGCGACGTCATCGGCGGCATCCCGCACTACGAGTGGACGCGCGACGACGGCGTCGAGGAAGTCCACTTCATCTTCGACCTGGCGAAGGAGACCGGCGCGCCGATCGACCTCCACTGCGACGAGACCGACGACGAGCAGTCACGGTTCCTGGAGGTCGTCGCGGCGCGGGCGATCCGCGACGGGATGCAGGGCCGCGTCGTCGCGGGCCACACCACGGCCATGGGCTCGTATGGCGACAACTACGCGTTCAAGCTCATCCAGATCCTGAAGCGCGCCGGCGTGACGATCATCGCGAACCCGCTCGACAACATCGTTCTGCAGGGTCGCTTCGACACGTACCCGAAGCGCCGTGGCATGACCCGCGTCAAGGAGCTCGACGCGGCCGGCATCAACGTCGGCTGCGGCCACGACTCGATCATGGATCCCTGGTATCCGCTCGGGCGGGGCTCGATGCTCGACGCCCTGTCGATGCTCGTCCACGTTGCCCAGATGACCGGTCGAGCGGAGCTGTTCCGAGCCTACGAGATGGTCACGACGAACCCGGCCCGGGCGGCCGAGGTGCCATGGGGAGTGAAGGAGGGCCTACCGGCGAACTTCGTGGTCTTCGATTGCGCGGACGAGGCTGAGGCGATCCGGTTGCGGCCGGCCGCCCGCTGGGTCGTCCGCGAGGGACGGATCGTGGCCGAGACGGAGCCAGCACGGAGCGTCGTCCATCGGGCCGACGGCACGAGCGGCGCGGTCACGTTCATGCGCTGAGCGAGGAGGATGGATGACCACTGACACCATGCCCCGCATGGGCGACATGCCCACTCGCGAGGGCGATCTCACGATCGAGGGCCGGGGCATCGAGCCGATCCCCGAGAGCGCCCGCTACGGCTCGGTCAATCGGGTGTTCACGGTCTGGTTCACGCCGAACCTCGTGCCCGCGGCCTTCTTTCTGGGGTTGCTGGCATCGGCCGGCTTCCTCCAGATCGGCTTCGTGAGCGGGTTGATCGCGATCGTCATCGGTAATCTCGTCGGATCGGCGCTCGTCGGCCTGCTCGGCCAGATGGGTCCCGCGACCGGCATGGCCCAGATGCCCCTGGCGCGGCTTGCCTTCGGCAAGTCGATCGTCGTGCCCGGGTTCCTCAACTGGCTCAGCTGCATCGGCTGGGACGGCATCAACTCGGTCTTTGGGGCGGCGGCCCTCTCGATCCTGACCGGCCTGCCGTTCGTCGGCTCGCTGGTCATCATCGTCATCGCCCAGGGACTGCTCGGCGTCATCGGGCACGAAGCGATCCACACGTTCGAGAAGTGGATGGCGATCGTGCTCGGAGTCATGTTCGCGATCCTCACGGTCGCGATCGCCGGCCAGGCGTCGACCGGGATGGCGCGGACTGACGGCATGACGGGCCTCGACGGGCTGGGGGCGATCGTCCTCTACGCCTCGATCGTCGCGAGCTTCGTCGTGGCCTGGGGCCTGTACGCCTCGGACTACAGCCGTTACCTGCCCCCGACCGCTTCGAAGTCGAAGGTCTTCTGGTGGACGGTGCTCGGTCTGACGCTCGCAGCCGGCTGGCTCGAGGTGCTCGGCCTGCTCGTCGCCGACAAGGCGGCTGGCGGCGCCGTCGACACGATCACTTCGATCCTGTCGGGCTCGATCCTCGCCCCGCTCGCGATGATCGCCATCGCGATCGGCACGGTCGCGGTCAACGCCATGAACGACTACACGGGCTCGTTGTCGCTCCAGGCTGCCGGCGTCGGCGTCAAACGCGTCTACTCGGCGCTCGCCGTCGCGGTGCTCGGCTTCTTCTTCACGCTGTACCTGAACTCCGGCGACCTCGTCACGAAGTTCGAGAACTACCTCCTGTTCATCATCTACTGGGTCACGCCGTGGGCCGGCGTCGTGCTCGCCGACTGGTGGCTCCGCGGCCGCCGGGCAGACGTGTCTCGCCTCGCCGACTTCGCGAGCCTGCCGTCAGGCTGGCAGGGCCTCGTCGCGCTGATCGTCGGCTTCGTCGTCTCGCTGCCCTTCGGGACGTCCGTGTTCGGCGACGAGCTGGCGAAGGCCACGGGCCTGCCGATCAACACCTTCGCGCCGACACTGCACTACGCGGACATCGCGTACGTCATCGGCTTTGTCGTCGCGTTTGTCGTCTACTGGATCCTCGGACGGAGCGCCGCCCAGCGCGCCTAGTTCAGCGGGGGTCGGTTCTCCGCAGCGAGCTCGGCCCCGGTGCGTCCGCGCCGGGGCCGTTTCGTGCCCCATCGCTCGCCCCTCGCCGGCGCCAGGCTCCGACCAGTGCAACGAGAAGAATGACCGGCAGGCCGGCGGCGGCCGTGACGGCGAGCGCCCCCGCACCGACGAAGACGTTGACCGCGACGACGACGCCGAGAAGGAGCGCCATCCCGAGCAGCACGCCGCGCACCCAGAGAGGCCGCGTCTCGAGGTCGCCGAGGGTCGTAGAGACGCCGCGGTGGACCATGACCTCGACGGTGTCAAAGCCTTCGCGCAGCTCCGATCTGACATCGTCCGGCAGCGCGTCGGCGAGGATCGCCTCGGCGCAGGCGTCCTGCAGGGCGAGAGCCATCGCAACGCGATCGCTGACCAACCCGAGCGACTGACCCCAGTTCAGTCCGAAGGGCTGCGGCCGGTAGGCACTCTCGCTGAAGACCTGCATGACGGCCTCGCGCGCCTCGTCGTCGGCGCCCTTGATGAGGTGCTCCAGACGCAGCGTGCCCGCGACATCCGAAACCGTCCTCCGGACGGCGGACCGTTCCGTGGCGTCCGGTCGAGGGATCGAAACGAGAGCGAGCCCCTCCGGATCGAGCCGCATGAAACGGTCCTGGACGGCTGCGACCCGAGCACGGGCCTCAGCCTCGGCGGTGCTCGATGTCCCTCCGGTCACGGCAGCGTCGGTTGAACGTGGACGACGGGTTCGAGCGGCAGCTCGACAACCCAGTCGGCGATCTCCGATGCGGTCGCGACCCAAACGCCATCGATCGCCTGGGCGTGCTCGATCAGGCCTTCGAGCGCCTTGGCGCGTGACGCCCGCCCCGAGACGAACGGGTGGTTCGTCAGCATAAACAGGCCGCCCTCGTCGACGAGCGCATCGAGCTCGAGCGTCCAGCGCCCGACGACGTCAGCGGGGCTCGAGATCACGCCGGAGCCCGTGATCCCGGGCAGGTAGTTGTAGGGCTCCCAGTCATCGAGGCCCCAGTGGCCCGGCAGCTCAACGATCGTCGGGGCGCCTGACTCGGGGCCCACGGCGAGGTGGTACGGGTGGTCGGCATCCATCATCCCGCTGTCGTAGCGGAACCCGTGCTTCACGAGCAGGCGCGGAAGGTCGTAGGACAGCTCCCAGTTCGGGGCTCGGTAGCCGACCGGTCGGATCCCGAGTACGGAGTCGAGGGCCTCGAGCCCGCGCAGCAGCCGCCGTTCCTCGGTCTCGGCGTCCGGCGCCGAGCGGGCGCCCTCGTGGAGGTAGCCGTGATGGGCGATCTCGTGGCCGGCATCGCGGATGGAGCGGGCAGCGCCGGGCCAGCGTTCGGCGACCCAGCCGGGGATGAAGAACGTGGCGCGGATCGCGCGCTGGTCGAGGAGCCGCAGGAGCCGGGGCACGGCCGTCCGCGGGCCATACGCCTGGTGGCTCATGACGTCGAGCCACGCGGCGGACTCCGGGTGGTCGAACAGGATCGGGCTCTCGGCGTCGAGGTCGAACGTGAAGCAGGCGGCGGCACGCACGCCGTCGGGCCAGCGGAACCCCGGCGGGAGGACCTCGCGCCAGGGCTCGTCGTGGGTCATGCGCCGCGGCGGTGGACGGCGACGAGCGAGAGCATCTCGTAGGCGAGGTTGGCCGCCAGCGTCGCGGTCTGGCCGGCCGGGTCGTAGGCCGGGATGACCTCGACGACGTCGAAGCCCACGAATTCGATGCCCGTGAGCCCGCGCAGGATCACGAGCATGTCATGGGCCGACGGGCCACCCGCTTCGGGCGTGCCAGTCCCGGGCGCGAACGCCGGATCGACGACGTCGATGTCGAAGCTGATGAACGCCGGCCGGTCCCCCACGCGCTCGCGGATCGCCGCCGCGACCGCCTCCGGGCCGAGGCGGAAGACGTCCTCGGTCGTCAGGTATTCGAGCCCGAGCTCGCTTCGAAGACCGGACCAGTCGCCCTCCGCGTAGATCCCGCCGCGCAGCCCGACCTCGATCGAGTGCGCGACGTCGACGAGGCCTTCCTCGATCGCACGGCGCATCCAGGTCCCGTGGTTGTACTTCTCGCCGAAGTAGCTGTCCCAGGCGTCGGTGTGCGAGTCGAAGTCGATGACCGCGACCGGGCCGCGGGATCGCGTCGCCCGGAGGTGCGGCAGCGTGCACGCATGGTCGCCGCCGATGAGCAGCGGGATCACGCCGGCCTCGACGATCGGCGTGACAGCGGCCTCGATCGCCGCGTAGCTGCGCTCGATGTAGCCGGGCACGATCGCGACGTCGCCGTAATCGACGCACGACAGGATCTCGAACGGCGAGACCGCGAGGTTCGTGTTGTACGGCCGGAGCATCACGCTGGCGGCTCGAACCGCATTCGGGCCGAACCGACCGCCGGCGCGATACGTCACGCCGGTGTCGAACGGGACGCCGACGATGGCGAGATCGACATCCTCGAGCGTCCGGACGTACGGCAGCCGGGCGAACAGCGCGGGGCCGGTGAAGCGCGGGCTCTTGAGCGAGTCTTCGGGCACGTACCGCGGCGGCATCAGGCCGAGTGTAGACTCGGGGACCGCGCTGACGCGGTCCCATCCGGAGCCCCCGCTCCGGTCCGAGCTGGGAGCTTCGCTATACCGACGTCCACGCTGCCCTACGTCGAGTGGCTGGGTTCCGCCCAGGGCGGCGTGGCTGCGCTCGGTGGTAAGGGCGCATCCCTCGACCGGCTCGTGCGCCTCGGGTTCCGCGTCCCACCCGCATTCTGCGTGACAACCGCGGCGTTCGAACGCCAGCTGGCGGGCCTGCCGGCCGCACGGGCGGCAATCGAACGCCTTCCGGACGACTCGGCCCGCGAGTCTCTCGAACGCGAGGTCGCTGAGGCGGGCCTGGAGCCCGAGATCGAGTCCGCCCTGCGCGAGGCGCTCGCGACGTTCGCCGAAGGCGGTGGCGGCGCGGCTCCGATCTTCGCGGTTCGCTCGTCGGGCGTTGGCGAGGACGGCACTGACGCCTCCTACGCCGGGCTCCACGAGACGGAGCTCGGAGTGCCCCCGGATGGCGTGGCGGGCGCCGTGCGGCGTTGCTGGGCATCCCTGTGGAGCGCCCCGGCGGTCTTCTATCGGAGGCGCCGCGGGATCGGGCTCGGCGGCGGCGCGATGGCCGTCGTGGTCCAGCAGCTCGTGGCGGCGACGGCCGCGGCGGTCCTCTTCACGCGCCATCCCGTGACCGGGCGCGAGGACCAGATCGTCATCACGGCGGTGCGTGGCCTCGGCGACGAGATGGTCTCGGGCACGGTCACGCCCGACACGATCGTCGTCGACAGGGCGAGTCTTTCCGTCCTCGAGCATGCGGTCGCCGATCCCGGCTCCGGCCCCGCGCTGGACGCTTTTCAGATCCGAGACCTCGCTGAGCAGGGCCTCCGGATCGAAGCCGCCTACGGCACGGCTGTCGACATCGAGGCCGCGGTCGGTGGCGGTGCATGGTTCCTGCTCCAGGCGCGACCGATCACGACCCGTTGAGGAGGGAGCGATGAGCGATGCGGTTGGCGCAGAAGCGGCTGCCGCCGATTTTCCGCACGAGTTCGCGGAGCCGGACCACGCTGCGCTCGACTGGGAGTGGGACGACATGCACATGCCGTTCGCGCTCACGCCCCTCGCCGCCGACTACGTCCTGACCCTTGCCGGCGGCTTCAACGAGCCATACGAGCGGCTCGGCCATCCCGTGCGCGTATACGCGGCCGTTTGGAACGGCTACGCCTACTTCGCGGGACAGCCGAACGCATCCGAAGACGAGCGCAAGGTCAATCGTGAGCGGTTCGATGCGAACTGCCGGGCGCGCGCAGAGGTCACGGCCGACTATTGGGCGAACGAGGCGATCCCGGAGCTGCGCTCCCTGTATCGACGGGTGGACGATGTCGACCCCGAGGCGACCGACCGTGACGAGATCGCTGACGGTTGGCTGGATGCCTGGGCCGCGACGCTGCGAGCCTGGGAGATCCACTTCTGGTCGATCCTGGGGCCGTACCAGGTCGTCGAGGACCTGGCCGACCTGTACGAGTCCACCATCGGCGATGCCGCGACCGGCGAGGCGCTGCGCCTCGTCCAGGGCTTCAGCCCGGACCTGTACGACGTGGCGGTCGAGCTCGACGGCGTCACGGAGCTTGCGACGCGGCACCCTGAGGTCGCAGCGCGGCTGCGGATCGAGCCGCAGGCGACGCTCGATGAGCTCGCGCTCCTGCCGGGCGGGCGGGCATTCGTCGAGCGCATTCTCCACTTCCTCGATCACCACGGGCACCTTGGGCAGGCCTTCGATGACCTCGGGCAACCTTCGTATGCCGAAGAGCCGCGACTGCTCCTCGCCGAGATCGGCAAGCGACTCGAGCGACCGGCCCAGAGCGCGGAGGCCCGCCGCACGGCACTGCACGTCGAGGCGGATCGTCTCGCCGATGCGGCGCGAGTGCGGCTGGCAGAGCGGCCGGACGAGCTGGTGAAGTTCGAGCATCTGCTCGCGCTCGGCCGCGAGATTGGACATCTTACCGAGGGCCACAACTACTGGATCGATCGGATGGCCCAGGCGAAGCTGCGGGGCCTGGCGCTTCGGATGGGCCGGCGACTGGTTCGAGACGACGCGTTCGGGGATCCCGAGGATGTGCTGTTTCTGGGCCGCGACGAGGTCGCCGCGCTGATCCGCTCGCCACACGACGTTCGCTCGCTGATCGCGGAGCGACGCGAGACGCACCGCCACCGGCTCGGCGTCCGCCCACCGAAGAACCTCGGCACGCGGGACATGGGTGCGGCCGGCCCGGACCGGTTCGAGGGCACCCGTGTCGAGTCGACCGAGGCCAACGTGCTGCGCGGCACCGGCGCGTCGCAGGGCATCATCCGCGGCCCGGCGCGCGTCGCCGTGTCGAACGCCGACTTCCCGCGGATCCGACCGGGCGACATCATCGTCTGTCCGTCCTCGAACCCGTCGTGGGTCCCGGTGTTCACGGTTGCGGGCGGACTCGTGACGAACACCGGCGGGGTCCTGTCGCACGCCGCAGTCGTGGCGCGCGAGTTCGCTCTGCCCGCGGTCGTTGGCGTTGCGGACGCGACCCGAACGATCAGGGACGGACAAATCATCGAGATCGACGGCACGCTGGGCACGGTCCGCCTCCTGTGACGGCCCGGGCGCCGCTGCTGACGGCGCTCATGCTCGGGCTCGCGAGCGGCGCGATCCTCGTGCCGTTGAACTCGACGATGCTCGCGGTCGGGCTGCCGGGGGTCATGTCCGAGTTCGGGCTCGGGCCGAACACGGTCGCGTCGCTTGTCACGCTCTACCTCGGCAGCGTGGCGATCGCGCTGCCGCTCAGCGGCGCGCTCGGCGACCGCTTCGGGCACAGGTCGCTGTTCGTCGCCGGTGTGGTCGGCTTCGGGGCCGCCTCGTTCGTCGCGTCGATCGCCACGTCGTTCGGCATCCTCGAGCTTGCGCGCGTCCTGCAGGCTGCCTGCGGCGCGCTCGTTTCGACGACCTCGACCGCCCTCGTTCGCGAGAGTGCGCCGGTGGACCGGCGCGGCGAGGCGTTCGGGATCTTCGACCTCCTCGTCTCGACGAGCGCCGCTATCGGTCCGTTCATCGGTGGGCTGCTCGTCGGCGCGTTCGGCTGGCGCTCGATCTTCGTGCTCGCCATCCCGATCGCCGTGCTCGCCGCCGTCCTCGTCGCCGTCGTGGTGCGTCCTGCGGAGCGCCACGCCCCGGGTCCGCGTGCCCGCCTCGACGTGCCTGGCCTGGTCCTCCTGGCGCTCGTGATCGTCGGCCTGCTCGTCGTCCTGCGGAACGGCCTCGTGGGCGCCGGCCTGGCCATCGCTGTCGCGACGATCGCCGTCGCAGTCGTGCTCGTCGCTTTCGAGCTCCGCACGGAGCGGCCGGCGATCGACATCCGCCTGCTCGCGCGCCCGTCGTTCGCCGGGGCACTCATCGGTGTCTTCGGTGCGACCGTCGTCCTGCACGGTTGCTTCCTCATCGTGCCCCTGCTCGTCGAGGAGCTGCTCGGCGGGTCGGCCCGCTCGAGCGGCCTCGTCCTCCTCGGGATCGCGGGCGTCAGCGCGCTCGTCGCCCCGTGGGGCGGGCGGCTCTCCGATCGGCGGGGCCGGCGCCTGCTCGGTGTCGCGGGCGCGGCGGTCGTCGCGCTCGGCCTCGCCGGGCTCTCGATCCCGATCGGCACCGCATCGGAGGTCGCCGTGGGACTGCTGCTCGGCGTCGTCGGGCTCGGGCTCGGATTGAGCGGCTCGCCGCGTCAGGCCGCGGCCTTCGACGGCGTGGCTGCGGATCGGATCGGCATGGCCACCGGCACGTACTACACGGCCCGATACCTCGGTGGCGTGGTTGGCGCCAGCCTCGCCGGCGCCGTCCTCGGTGGCACCGTCAGCCAGGCCGGCGTCTCGCTCGGCTTCGGGATCCTGACCGTCGCGGCATTCGTCGTCGTGGCCGTCTCGTTCGCGCTCCCCTCTCGGAGCCGAGACTCGAGCCTTCCCACGCCGCTCGTGGATGGCTAACGTTCGAACGGGTCCGCGGTCGCGGGACGCACGGCGACCGGAGTCCGAGGGAGGCGGCAGGTGATGGCTCGACTCGGCCGGAATGAGCAGCTCGTCATCACGGGCTCAGGCGCGGTCGTCGCCGCGTACCTCCTCGGGCTGCTCTTCCAGGACTGGCCGGTGACGCTGAGCGCGGTGATCATCGTCGTGGCTGCGGTGGCGGCGCTCGTCCTTACGATCGGCGCATCCGGACGCAGCATCGCCGGTGTCCCGGCGGCGAGCTGGGTCAGAATCGACGCTGCGCTCATCGGCGCGTTCGCGCTCGTCGACCTCGGTGACCTCCTGGCCAGCCTCGATTCCTGGGAGGTCCTCACGATTGGCCTGACGATCATCTACGTCATCGGCGGCGCCAGCCTCGCCTATGGTGCATGGGGACTGAGCGGCGGCAACCTGGTCGCCGACCTGAGGAGCGTGCTCGGCACGATGCGGCTGCCGCTTGCTGACCGGCTCGTCTACGTCGGCGCTGTCGGCTGCATCGCCGGCTGGTTCCTGATCATGTGGCTCGCCGACATCTACTCCTTCGGGACACTCCCGCAGGTCGTCGTCCTGGCAGCCACCCTCGCGCTCGGCGTGCGTTGGCTGGATGGCAATCCGGCCGCCGGCCGCCTGATGGTCCCCGCGCCCGTGACGACCGCCGCGCTTGGCGCGGTCGCCATCGCCGCCGGAGCGTGGTGGTTCCTCGTCGTCATCGGACGGACGCTGGAACGCGGTGGGCTGCTCGTCTACCTGCCGGTCCTGCTCTTCATCCTCGCGCTGGTCTCGCTCGCCGCGGGGTGCTACGTCCTCGTCGGCCGGCCGGGGGCGGCCAAGCCAGCGGCGTAGCCGCCGCGAGCCTCAGGCCGGCGGTTCTGGCTCCTCGATGTCCGGCAGGAGCGGCTGGCCGGTGATCAGCCGCGAGCTCCGGCCATGGGTGAGGAAGCTCCACGCCCAGCGAACGAGCACGATGATCCGGTTCGAGAACCCGATGAGATACACGAGGTGGATCCCGAGCCACAACGCCCACGCCGGGAAGCCGCTCTGGCGCCCAAACGGCCCGAGCCAGCCGATGTTCGTCACGCCGGCGAGCCGACCGATGACCGCGACATCCCCGCGGTCGGAGTAGCGGAACGGCCGTTCCGGATCGCCCGAGAGGCGTCGCCGCAGGGAGAGCGCGGCGTACTTGCCACCCTGGATCGCGCCCTGGGCCACGCCGGGCGCGGGCCGGCCGGGCTTCCACGGCTCCACGGCCGCGTCCCCGATGACGATGACCTCGGGATGTCCGGGAACCGCGAGGTCGGGACCCACAACGATCCGCCCGGCTCGATCGGTCTCGGCGCCGAGGGCCTCGGCTACATGTCGACCGAACGAGGAGGCGAGGACGCCCGCGGCCCACAGGACCGTCTTCGCGGCGAGCCCCGTCTCCGTTCCGCCGGCGAGGAGCGTCACGCCGTCGCCGTCGATGGCCGTCACGCGCGTCGCGACGCGCACCTCGACGCCCAGACGCTCGAGCTGCGCCTTCGCCTTGGCCGCGAGCATCTCGACGAACGGCGGCAGCAGCCGCGGAGCCGCCTCGATCAGGACGATGCGCGCCTGCGACGAATCGATGCGCCGGAAGTCGCGCACCAGCGAGTGGCGGCCGATCTCCGCGAGCGCGCCGGCGAGCTCGACGCCGGTCGCCCCACCGCCGACGACGGCGAAGGTGAGCCACGCGCGCCGCCGCTCCGGGTCGTCCTCGCGTTCGGCGCGCTCGTAGGCGAGCA
>DASRJS010000065.1:0-12203 GCA_035649355.1 Candidatus Polarisedimenticolia bacterium
TGCCGCGGCCGTCATCCGGGACCGTCAGCCGGGCCTCGCTGATGCCGCCGTGAACCGGCTCGTCCGGCAGGCCGGCGGCAACCCGCTGGTCCTCGAGGAGCTGGCAACCGGCGAAGGCGTGTCGCCGGCATTCGAGCGCTCTGTGGTGCGCCGGCTGGCCGGCCTCGGATCTGCGGGCCGTGCCGCGGTCGAGCTTCTGGCCGTTCTCGGCCAGCCCGTCGAGCGGTCCATCGCGGGCGAGGGCGTAACGGAGGCGATAACTGCCAGTCTCGTCATCGAGCACGCCGGACAGGTGGCGATCCGCCACGAGCTCGTGGCGGCGGCGGTCGTTGAGGCGATCTCTGCCGCCGAACGGCGGCGCCTCCATGCCCGTGCCGCGATGCTCGTTGCCGATCCCGCGGACCAGGTGCGCCACCTTGCGGCAGCGGGGCGGAGGACGGCGGCGGCGACGCTTGCCCGGTCAGCGCTCGACGCGACCGGCGATCCGCGAGCGCGGGCCGCCCTGTTGATCGTCGCCGCCGAGGTGGCGCCGCCCTCACGGGACCTGTCGCTGCGCCTGGCCGCCGCTCGCGAGCTCGACGAGCTCTCGGAGTGGGCGACGATCGTTCGGCTGCTGGCGCCGGACGGCGAGGCGACGCCCGACGAGCTCACGGAGCGGGATGCGATCCTCGCGCATGCCCTCTTTGCCCTGGCTGACATTCACGGCAGCCGCGAGCGCCTCACCGCGGCGGCAGCTCGCGACGTGCCCGTGGCGAGCCAGGCGGCCGTCCGCCGGGCGATCGAGACCGCGACGTTCATGGTCAACGTCGACGGCGCGGTCGGGTCGGCCATCGCGCTCCTGGACACCGCGGCTGCGGCCCACGCCCCAGACTCGCTGGCCGCCCGCGACACTGCGGTGCTGCGGACCTGCATCCTCCTGCTCGCCTCGGGTTCGGGCGACGCCTCGGTCGTGAACGCGGCGTTCGCCGAGGCGTTCGCGGCGGGCCGGTTCCGGACCGCCGCGGACCGTGCTCGGGTCATGCAGTACCTGCTGCTCCTGGGCACCGGCGCCGACGTCGGGCTCCAGTACCTCCTGGATGTGACCGCTCGCTACGACGCCGCCGGCGTGGGCTCCGTGGCCGTCGAATTCAAAGCCGATGCCGCCCTTGCGGCGCACCTCGCCGGCAGGTTCGAACTGACGGTGACGCTCGCCGATGAGCTCCTCGAACGGCCGTCGCCGTCGCGACCGCGCCAGACCGCCGAGATCGCGCGGGCGCGCTCGCTGGGCGCGCTCGGCCGGCTCGACGAAGCGGAGGCCTCGCTGACCCGGCTCGAGCCAGGCCTCAGCCCGGACTGGTTCGGCCGGGGCGAGTTCCTCGCCGCGCGGGCCGAGCTCGCCGATTGGAGCGGCCGCCCGAAGGTCGCACTCGAGCTCATTGAGGCATCGCTCGCGATCCCGGCCCCGGTCCCAATCGCCCACGTGACCCCGGGCGTCATCCGCTCGTCGATCCAGGCGCAGCTCGGCCTCGACCCGGCGGGCGTCATCGACACGCCGCTTGCGCCGTCGCTGGCCGGAGCCCCGCATGAGGTGGCCGGCCTCGAGCGCGCCCATGCCGGGGACCATGAGGCGGCGGCGGCGGCATTCGAGCGCGCGGCAACTGGCTGGGCGGGCTTCCAGGTCCCGCGCTCGCTGATCTGCCAGTGGGCCGCCGGTGACGCGCTCCGCCTGGCGGGTCGCAGGGACGAGGCCGTCGAGCGACTCACCGCCGCGCATCGCGCGGCAACAGAGGTCGCCTTCGAGGCGCTCGCCGCCCGCATCCGGCGCTCGCTCCGCCAGGCCGGCGTTCGGGCAACCACGGCCAGCGAGCGTTCGGGCTCCGCCGGCGGCCTGACCGCGCGTGAGCGCGAGCTCGTCGGTCTGGTCGAACGCGGGCTGACGAACATCGAGATCGCGCGCCGGTTGGGCCTTGGCCGCCCGACCGTGGCGCGGATCCTCAGCTCGGCGATGGGCAAGCTCGGCGTGGAGTCACGGGCGCAGCTGGCGGCTCGCGTCGAAGCCTGACCGGCGACGACTGCGCCAACCGCCGGACGTTCGGCGCTAGGACCGGCGGTGAGCGAGGAACTCGAGGATGTCGAGCTTCGTGATCACGCCGGTCGGACGGTCGCCGCGGACGGCGAGCACGGCCGGCGCCCCGTTCGACAGCAGGGCGAACGCCTCGTCGAGCGAGGCCGCCGCGTCGATCGTCGGCAGCGGTCGGTCCATGACCTCGCCGACCGTCCGTTCGACGATCTCGGGGTTCCGATAGGCCTTGTCGAGGATGCTCTTCTCGCTGACCGAGCCGACGATGCCCGAAAGCGCTTCTCCCTCGGGCTGCTCGGAGACCGGGAGCTGGCTGATCGAGTAGAGCTGGAGGAGGTCGATCGCAGCCCCGACCCGGTCCGTCGTGCGGGCGAGGACGAGGTCCGGGAGCTCGCTTCCATGCTGGCGCGCCGCGAGCAGCGAGGCCACCGGGATGACGGCGCCGGTCGTCGGCAGGAGGCCGTTCGCGCGCATCCATTCGTCGTTGTAGAGCTTCGACATGTAGGAGCGGCCGCCGTCCGGCAGGATGACCACCATGACGGCGTCAGCCGCGCGGGCACCGTCCTCGGCAATGATCCGGCGCGCCTCGTCGAGCGCGGCGAGGACCGCGGTTCCGCACGATTCGCCGGCGAGGATCCCCTCCTCGCGCGTGATCCGGCGGGCCATCGCGAATGCGTCGCGATCGCTGACGCGAACCCAACGGTCGACCACCTTGGGGTCGTACGTGCCCGGGAAGAAGTCCTCGCCGATGCCCTCGGTCAGGTATGGCCGTGCCGTATCGCCGGAGAGAACGCTGCCTTCGGGATCCGCGCCGATGACCCGGATCGCCGGGTTCTGGGCCTTGAGGTAGCGGCCGGCGCCCGTCACGGTCCCGCCCGTCCCAACGGACACGACGAGGTGCGTGATCCGGCCCTCGGTCTGGCGCCAGATCTCGGGCCCGGTCGTCTTCTCGTGGGCGGTCGGGTTCTCCTGGTTCCAGTACTGGTCCGGCTTGAACGCGCCGGGGATGTCGCGGGCCAGCCGGGCGGCCACGGAGTAGTAGCTCTCGGGGTCCTCCGGCTCGACGTTCGTCGGGCAGAGGACGACCTCCGCGCCGTAGGCGCGCAGCAGCGATTGCTTCTCGGATGACTGCTTGTCGGCCATGACGAAGATGCAGCGGTAGCCCTTCAGGGCCGCGGCGATCGCGAGGCCGTGGCCGGTGTTCCCGGACGTCGGCTCGATGATCGTGCCGCCGGGCTTGAGGAGACCGGCGCGTTCGGCCGCCTCGATCATCGGCAGGCCGATCCGGTCCTTCACCGAGCCGCCCGGGTTGAGCGCCTCGAGCTTCGCGAGGATCAGCGGCTGGGCCTCGGCCGGCCCGAGGTCGCGCGTGACCCGCGTCAGTCGGACGAGCGGCGTGTTGCCGACGAGGTCGAGGACGGACTCGACGTACTCCATCGGCGGCGAGTGTACGGGCCTCAGCGCCACACGTGGGTGAGCCACAGCCAGCGGCGGGGCGTGCCCGGGGGAGGCTCGGCGAGGGCCCGGACCTCTGGAACGTGCGGCGCGGTGAGCGCCTGGAGGGCGTCGGTGGCGCGGCGCGAGGCAAGGCGCTCGTCGCGCGAGCCGGCCTCGGGAGCCGGAACCGTGGCGTCCAGGCCGGCCAGCGTCCGGGCGTCCACCGGCGGCAGGACACGAACGACGATGCGGCGCCCCCGGAAGAGAACGTCCGAGCCGCCGATGATCAACGGCACGATCGGCGCACCGGTTCGGAGCGCGAAGTAGGCGAGGCCGCGCCCGAACGGCCGGGCCTGGTCAACGGGCACCGGCGGGCCGGTCTCCGGGAAGATCGCCAGGATCGTGCCCGCCGAGAGGGCGCTGCTGACCGCGGCGGTGTATGTCGCCATGACATCCTCGCGCTCGACGCCGGGAACGTAGCGACGGACCCAGATCGGGATGATCCCGCCGATCTGTCGAACCCAGAACCGCCGCCAGGCCGTGCGGAACATCGCCCGGCCGTCGCCGAAGAAGACGAGCCGCGGCTCCATTGGCAGCACGAGCGCCACCGCGAACGGGTCGATCCAGGTGCGGTGCGGCAGGCCCGCCGCGATCCAGCCGCCGGCCGGCGCGCCGCTCGACGTTCGGGGCAGGTTCGTTGCCCCCTCGACCGTGATCCGGATGCCAAAGACGCCCCGAATCAACACCCGAAACGCGAGCATCGCGACCCGGTAGGCCCACGACGCGCGCGGACTCGGTGGCCCGACGAGACCGGTCTCCCGCCGCCCACGCCAGATCGTCTCGTCCTCGGGCAGCGGACCCGGATCGGCACCGGTCATTCGGAGTTCGCGTCGTGTCGGAGCGGTCCCGGCCCGAGCAGCAGCCACGTCAGGCGCCGGCGCAGCAGGCGCGTTCGTGGTCGACGAACATCGAGCTGGGCGTGGAGCTTCGCGACGACCGGCGCGAGGCGGGCCGAAAGTGCGTCGCTCAGCACACGCGCGAGCGCCAGCTCCTCGCGGCTGCCGGCCGGCGGCAGGACGCCATCCCAGCCAGGTCCGAGCAGCTGGCGGACCGAGGTTGCCGGCAGGATCTCCGAAGCCATCCGTCGTCCGAGGTAGAGCTCCTCCGTCCCCGCGATTGCGATCGGCACGATCGGCGCGTCGGTTCGCAGCGCGATGAGCGCGGCCCCCGGCCGAAACGGGCCGAGCCGGCCGGGCGGACCGTTGACGGTGCCCTCGGGCATCTGGACGAACACGCCGCCGTTCGCGACGACGGCCTCCGCGGCTCGAACGTGCTGGTCCACGCCGACGCCGCCGCGCCAGACCGGCAACAGGCCGCCAAGACGGTGGATCAGGGCCTCGCGCCAGCGCGTCGTGAAGGTGCTCGGGCCGCTGCCGAGGAACCACGCCCGCGGTTCGGCCGGGAGCGCGTTGAGGACGACGAACGGGTCCATCCAGCCGCGATGCGCTGCGCCGATCAGGAGATAGCCGCCGCGCGGCAGGTGCTCCTGACCGGAGGTCGAGATCCGGAACCGGAACAGCCCAAAGAGGATGAGCCGGGTCACCAGGCGGACCACGCGGTAGAGCAGGGAGGCTCGAGATTCGGGTGCCCGGCCGAGCCAGGCGAGGCCTTCGCTGGCGCCGCCGCGGGCCTTCGCGAGCTCCTCGGGACGAAGCCGCGCCTTCGGGCGTCGTCGTGGCAGCGCGGGCTCGGCGGTCAGACGGGTCCGCCTTCGCTGATCATCTCCTCGACCGCATCCTCGTCCGGGTCCGGCGTCCCGGGCCCGCTACCGGACCCGCCCGACGAACCCGGTCCCGCGATCCGCCGCGCCACGAAGATCGCCACCGCGCCGAGAGCGAACAGTGCCGAGAAGATCTGTGCCGTCGGAATCCCGTTGAGGACCCAGTTCCCCGAGCGCAGGAACTCGAGGCTGAAGCGGACGACGCCGTACCAGGCGAAGAAGATCAGGATCAGGTCGCCCGTTCGGAGCCAGGCGGGACGTCGCGCGTCGAGCCAGACCAGGACCGCAACTCCGAGGAATCCCGACAGCGACTCGTACAGGAACAGGGGCTGGAACCCGGTCGTCTCGAGCGGGAACGTGCCGCACGGATACGCGGCCACCCGATGGGCGCAGTCGATGGCGATCCCCCACGGCAGGCTCGTCGGCGGCCCGTACAGCTCCTGGTTGAAGAAGTTGCCCCAGCGGCCGACGGCCTGCATGAGGAAGAGCGCCGGCGCGATGATGTCCGCCCAGACCGGCAGCGAGACCTTGTAGTAGCGCGCGAGGGCGACCCCGGCGATCGTGCCCGTCACGAGGCCGCCATAGACGCCCAGCCCCGAGAACCCCGCGAAGTGCGCCGGACCGGAGCAGCCGGATTCGAACTCGATCGGGACGAAGACCCTGATCAGGCAGTCCTGGTAGAGCTGCCACTGATCGATGACGTGGTAGAGCCGCCCGCCGACGAGGGCCGCGATCGCGACGACGACGATGCCGTTGCCGACGATCGCCGGATCCTGGCCGTGGCGGATCGCCTGGCGGACGAGCAGCCGGTAGGAGGCCAGGAGGCCGATCGCATAGGCGAGGCCGTACCAGGCGAGCGGAAACGGACCGATCTGGATGGCGACGGGGTCCGGGGTGAGCGAGATGAGGGCGGGCACCACGGTCGCCAGAGTGTAGCCGCCGGCATGCCCTAGACTCGCCGGGCATGGCCGAGTTCGATTGGTGGCTCCTCGTGCTCGGCCTGGTGGTCGGCGGCGGGCTCGTCTACCTCGTGCTCGCCGAGAACGCGCGTCGGGAGGCGGATCTCGAGGCGCGCGAGCTTGATGCAGAGGCCTCGTTCATCAGCGAGCGGCTGGCCGACGTCGGCCTCGATGTCTCGCAGCCGACGGTCGCGGATGTGCTCCGGGAGCACCGCGCGTACCTGCACCTGCCGCCGCCCGACGCGATCGTCAGCTCGGAGGAGGAGGCCCTGGAGCCGTACGAGGCAATCGAGGCCTTCGAAGCGGTCGAGACGGTAGAGCCGCGCGAACCGGTAGAGCCGCGCGGACCGGTCGAACCGCGCGAACCGGCGGATCCCCGGACGACGCGAGAGGCTCGGACGTGACCGACGCCGGCGAACGATCGGCCTACCCGTGCCCGCGCTGCGGCGCGTCGCGCCTGGCGATGATCACGTTCCCGGAGCAGCGGACGATGGGCTTCGCGCCCGCGTTCGAGATCATCGGGATGGGCGAGCCGGTCGTCATGACACCCCCGGCGATCGGCTGCCTGGCCTGCGGAGCGGAGTGGCCGAGCGTCGAGGCCGTCCGCGAGGAGCTCGGCGCCGGAGCGGCGGACCTTGGGCCGACGGCGGACGAGGAGCCGGACGAGGGCTAGCGGGCCCGCTCCGAAACGGTCATCGGCCGGCCCTCGAAGGCCGTGGAGAACACGATGTCGGTCTCGCTCTGGAAGACGTGCGTCGTCGTCTGGATCGCGCGGACGACGCGCTCCATGTCGCGCGTGTCGCGGGCGCGCAGCTTCAGGAGATAGTCGGCCTCGCCCGCGATCCGATGGCACTCCTCGACCTCCGGGATGGCGCCGAATGCCGGCGTCAGGTCCTGGTCGGCGGTGCCCGGTGACTGGGTGACCCACATGAAGGCAAGCACGCCGAGGCCCACGGCCTCTGGATCCACATGGGCGTGGTAGCCACGGATGATGCCGCGGGCCTCGAGCTTCTTCACGCGCTCGTGAGCGGCTGGGCCGCTGATGCCGACGGCGGCACCGAGGTCGGCATAGGCGCGCCGCCCGTCGATCTGAAGCAGCTCGAGGAGGTGCGCATCCAGACGGTCCAGCCCGGGACGATCTCCGGTGCTCATGTCACCTCCGATGGTCGCCGTTGCGCGCGAGCCACAGTCTGTTAGGCAATACGACTTGCATCATTAACGACGTTAGGCTATTCTGCCATCGAGGTCCACTACGGTAATGAAACCTCGGAAAGCGCAGGTACCCATCATGATCCAGTCCGGCTTCGGAGTCCTGGCCCTGTTCTCGCTGCTCAGCTCGCTGTTCGGCAACGATCGGCGCGGAGCGAACAGGCCCGGGATGTACGGCAGCGACTCGCCGACCAGCTGGTTCGACCCGCTGCGCTGACCTCACCACTCCCCCGCCCGCCACAGGCGCACGGCGCCGAGCCGGCCGGCCGGGAGATGACCCTCGAGACACGTGACGCCCTCGTCGCCGACGAGGGCGTCGTGCTGTGTGCCAGCCGGTAGATCCAGGCGGTCGCCGGGCAGGAGCTCAACTTGGGGGCCTTCGTCGACGAGGCCGAAGACGATCGAGCCGGACACGCACACGAGGGTCTTGTCGTAGGTGTGGTCGTGGGCGCCGTACCGGTCGCCAGGCCCATTCCACCAGCTCGACGGGGTTGACCCGAGCCGTCGCAGCCGCTCCTCGAGGTCGAGCGTCATGGTTGGCGATCGGCGTTGATCTTGCCCGCGAAGACGGATTCGAACTCACGCAGCGTCAGCTCGCGTCCAGTCTCGACCACGTGCTTTGGGAGGCTGATCTGGATCCGCTGGCTGTCCATTCGGAGGCCTCTTCGTCCTTCTCCGCTACTGATGAGCCTCGTCTAGCACGCGAACGATCTCTGGATCGTCCTCGCGTGCCCGCGCTGACCGGACGGCCTCCCGCACTCGGGGGACGTCTCGAAACTGGTCCACGAGGAAACTTGCCGCAAAGAACCTAGTGTCTCGATCGCCGCGAACGAGGGCTTCGACCACCGGATCGATGAGACGCTCATCCGGGTAGTCGAGGGCGTACTCCATGAGCCACCCAGATCGGTCGTCTGGGACCGTTGCGAGCAGCTCGGCCAGGACCTGGACAACATTGTCCGGATCGTAGGCGCGGAGCGTGTCATCCACGAGCTGGTAGACGCCGAAGCCCGAGCCTCTGCCGATCGCATTCAGGAGCAGCCGTACGCCGCCGCCTTGCGGATCCAGCGCCAAAGCTCGTCTCGCCTCATCGAACTGGCCGATCAGCTCGTCCGTCAGTTCTTCGTCCGGCGGCATCGGCTGGTGCCGACCGAGGAAGTCGATCGCTTCCTGGCCATTCATTCCCGCATCGTTGACTTCGTCTAAGTCTCAGCGCTGGTCGTCGGGGGACGCGTCGTCTCGAGGGCCCGATCGCGGTTCGATGAGGTCTGGTGCGGCGTCGCGCCACGCCTTGTCGGCCCGGGCCGGATCGACGCCGAACGAGACCGACGTCAGCAGGACGACCGCTGACGTCAGGACGCCGGCGCCGAGTCCAACGGCGGCGGGCCAGCGCCAGATCAACGTGAAGAACAGGGCCAGACCGGCGCCGCTGAGCACGGCGATGGTGAGCGTCTTCCAGCCGGGCATGGCAAGCCGCTAGCCGGCGACCGCGACGCCGATCGCCCGACCGACGGCGTACGTGACCGCGGCGGCGACACCGCCGATGACGACCTGGCGAGCGCCCGAGTAGAGCAGGCTCCGGCCGGTCAGCAGGCTGACGCCGGCGCCGACCGCGAAGAGCGCGACGAGCGACAGGCCGATCGCGGCCAAGAAGGCGGGCGTGCCTGTTGCGAAGACGTACGGCAGCACCGGCACGATCGCGCCGACGCCAAACGCCAGAAACGAGCCTCCGGCCGCGCCCCACGGCGAACCGAGCTCGTCTGGGTCCAGCCCGAGCTCCTCGCGGACGAGCGTGTCGAGGGCATGGTCTGGATCGGCGAGCATCCGCTTCGCGATCGTCTTCGCCTCGGTGTCCGTGAAGCCCTTGGCGCGATAGAGCGCAGCCAGCTCCGCCTCCTCCTCCTCAGGCATCGCTTCCAGCTCCGCGCGCTCAAGCTCGATCTGGCGTTCGAACAGCTCGCGCTGCGACTGCATCGAGATGTACTCGCCCGCGGCCATCGAAAACGCACCGGCAAGGAGGCCGGCGATCCCGGCCAGGAGGATGAACCGGCCCTCGCCGGTGGAGGCGCCGGCGCCGGCGACGCCCATGACGAGCGCGAGGTTCGAGACGAGGCCGTCGGAGACACCGAAGATGACCGCCCGCAGGGTGCCCGAGCGGCCGGCCCGGTGCCACCGTTCGGAGCGCGCGATGCTCTTGCCGGCATCGGCTTCGTCCTTCGTCCCGCGGTTGAGACGACGCCAGATCTCGGCATGCTCGCGTTCGTCCGCGGCGATCGCCTCGACCTCGGGCCCGTCCTGCGCGGAATATGCATCCTCCTCGCTGCCCTCGAGCGCTTCGACGAGGTCCCGGACCGTATGCGTCCCGAACAGCCGCGCGATCGCGATGATCGTCCGGACGCGCAGGCGCGGCGCCGTCGGCCCGGGCACCGTCGCGCCGGCGTCGCGCAGCTTCGAGGCCCAGACCTCGGCATGGCGACGCTCGTTCGCCGCGATCCGCCGGAAGGCGCTCGCTCGGCGCTGGTCTCGTTCGATCGACGCCAGCGCGTCGTAGAGGGTGATCGCGTCCTGCTCGAGCTTCAGGTTCTCGAGGCTGCGGGCGAGGTCGATCGTGGGCATGCGTCGGAATCGTACCCGCGCGTCCGGGGCAGGCCGTCGCCTAGACTCGCGGCGATGGCCGCGCTGCCTCCGCTCCGTTATCTCGGCACCGAAGACGTCCTGGCGGCGATGCCGCCGCTCGAGGAGCGGCTGCGCCTCGCCGAGCGGACGCTCACCGCCCTGGCGACACCCGAAGCGACGCAGCTGCCGCCGAAGATCGCGATCCATCCGCGGCCCGAGGCCGCCTTTATTCACGCGATGCCGGCGCATCTCCGGGGCGACAGCCCGGCCGACGACCTGGCCGGGATGAAGTGGGTTGCCGGCTACCGGACGAACAACGAGCTCGGGCTGCCGTCGATCAGCGCAGTCGTCGTGATGAACGACGCCGCGACCGGCCTCCCGACCGCGATCCTCGACGGTGGCCCGATCACCGCCCAGCGCACGGCCGCAGTGACGGGTGCGGCACTGCGGCACTTCGGCCCGCGCCTCCACGGCCGAACGCCGATCGTCGGCTTCATCGGCGCCGGCGTCCAGGGCCACTCTCATCTGCCCGTGCTGGGCCACGTCCTGCCCGGGCTGGAGCTGCGGATCTTCGATCGCCATGCCGAACGCGCGGCCGAGCTCGCGGAGGCCGCGCGCGCCACCGAGGGCATCGCGAGCGCGACAGTGGTCGAGAGTGGCCCGGCGGCCACCGAAGGCGCCGATGCGGTCGTCACGGCCGCCTCGCTGACGAGCCCCGATCTCCGGCAGGCGCTGACGAACGACTGGCTCTCGACGGACGTCACGCTCGTCCCGATCGACTACGACACCCACGCCGCCGCTGAGGTCGCGCGTGACGCCGCGCTGTTCCTCGTCGACCAAACGGAGCAGTTCCTGTACACGCGTGGAACCGGCCACTTCACCGGCTACCCGGATCCCCACGCCATGCTCGGCCTGGCGATCCTCGAGGGCTGGGAGCGTCCGCCGGGTCGTATCGTCGTGAGCCATCTCGGCGTCGGTCTCGCGGACGTCGTGTTCGGCGACGCAATCGTCCGGCGGGCCGAGGAGCTCGGTCTCGGGACGCTGCTCGCGCGCTGAGCGCGCTCGCGTGCTGAAGCGCTGAGCGCGGCCCGCCCCGAACACCGCACAATCCGGTCGTGCGCGTCCTTCGACCGCTCATCCTCTTCCCGTTCGTCGTCCTGCTCGTGCTGGTGCTCGTCGTGGTCGTGCTGCTCGGCTCGATCACGGCCCGCGGCCTGCCGCAGGTCGGCGGCAGCCTCCAGGTCCGCGGCCTCCACAGCCAGGTCTCGGTCGTGCGCGACCGAGCCGGGATCGCCCAGATCTACGCCGACGACAGCCACGATCTGTTCATGGCCCAGGGCTACGTCCATGCCCAGGATCGGCTGTGGCAGATGGAGGTCTGGCGCCACATCGGCGCGGGCCGCCTGTCGGAGCTGTTCGGCGAAAGCACGCTCGACACGGACCGGTTCATCCGAACGCTCGACTGGCGCGGTGCCGCGGAGCGCGACTACGAGGCTGCGTCGGATGACGTGAAGGCCGCGATGGAGGCGTACGCCGACGGCGTAACGGCCTACATCGAGTCGCACGCGGGGCAGCTCGGGCTGGCGTTCGTCGTGACCGGCCTGCAGTCAGGCGAGGGCGGCCTCGGTGGCTATACCCCCGAACCATGGACGCCGATCGACTCGATGACGTGGCAGAAGGTCCAGGCCTGGAACCTCGGCGGCAACATGGACCTCGAGATCTTCCGGATGCTCGCCGACGCGCGGCTCGGCGACCCGGCGCGGACCGACGAGCTGTTCCCGGCCTACGACCCGTCCCGGCCGGTCATCACGCCGAGCGGTCTCGCCGGCTCCGGCGGAGCTGGCGCGACGATCACGCCGACCGCTGCCGCCGGCACGGGCACAACGCTCGCGTCCGCCGGGCCGACCCCGGCCCAGGCAGCCGGCTGGCGCACTCTCGCCGGCCTCGCCGACTCGATCGGCCGGCTCGCGGGCCTCGATCGCGGCGGCGGACTCGCCGACCGTCACGGCATCGGCTCGAACAACCTCGTCGTCGCCGGCTCACTGTCCGCGACCGGGACAGCGCTCCTCGCCAACGACCCGCACCTCGGCTTCGATATGCCGTCGGTCTGGTACATGAACGGGCTCCACTGCCGTGTCGTCAACGC
>DASRJS010000066.1:0-22644 GCA_035649355.1 Candidatus Polarisedimenticolia bacterium
CGACGAGCAACGGTTTCGGATCGCCGTCCCGAACGGCTTCGCGAAGGACTGGCTCGAGACCCGCTACCGATCGCTGATCAGCCAGACCCTCGCCCGGATCGTCGGCTACAGCGTCCAGGTCGAGTTCACCGTCCAGGGCACGAACGGGACGGCGCCCGCCGCCGAGACGAACGGCGCGCCGGCGGCATCCCCGACCCCCTCGCAGGCCGTGCGCGTCGAGGCGACGCGGATCGGCGGCGAGGGCGGCGCCTCGAACATCAATTCGCGCTACACATTCGCGAACTTCATCGTCGGCTCCGCCAACCGCCTCGCCCATGCCGCGAGCCTGTCCGTCGCGGAGCGCCCCGGCCACGCCTACAACCCGCTGTTCCTGTACGGCGGCGTGGGCCTCGGCAAGACCCACCTGATGCATGCCATCGGCACCCAGGTGATCGCGAAATTCCCGCGCAAGCGCGTCGTCTACGCGACGAGCGAGAAGTTCACGAACGAGTTCATCACCTCGATCCAGCAGGGCAAGATCGACGACTTCCGGGCGCGCTACCGGCGGATCGACCTGCTCCTCATCGACGACATCCAGTTCATCGCCGACAAGGAACGGACCCAAGAAGAGTTCTTCCACACGTTCAACGCGATCCACGAGGACGGCAAGCAGATCGTCCTCTCGAGCGACCGGCCGCCGAAGGCGATCCTGACGCTCGAGGAGCGGCTCCGCTCGCGCTTCGAATGGGGCCTGATCGCGGACCTGACCGCGCCGGACCTCGAGACGCGGATCGCGATCCTCCGAGCGAAAGCCGAGGAAGGCGCCGTTCCGATCACATCCGACGTGATCGAGTTCATCGCCCGCAAGGTCGTGAGCAACATCCGCGAGCTCGAAGGCGCGCTGAACCGGATCGTGGCCTACGCGGCGATGGGTTCGATGCCGATCGGGATCGAGCTCGCCCAGGCCGTCCTTTCGAACGTCCTGTACAACCCGAAGAAGCGCCAGATCACGCCCGAGCGGATCGTCAAGGCGGTCTCGGACTACTACGGCGTGGACCTCGACGCGCTGCGCGGCCAGAAGCGCGACAAGGCGATCGTCGTCCCGCGCCAGATCGCGATGTTCCTGATGCGCGAGGAGACCGATGTCTCCCTGCTGCGCATCGGCGCCGAGCTCGGCAACCGCGACCACTCGACGGTCCTCCACGCCTGCGACAAGATCAACCGCGAATCCGCTGCCAGCGACGAGATGCGGCGCGAGATCGCGGCCGTGCGCGAGCTGATCTACGCCGACTGAGCGGCCACCCGCTCAGCACCGCGAATCGCGCCCGCAGGTGCTGTTGGCCCTCGATCCTGTGGATAAGGCCGCCGATTCCGTGGAGAAGCAGGGTCCGCTGTGGACAGCCTCGCGCTCGGGACCCCGGTCCATCCACCGCTCGTCCCGTCCGTCGTCCGCCGTGAGAGCGGTCCCGTCCCCGAGTCGGCAGGTCTTCGTCAACGTTGGATTCGTGCGGCCCGCAACGGGGCCGTCCACGCGGTCCACAGGCTGATGATGACGACTACGGATCAAGTGAGAATGGGGGAAGATACACACGATCTGGAGGTGGAGCCCACGTGAAGCTCTCGGTCATGCAGGAGAATCTGGCCCGGGGCCTGTCGGTCGTCAGCCGTGCCGTCTCGGCTCGAAGCACGCTGCCGGTGCTCGCCAACGTCCTGCTGCGCACCGAGGACGCCGGCCTGAAGCTGACCGCGACGAACCTCGAGATCGGGATCACCTACTGGGTGCCCGGCAAGATCGAGCAGGACGGCGCAACCACCGTCCCGGCGAAGCTGCTGACGGACCTCGTCGCGTCGCTCCAGGGCGGTGACCGGATCGACCTCGAGCTCGGCGCCGGCGAGACGCTCCATCTGACCTCAGGGCGCTTCGAATCGCACCTGAAGGGCATCGACGCCGACGAGTTCCCGGCAATCCAGGCGGCCGGCGAGCGACCGACCACGCGAATCGCCCAGAACGTCCTGCGCCAGGCCCTGTCCGAGACGGCCTTCGCCGCCGCGTCCGACGAAGCGCGGCCCATCCTGACCGGCGTCCTGTGCCGGTTCGAGGGCGACTCGCTCACGCTCGCCGCCGCGGACAACTACCGGATCGCGGTCAAGACGATCACCGTCCTCGATGCCGTGCCCGAGACGTCCGTCGTCGTCCCGGCGCGGGCGCTGAGCGAGCTCGCCCGCGTGCTCAACGACACCGACGATCCGGTAGACGTCGTGCTCGCCCAGTCGCGCAACCAGGTGCTGTTCCACCTCGAGGGCATCGACCTCGTCAGCCGCCTCATCGACGGCCAGTTCCCGAACTACCAGCAGGTGCTGCCGAAGGCCTGGACGACCCGTGCCGTGCTCGACCGCGAGGAGCTGCTCCGGGCCGTCCGTCCGGCCGCGCTCATCGCCCACGAATCCGCGAACATCGTGAAGCTCCAGGTCGCCTCGAACGGCAGCGCCGGGATCACCGTGAGCGCCAACGCCGAGATCGGCGACCACGTTGGCCAGGTCGAGGCCGCCGTCGAGGGTGATGGCACGACGATCGCGTTCAATGCGAAGTACCTCGCCGACGTCCTCACGAACGTCACCGTCGACCAGTTCGCGCTCGAGCTCCAGGGGCCGCTCGCGCCGGGCGTGTTCAAGCCAGTCGGCGACGACCACTACGTCCATGTGGTGATGCCGGTCCGGACGACGTCCTAAGTCGTCGAGATCGCGAGGCCCAGCCACGCTCGTCTCCCTGCGCCTCAGCGACGTCCGCGGGTACGTCGAGCTCGACGCGGCCTTCGGGCCCGGTCCGCAGCTCGTCTGGGGTCCGAACGCCGCCGGCAAGACGACGCTGATCGAGGCGATCGTCCTGCTCGCGACCGGTCGGTCGCAGCGGACGACGGCCGACGCCGAGGTCATCCGCTGGGGCGCGGATGTTGCGCGGGCCGCCGGCGAGGTCGCCGTCGCGCCGGGCCTCGAGGGCCGCCAGCTCGACGTGGCGCTCATCCGCGGCGGCTCGGTCGTCGCCCAATCCGGCGCCCGGAAGCAGATCCGCGTGAATGGCGTCGGCCGTCGGGCAGCGTCGCTCGGCGAGGCGCTCCGGACGGTCGTGTTCGGACCCGAGGACATGCTCCTCGTCGCCGGTTCGCCGACCCTGCGCCGGGCCGCGCTCGACGACCTCGCCGCGGCCGTGACGCCGGGCTATGCCGCGGCCCTCGTGACGTACAACCGGGCGCTCGCCCAACGGAATCGCCTGCTCCGGGCGATCCGCGAGGAGGAGGCGGAGCGGGAGGAGCTGCGCTATTGGGACGTGCCGCTGATCGAGAGCGGCGGCGAGATCGTCGCGGAACGCCTGAACGTCCTGGCGACGCTGGCTGAGCCGCTCGCCCGGGCGCACGCCGAGATCGCGCCCGAAGAGGCCGGTGCCGCACTGAGCCTGCACTACGAGACCAACGCGTCGGCCTTCCTCCTCGAGACGCCGCGCGACGCGCTGGCGCGGCGGCTGGCTGAGACCGCCGAGAAGGAGATCTGGAACGGCGCGACGCTCGTCGGACCGCACCGCGACGACATCGTGTTCGGTCTGGCGGGCCGAGACCTCGCGGCGTTCGCCTCGCGCGGCCAGCAGCGGACCGCGATCCTCGCGCTGAAGCTCGCCGAGCTCGAGCTGCTCACGAGCCACCACGGGCAGCCGCCGCTGCTCCTGCTCGACGACGTGTTCTCGGAGCTCGACCCCGAGCGACGCGCCCACCTCGTGCGCCGGATCGGGGCGCTGCCGCAGGCGTTCATCACGACGACCGCGCTCTCGGACCTCGACCCGAACCTCGTCGCGATCGCCACGACGTGGGAGGTGCGGCCGGGCGATGGCGGCGCGCAGCTCGTTGGCCCGTCGCTGCCGGTAACTACGGCTGATGGGACCGGAAGCGCAGGAAGCACCGCCCAGAGTCCGGTGGCCCCGTCATGACCGGTCCGGGGCCGAGCCGCCGCCGGCCGATGATCCGCATCGGCGACCTCATTCCGGACGCGGCCAGGCAGCTCGGCCTCGAGGAGGAGCTGCGCCACTCGCGGGCGATCGCCACCTTCGACGCCCTCATCGCCGAACGCGTCCCGGTCGCCCACGGTGCCTGCCGCGCAATCCGCGTCGACGGCGACACGCTCCTCGTCGAAGCGGACGCCCCGATCGTCGCCCAGGAGCTGCGCCTCAATGCCCGCGACCTCGTGGCGGCGCTGCGGGCGGCACCGGGCGGCGTTCGACTGACCGAGCTGCGAGTCACGGTCCGCATGCGATAATCCCCGCGCCTGCCAGCCGACACCCCGCGCGTCGCCGTCCCGGCGTACCGGCCGTGGCGCGTCGCTGAACCCTCAACGTCGCACGAGAGGCTTGCGTGGCCCACCGGCTCCAGATGAAGCTCGGCGTCGTCGCCGAGCGGGATCGCCTTCCTGACTCCGCCGACGGGGTCATCGCCGTCGTGCCGACGGTTGGCTCGGTCGTGCGTTCGAAGGGCCAGCTCTACCTGATCGTGACCGGCGCCAACCCGGGCTCGCGGATGCGCGAGGCGACGCGGCTCGTGGCCGACACGATCCGGAGCGAGTACTACTACGACGAATCGGCCGGGATCCGCGGCGGCCTGATCAAGGCGATCACCGCGGCGAACAAGCGCCTCTGGCACGTCCGCGACAAGCTCGGCGTCGCCGACACCGGAACCGGCGGCCCCATCGGCGTCGGCCTCGCGGTCGTCCGCGGCAACGAGCTCTACGTCGCCACCGTCGGCCCGGCCGAGGCCTACCTCGTCCGCGGTGCCCGGCTCTCGACGCTGCCGGACCCGCACCGCGAGCGGGGCCTGCCGGCGCCGAACCTCGAGCCGGAGATCTGGCGTGGCGAGATCTCCGTTGGCGATCAGCTCATCCTGCTCTCGCCGAACGTCATGCGCCGGCTCGGCCCGGACGAGCTCAAGGACGCGATGGTGACGCTTCACCCGCAGTCCGCGATCGAGCACCTCCACCACCGGTTCGTGGCCGAGGACGGGAGCGGCAGCGACGCCATGCTTGCCGTCGAGGCGACCGAGGTCACGGTCATGCGCTCGGGCCCAACGCTGGTCCCGGTGCGCCCATCCGAGCCCTTCGCCGGGGCCCCGGATCGCTCCCCGATCCCGTTGGCCGACACCGTGAGTGGTGGCGTCGCGGCGGCCCAGGAGGCGGCAGGGAAAGCGCGGACCATGGCCGGCACGGCGTTCGACCGGCTCGTCGTCCGCGTCCAGGACGTCCTGCCGCGCCGCAATCCGGGCGCGCGCCGGGTGACCTCGCTCTCGACCCGCCGCGAGAACCAGCGCCGGGCCGCAACGGCCGCGCTCGCCTTCGTCAGCGTCGTCGGGATCCTCGGCGTCCTGATCTTCCTGCTCGGCGGCCGGCCATCACCGGACGACGTCATCTCGTCGCTCACTGCCGGCCAGCGCGCGCTCGAGGCCGCCCAGGCGGACCTCAACCGGGTCGACGGAGAAGGCATCGACCTGATCGCCGACGATCCGGAGCTGGCGCTCCAGCTCCTCACCGAGGCGATCGCCCAGCTGGACGCCGCCGAGACCTCCGGGATTCCCACGACGACCACGGACCCGCTGCGGGCCACGGCGATCGCCGGACTCGATCGCCTCTACGGGGTCGTCGAGGTCAGTGCGGTCTCGGTCTTCACGTTTCCGGTGGACCCGGCCGTCAACCTGACCGCCCTCGTCCGCGGCCCTGACGGCGCGCCATACGTCCTCGACGACATGACGAAGACGATCTTTCGGATCAACCTCGCCGACCTGACCGCCGTCGCCGTCTATCGCGACGGCACGAAGGTCGGCTCGCTCGTGGAGGCCGCACCGCACTTCCTGACGGTCGGTGGGCCGGACCTCCTGATCGTCGACATCGGCAATACGCTGTGGCGCTGGAAGCCGGCCGACGCGACCGGCCGCGGGACGACGAACCGGGTCAACATCAAGGGCTCGGCTGAGTGGGGCGACGACATCCGGGCGGTCGGGACGTTCGTCCGGAACGCCGACGCGGGTCTCTACAATTTCTACGTCGTGGATCCCTCGGCCGAGCAGATCCTCGCGTACGCGCCGTCCGCGGACGGCAGCGGCTTCCCGCAACCGCCGTCCGGCCGCCTCGCCCATACCCGGCCGATGGCGACGGTCGACGACCTTTTCATCGACGGCGACATCTTCATCACCGACGGCGGCGGCATCGTCCGCTTCGCCGGCGGTCGTGAGGAGGGTTGGACGGCGAGCGCGCCCGGCGACACGGTCCTCCGCGCCGCGCCGGTCTACCGTCGCCTGACGTCCGGCACGGACCGCCGAGAGGGACTCCTCTACGCCTGGGACGCGCCGAACGGTCGGGTCATCGCGCTGCGCAAGTCCGATGGCGCGTACGTGGCCCAGTACCGGCTCACGGACGGCGCGACGGACTGGTCCGACATCCGTGGCTGGTTCGTCGAGCCGGGCATCGACGACCAGCCCGACTCGCTCGTCTGGATCACCGCGACCGGTCTTCGGCGGGCGCTCCTGGAGTCGGCGGTCCTGGGGCCCGGCGAATCGCCTGACCTGAGCTCCGAATCGCCGCCGGCCTCACCCGGCGCCAGCCAGGCCTCGCCCGTTCCGTGATCCCGCTCCGCGACGCCAACCCGACGCGGCGAACGCCGGTCGTGACGCTCGCGCTGATCGTCGCCTGTTTCGCCGTGTTCGCGATCGAGCTGTCGGTGACGGCGAGTGGCGGCGACCCGGCGCTCGAACGGTTCTTCACGGAGTGGGGCGCCGTCCCGGCCCTGATCACGCGTGCCCTGAACGAGGGCGACTACAGCTCGGCGGCAATTCGCGGGATCTTCGGCAGCATGTTCTTGCACGGCGGCTGGCTGCACCTGCTCGGCAACATGCTGTTCCTGTGGATCTTCGGGAACAACGTCGAGGACCGCCTCGGTCGGCTGACGTTCCTCGTGTTCTACGTGGCCGGTGGCGTCGCCGCGGCCCTGACCCAGGTCTTCATCGCACCAGAGTCCGAGGTCCCGCTTGTCGGAGCGTCGGGCGCGATCGCGGCCTGCCTCGGCGCGTACCTGATCCTGTACCCGCGGGCGCGGATCACGTCGCTCGTGTTCCTCGGAATCATCTACCAGCTGCTCGACGTGCCCGCCGTCATCATGCTCGGCTACTGGTTCGTCCTCCAGCTCATCGACGGCTTCGCGTCCCTCGGCGGCGGCAACGCCCAGGGCGGGGTCGCGTTCTTCGCGCATATCGGCGGCTTCGTGTTCGGGATGATCGTCGGTGCGGTCCTGCGGCTCACGGGCTTCGACCGCGGTGCTGGGAGCCGTCGCTCGCCCGCACCGTACGTCTACGGCTGAGGTAGAGCGCAAGCCGGACGGATGGGATAATCCCCCCATGACAGGCCTCGTGGAGATGGTCGTCGAGAGCGTCCGGGTGCACATGCTCTCCAACCGCCACGTCGTCATCCTCAAGGACTCCGACGGCGATCGGTACCTGCCCATCTGGATCGGGCCATGGGAGGCGAGCGCGATCGCGATGCGGCTCCAGGGCCTGACGCCGGAGCGACCGCTCACCCACGACCTGTTCGCGGCCGCACTCGACGCCCTCGGCGTGCGCATCGAGCGGATCATCATCGCGGCCCTGTCCGAGGAGACGTTCCACGCGCGCCTCGTCCTCTCGCGGCCCGAGGGCGAGGTCGAGATCGACGCCCGGCCGTCGGATGCGCTCGCCCTGGCCGTCCGGACGAACGCCCGGATCTACGCCGCAGAGGGCGTTCTCGAGCAGGCGGCGCTCGGGGCCGACTCGGTGCTCGGTGACGACGCGGACGACACCGACGACGAGACCGCCGACGCGGGCGGCAGCCGGCGCCGCGGCCGGCCGGCACTCGAGTCGTTCGGGGACGCGGTCGTCGATCCGCGGCTGGACGTCTTCCGCGACTTCGTGAACTCGCTCGACCCCGATGCCGGCGGCGGCGGCCGGGGCCGGGGCGGCCGAAAGAAGCCGGACTAGCCGCCGGCGCCGCCGGACGGGCCGTCGGTCTGGCCGCCGGACTTGCCGCCGGACGGGCCGTCGAGGATGGCGCGGCCGCGGCCAAGCGCGCTGCGGGGTGACACCCAGAGTCGCAGGCGCAGGCTCCAGAAGTCGCGCATCGCGCGGAAGACGACCGACGGCTTCGCGCCCGTTGGCCGCCCGGCCGTGCGCGGGTGGTGCGGGACCCCGACCTCGGCGACGGCGCGACCGGACTCGCGCAGCTTGATCAGGAGCTCGGCCGAGAAGAACGCCCCGTCGGACTCGACCCGGATGCCGTCGAGCGCCTCGCGCCGGAACAGCTTGCAGGCGCAGTCGACGTCGCGGACGCGGAGCCCGAAGAAGATCCGGTTCGCGAGTCGGTAGAGGTTCGCGTAGAGGCTCCGGACGAACGGGTCCGCTCGGCGGATCCGGAAGCCGGCAACGACCGCGGGGCTGTCCGCGGCCGCGATCCGCGCTGTCAGACGGCCGAGATCGGCGACGCGAAACTGGCGGTCGCCGTCGGTGAACGCGATGTGCTCGAAGCGGGCGGCCCCGAAGCCGCTCCGCAGCGCCGCGCCGTAGCCGAGGTTCGTTGGGTGATGGACCGCCCGCACGACGCCGGGGTGCGCGGCGGCCAGGCGGTCCGCCAGCTCCGGCGTGGCGTCCCTCGAACCGTCGTCCACGACGATGATCTCGAACGTTTCCGCGAGCACCGGGAGCGCCTGGAGCGCCTCGTCGATGAGCGGCTCGAGGTTCTCGGCCTCGTTGTGGGCCGGAAAGAAGTACGAGAGTCGCACCAGCCTGGCGGTAGCTGCCGCCGTCGATACGGCGGTCGAGGCGGCCGTCATGCCGGCGCCCGCCGGCCGGTGACGTGCCAGACGTTGTAGAGCGTCGGGTCCGCGAGCGCCTCGAGATCGAAGCGCTCGAGGACGAGCTCGAGGTCGTGGCCGTTGGCCCGGATCACGTACACGGGTCGCTGGTCCATGAACGTGGCCACGGCATCGGCGGCCTCGCCGAGGTGGAGGTCGAGGAGGGTGCGGTCATCGATGATCATGATGTCCGGTCGGCGGCCTTCCACGTGCTGGCCGTACCAGAGCGCGGTCGAGTAGCTCCACCACGTCACGACGACGCTGTCCTCGGGCAAGGTCTCGAACATCGCATCGAGCCAGCGCTCGGCCGACGTGTCGGACGACCGATCGAGCTGCGCGGCGCGCGTCGGGAACCCGGACGCGGTCGGCAGCAGCAGGAGAACCGCCATCGTCGCCGCCAGGCCGAGCTCACCGCGTCGCCGCCCGAGATCCCGTTCGTACCCGTCGAGCTCTTTGGGTTCGCGAGGCTCGCCCGGCTCGCCTGTGCGGTCCGCCATGGCCATCGCCCGGTCGACGACCGTCGCCGCCAGGACGCCGATCCAGAGCCACGTCAGGAGCACCGGGCCGAGGTAGTAGCGGCCGAGGTCCGCGTTCGAGTAGGCCGCGTTGAAGAGCACCGTGATCAAGAACGCCGAGCCGGTCAGGAGCGCGAATCGTGGCAGCCGGGCGGCCGTCACAACGAACGCGATCGGCACCGCGTACGCGAGGCTGCCGAGCTGGCGCAGCCCGAGCTCGGCGAGCCCGCCGAGCTTCGGGGCCAGGTCCGCGAACGGGTTGCCGAGCACGCCCCGGAACTGTTCGGCGAGGGCGATGTACCAGAAGCCGTCCCACGTGTCCGGGTCGGCGTAGACGAGCGACGCCCGGAACGGACCGGCGCGCAGCGGCAGCTCGAGGTAGACGAGCGCGAGGCTGCCGAACGCGGCCACGAGGCAGCCGGCGATGAGCCGCGGCCGGCGGACGATCTCGGGTTCGACCGCGAGGACGAAGAGCGCGATCGGGAGGGCGAGGAGCAGCGTGAGCGAGTGGTTCCCCGCGGCGAGTCCGAAGACGACCGCCGCGCCGATGAGCCAGCGGTCTGCGCCGGTGGTGATGGCCCGGCCTTCGTCCCGCGGGGCCCGCTCCCAGCGCACGAGCAACGCGATCAGCAGCGCGACGAAGGCGAGGTGGAGGGCATGGGCGTCGGCCCGGGTGGCGATGCCCCACACGACCGGCGTCAGGGCGAGGCCGATGCCGACGGCCGCTCCGACGACCGCCCGGCCGGTGAGAACGCGGATCGTGCTCGCCGCGAGGGCCGCCGCGGCCGCAACCGAGAGGAGCGACATCACGTTCATCCGGTAGGCCGGCTCACCGATCGGCGTCAGCAGGAGGTTCACGACGAACCCGAGAAGGACGTACGTCGGGTAGCCCGTGGGATGCATCGTCCCGAGGATCGGCGGCACGGTCTGGAACTCGCCGGTGTCCCAGAAGCCAAGGCCGGGCATCACCGCCGGCCCGATGATCGCGATCGCGACGACCACGACTGCGACCGGCAGGATGAGCGATGTCAGTGGCTGGAGTCGGGCACTGAGGCCGGTCACCATCCGAGCAGGTTGCCCCAGGTCACGCCCCAGAAGTTGACCGCGATCGAGGCAAGGATCAACCCGGCACCCAGCAGGCCGACGCCGCCGCGCCGGGTCATCCCGAGCGCGACGAGCGGCAGCGCGAGCATGACCGTGTCGTTGCTGAAGCGGTAGCCGAACTGGACCCAGCCCTGGCTGAAGTGCATGAGGTTCACGAGGCTGATCAGGCCGATCGCGAGGCTCGCGCCGAAGACGAGCCGCGAGCGCCGGATCACCCGGAGCGCGGGGATGACCAGCAGGTATGCGGGACTCGTCAGGAGGACGCTCATCCCGACGTCCGAGGGCAGCGCGAGCGGGCAGTCCGGGTCGAAGAGGCCGCGAACCCTGGTGTCCTCACAGAGCGGCCGGCCCGGGCCGATCGCGTTCGGCGTTTCGGCGGGCAGGAGGAGCGGCGAGCGCAGGAACATGATCTCGGCGTTCTGCGGCAGATAGCGCGGGTCCTCGATCGCCCATTCGGGGTTGTAGTGGAGGCCCGGCCAGCCGTACGTCTCGAGCCGGTAGAGGTACTCGTACGCCGGATTGACGAAGCTCCCGGTCGTGAACAGGTTGAACGCGAGCAGGAGCCCGATCGGGATCGTCATTCCCACGGCCGCGGAGACACCGCGCTTCAGCCACGAGCCACCGCCGCCGACAAACAGGAAGAACGGCGCCCCGAAGGCGATCGTGAGCCGGGCCGTGCAGGCGATGCCGAAGAGGAGCCCGGCGAGAACCTGGCGACGGTCGAGGAGCGGGCTGCGATCGTGGATGGCGTCGAGGACGTCGTCGACCGGGGACTCGGGCGGCTCGTGGTCCTCGTCCGAAGCCTCGCCATCCGCGCCGAGCGCGATCCCAACCGCGAGCAGGGCCGGCGCCAGCGCGACGACGTGCGCGAGGAACCACGTCGTCCCGAGCTGCGCGGCGTACCAGAACACCGTCCCGAACCCGAAGAAGACCGTGGTCGCCAGGCGAACCGTGCGCGAGATCGGCAACCGGCCGAGGACCCACCACACGAGCCCGACGTCGATCGCGCCGAGGCCGACCGAGAGGATTCGCTCATCCGTCGCGATGCCCCAGATCGCGACGAGCGGCATGAGCACGATCGCGGGCAACGGCGGGAACGGCAGCAGCCCGTAGCCCGTCGCTTCGCCATGCGGGCCCTTGACCCGGAGCACGTCCTGGAAGAAGTCGTTGCCAGGCGTGCCGCCGATCGGCCCGACGGGGTACTCGATCTGGGCCCGCCCGTCGAGGAACGCGAGCGCCTGCCACACGAAGTGGTTGTAGTAGCGGTCCGGGGAGCTCGACCAGTAGACGAGCCCAGCCAGGAGCACAAGCCCGAGACCCACGAGGGGGCCAGGGAACCAGTCGAGCCACGACGCCGTCAGCCGGTCGGGGGTGCGCAAAGCACCCTGTGCTAGTCTGCGGTCCACCCTCATCGCTCGTGCAGGAGGCCGATCCGGTTGACAGGCCCCGCCGCGGGTGAGCCCGACCGGGGCAAGGGCGAGCCGCAGCGGACGACCGCAGGTCGGGACACCGCGAGCGGCATCCTCTGGATCCTCGCGATTGGCCTCGCCCTGCGGGTCATCATCGCATACCTCCTCCCCGGTTCCGGGTTCTCCGTCGATCTCGGCGCGTTCCGGTACTGGGCGGACAACCTCGCCGACAACGGCCTCTACGGCTTCTACGATCGGCCGTTCTTCCACGACTACACGCCGGGCTACCTGTATGTCCTCTGGCTGATCGGCGGCCTCGGCAACCTCCTCAATCCCGGCCACGGTCCAGGCGACCTGATCAAGATCCCGGCGATCGTCGCCGACGTCGGCCTCGCATGGATCGTCTGGCTGCTGCTCCAGGACCTGGGGGCGGGACGCCGCGCGGCCCGGATCGGTGCCGCGGTCGTGCTGTTCAACCCGGTCTCGTGGTTCGACAGCGTCCTCTTCGGGCAGGTCGATTCGGTCGGTGTCGTCGTCCTGCTGTTCGCGATGCGCGAGCTCTGGCACGACCGACCCGAACGATCCGCGGTCCTGACCGTCCTCGCCCTGCTCATCAAGCCGCAGCTCGCGATCCTCGCTCCGATCGTCGCCGCGGTGACGATCCGGCGGGCGCTTCGACCCGAGGGCGCCTACGGCGACGACCCGCCGCCCGAGCCGCGCTGGACGACCACGCGCTGGGAGCGCGAGGCCCGCGGCTGGATCCGGATCGTGACGACCGGCGCGGCGGGCCTGATCACCGCCGTGCTCCTGTCGTTGCCGTTTGGTCTCTCGCTGCCGGGTCTCGTTGGCCAGATCTTCAAGACCGCTGGCGGCTACCCGTACGTCTCAGTCAACGCCTACAACCCGTGGGCCCTGTTTACGGTGCGCGGCGACGGCGTCGCGGCGAACCGCCAGTGGCTCTGTGACGTCCAGATCGCGGCCGCAGGGCATTTCAATCTCGGACCGTTCCAATTCGACTACGGCGGCTGCTATGCGAACAGCCTGAGCTTCGGGGCGATCCCGGCAGTTGCGGTTGGTGCGGCGCTCCTCATCGCGGCCCTGGTCGCGGTCTCGATCGTGGTCGCACGGCGGCCGGATCGGCGCACGATCCTCGTCGGCCTGGCGATCCTTGCGATCGCATTCTTCGTCCTGCCGACGCGGGTCCACGAGCGCTACCTCTACCCGTTCATCGCGATCGCGGCGCCGCTGGCGGCGGTCTCGTGGCGCTGGCGACCGGTCTACGTCCTATCGAGCGCGGCGCTGCTCGCGAACCTCTATGCCGTGCTGACGACGCTGTATCAGAACAACCCGAGCATCCGCGACTGGTTCGGCATCGGCGACGAAGTCACGTCGTGGTGGGGCGTCGCGATCGGCGCCGGTATCCAGGCCGTCACGCTTGGGTTCGCCTTCACAGAGCTACGACGGTCCGCGACGCGCCGCGTTGCCGATGAGGTCGTCGCGACCGCCGACGAGGCGACCTGGGATGGCGAGGAGGAAGACGAAGAACCGATTGACGAGCCGCCCGAACGAGGGTTGGCGCCCGGCGCGCCGGTCCTCGACGGGGGGCCCGCCCTTCAGTCACCCGGCCTGCGGCCCGCCCCGCTCGCGCCTCGCCCGGCGCTCGCGCTGGCGTCCGCGTCTGCCGCTCCGGCCGTCGCCCCGGTGGAATTGTGGCCGGCCTGGCGGCCGCGGCTCGAGGCGACCCGGGCCGGTTACTGGCAGTGGTTCGTCGGCCGCCTCCGCGAGCGCCCGTACCGCCCCGATCGCAGCGCGGCGGTCGCCGGTGAACGCGGTGGACGGCTCGATCGCCTCGACGTCTGGGTCCTCGCGGTCTTCGTCATCGTCCTGCTGACGACGCGTGTCTGGCGGCTCGCCGAGCCGGCCCAGATGCACTTCGACGAGGTCTATCACGCCCGAACCGGCATGGAGTTCCTGCAGGACTGGCGCTACGGGATCTCGCAGTACATCTACGAGTACACGCACCCCCATCTCGCGAAGTACGCGATGGCCGAAGGGATCGTCCTGTGGGGCGAGGACGAGACGAGCGCCACCAGCGATCTCGGAGTTCCGGTGACGGCGGCGGCGATCGAGCCGCGCTGGGACGAGAACGTCGGCAAGCAGCGCACGGGCGATCGGCTGTGGGTCGCGACAGGCAGCGAGGTCATCGGCTACGACCTCGCCACGCGAGCCGAGGTCATCCGCCTTGCGGTTCCCGGCGCGCGCGCGATCGCCGTGGACAAGGTTGGGCACCGCGTGATCGCCGGCGACGGGGACGGCCGACTGACGGTCCTGGCGACGCAGCTCATCGAGACACCGACGCCGGGCGTGCCACCACTCTTCCGGCCGATCGGACAACCGCTCGGCGGGCCGGTCCATCTGCTGGCCGCGACGAGCGACGGCCTCGGCTTCGTGGCCGCGCTCGACGACGGGACAGTCATCTCGCTCGACGCCGGCGGCACGGAGCTCGGGCGAACCACGGTCAAGGGCCCGAAGCAGCTCGCCGACGGCGGCAGCGGCCCGGTCGTGATCGCGCACACCCATGAGCTCACCGATCGGGAGCAGACCGCCCGGCGGCTGGCCATCTTCCTGGCCCGGCCGACGGGTGAGATCCAGGCGCTCCTCGAGCGCGAGCGGCTGGACGTCGTCGTGGGCTCGGTTCCGGCCGGCGAGACCAGGACGAACATGGAACAGTCGATCGCCGACGGAGAGCTGCCGGGCATCGAGATCACGAACCTGACCCGCCTCGCCATCGCTGGCGACGATGGCGTCACGTTCATCTCGCCGACCTACGGCGACCGGATCACGACCGTATCGGTCGGCGGACCCGCGAACGGCGTCGCTGGAGCCATCGGGCTGGACCACGACCGGCTTTACGTGTCCTACGACGCGACGGACGGCCCGCGTGTCGCGAAGATCGCGATCAGCGGCACCAGCGCCGCGAACGGCCCGCTCTATGAGGGTCAGTTCAAGCTCCCGAGCCGGGGGTCGTGGGTCTACTACGACCAGGCGACGCAGATGGTCCACGTCCTTGCGGAGCGGCCAGACGTCGTCGTCGGCCCTCCGATCGATCACCCGGACCCGCCGGCGCCAACGAACACCTACACGATCTATGTGATCGAACCCCATGCCAATGCCGTCTACGCCGACGCGCACGTCGACATCGGGACACCGGTCGCGCTTGTCCTCGACGACAACCAGCGCTACCCGGCGACCGATCGCCAGCAGTTCCTCGGGCTCGACGCGAGCGGGCACGTCGCGACGATCGAGACCGGCCGGCATGCCTTCGCGTGGCGGCTGCCCGGCGTGCTTGCCGGCGTCCTCATGGGCGCCCTGCTCTACATCCTCGCCCGCATCCTGTTCCGACGGCGGCTCGTTGCGCTGCTCGTGGCGTTCCTCGTCTCGGTCGATGGGATGCTCTTCGTCACGAGCCGGATCGGCATGAACGATCCCTACGTCGGCGTCTTCCTCGTCCTCGCCTACACGCTCTTCGCCGCGATCTGGACGCGCGATCGCTGGGACTGGCGGGGCTGGCTCGCCTTCGCGATCGTCATGCCGCTGATCGGCGTCAGCCTCGGGCTCGCGCTCGCCTCAAAGTGGGTGGCCGCGTACGCGATCGGGGCGCTCGGGATCCTCGTCCTCACCCGAAGCGCGCTCGGCCGAGTCCTGCTCGTCGGCGGCCTGATCCTCGCGACGACGGTCCTCGGCTACCTCGCCGTCTCGGTGCCGGAAGGCCAGAGCGGCGGCAACCTCCTGTTCGCGATGATCATGATCTCGCTGACCCTCGCCGCGGTCGCCTTGATCGTCATCCACCCGATCGCCTGGACCCGGGCCGAATACCGGGTCGCGGTCTACGGACCCGCTGCACTGGGCGCGCTGACAGCCCTCGCCGCGGTTGCCCTCGGCGGCGCCGACGCGCGCAGCGTCATCAACCCCGAGACGCGCCTTGTCCTCGGCAGCGTCGCCGTGACGCCGCTCGAGGCCGGCTTCGCCCTGCTCATCCTCGCCTTCGTCGTCCATGCGCTCTTCGTCGTCGCGGGCCGTTGGGGCTTCGGCCCACTCGCCGCGCCACCGCTGCCCGACGACCCGGCGAGCCTGCTCGAGCCTGCCGCCGATCCGCCGCGCGGCTGGCTGAACCTCGGCAGCGGCTTCGGCCTCTCAGGGGTGTGGGCGCTCGTCAGCCTGGTCGCGATCCCGATCGCGGTCTATATCGCGTCGTACCTGCCGTGGGCCTTCGTCGAGGACCACCGCATCACGGACACCTGGCCGCCAGGCCACAAGGGCCAGACGCTCGCCCAGCTGACGAAGGCGATGTACGACTACCACAACCAGCTGTCAGCGCCGCATGCGGCGTCATCGCCGTGGTGGGCCTGGCCGTTCGACTTCAAGCCCGTCTGGTTCTACCAGGAGTCGTTCGCCGGCGGCACCGCGGCGGCGATCTACGACGCCGGCAACCTCATCGCCTGGTGGCTCGCCATCCCAGCGCTGGCGTTCGCCGCGTGGTGGGCGTTCAGCCGCCGCAGCCCGGCTCTCGCCCTCATCGTCATCGGCTTCGCCTGCCAATGGCTGGCCTGGGCCCGGATCGATCGCGCCGCGTTCCAGTACCACTACTACACGAGCCTGCCGTTCGTGATCCTCGCGCTCGCCTACTTCATCGCCGAGCTCTGGAACGGCGCCTCCCAGCGGACGTGGCTCGTGGCCCGCCTGGCCGCCGGGGCGGCGGTCCTTGCGCCGACGGCGCTGTGGCTCCTCCACCGACCGCTCTGCGGCCTCGTCGGGGTCACGAGCGTCAACCCGGGGTCGCGCGCCTGTCCGACCCTCATCCCGGATCTCCTGCTGACGGCTCGGACCGCAGCGATCGCCGCGGTCGTCGGTGTGGGCGTGCTCATCCTTCTGGGGCTGCTGACCGGGCTCGGACGGCGATCCGAGGATGACTTCGAGCGCGACGACGGGGGCGGCGTTCTCGCGGGTCTGCGGCGGCTGCTGCCGATCGGGGTTGCCGCCGCGGGCGTGGCGATGGCGTTCGTCGTCGCCCGGGCGTTCTTCCCGGAGTCGCCGATCCTGACGATGACGAACGTCCCCGTCGAGCCGATCGCCGGGGTGGCGCTCATCGCCATTCTCCCGATCGCGGCCTATGTCGCCACCGCCCGCGACGCCCGGCGGTTCGTGATCGGCGCCGTCTTCGTCATCGGTGCCTGGTTCGTGCTCTGGTACCCGAACCTTTCGGCCCTGCCGCTGCCCATCGCGATGTCGAACACCTACCAGGGCGTGCTGCCGACCTACGTCTATCCATTCCAGTTCCCGGTGAGCACGCTCAATCGAAGCGGTCCGGGTCCGCAGCTGTTCGCGCTCGGGCCGCTGTTGCTCCTTGCCGCCCTGACGCTGGCCGTGCTGATCCTCGCGTACAGCGCGTGGGTCTGGCGGATCGCGCTCGCCGAGCGCGCGGCGGAGGAGCGCTACGCGACGCCGCTGGACACGCGCGGCGAGGCCGGGATGTCGGCCCGGTAACCCGGCGGCAGCGCACCCTGCGCCGCGAGGCGGCGGATCACGAAGCCGTAGTAGTCGTCGACCTTCGCGGTCACGCGCTCCCAGCTGAACTCCTCGGCGCGGGCGATTCCGGATGCGCCCATTCGCGCCCGCAGCTCGTCGTCCGAGAGGAGGCGGGCAATCGCGGCGGCGATCGCCTTCGGCTTCTTCGGCGGGACGAGCAGGCCTTCCCGGCCGCGACGGACGACGCCCTTGTAGCCGTGGATGTCGCTGCAGACGATCGGTGTGCCGGCGGCCATCGCCTCGAGGAGGACGATCCCGAACGACTCGCGCCCGGTCGCCGGCGAGATGTAGACGTCTGCGGTCTTGAAGAGCGCGTCGCGGACCTCGTCCGAGACCTTCCCGAGGAACTCCACGCCGCCCATCTTCCGGGTCATGAGGTAGCGTCGCGCCTCGCGCTCCTGGGGACCGCTGCCGACGACGAGGAGCCGGCACTGGCAACCGGCGCGGCGCAGGAGCCGGTAGGCCTTGAGCAGCTCGAGCAGGCCCTTGCGCGACTCGAACCGTCCGACGAACAGGAGGTTCCGCGTGCCGTCCTGCCAGCGCGAGATCGGGACGGCGCGCCGGAAGCGCTCGAGGTCGACGCCGTTCGGGATGACCTTGTAGTCGCCAGGGAAGTAGCGGTCGATGAAGTGTCGCGCCGCCGCCGAGACGGCGATCCGGCCGTGGAGGCGGCGGGCATACGTGCCCATCAGCCGGGCGCCCAGCTCATAGGAGAACGACCAGCCGCTGTAGGCGTGGAACGTCGCGACATTCACGCTCTTCGACATTCGCAGCAGGATTGGCGAGAGGAAGGGCACGAACGGCTCGTGGAAGTGGAGGAGGTCGAACGCCTCCTCTTCGAGGACGTCGCCGACCTGGGACAGGAACCGCGGCGAGAGCGTGATCGTCCCGACCGACCCGTTCGCGGGCATCGAGAAGCCCTTGCCGATCCGGATGACGTCGCCCTCGGAGGCGCGCTGGAGGCCGTGCGAGGTCGTGAGGATCCGGACATCGTGGCCGCGCAGCCGGAGGTTCTGGTACAGGTAGCGGACGTGCTGGTTGACGCCGCCGGGCTGCGGATAGACGTACGGCGTGACGAGGCCGATCTTCATCGCTTCGCCTCGAGCTCCGCCGCCGCCTCGAGCTCCGCGGCGGCCTGCACGAGAACCTCGCGCGGGTAGCCGAGGTCGCGGCCGCCACCGTTCCGCAGGACGCGGCCGTTGAACCCGGCACGGGCATCGCGGCCGTACTTGCGGAGCTGCGCGCCGAACGTCGCGAGCTGGTGGCTGGGGCCGTGGAACGAGCCGTGGTGGTGCGTCGTCCCGGCGGCGATCGCCGCCCGGAGGTCCTCTGCGGTCCGGCCCGGAAACGTCGTCCAGCCGACGCCGATCGCGTCGAGCGAATGGGCATCCGAGCTGCCGACCTTCGGCAGGCCGGTCTCGTCGGCGAACCGGACGACGCGGGCATGCCACGGCCGGCCCAGCGTCGTCGGGTTGAAGGCCTCGATCGCGTCGGGGCGGTAGTCCGGCGCATCGGCGAGGAGGCGGCGGATCGCAAAGCCCTGGGCACACAGCGGATAGGGCACGAGCGGGTGGGCAGGGATTGCGACGCCGCCCTGGTCGTGGATCGCGGCGATCGTGCTGCGGAGGCTCCGGAACGGCTTCACCGGCTTCTCCAGCCAGAGCCCGAGGAGGTGCCCGCCAAGCGTCGTCACCTCCTCGCCGACGACGACCTCGAACGGCAGCCCGCGGTCGCGTGCCAGCGTACGGGCCGCGAGCGCGGCATCGATCCGCTCGTGGTCGGTGATCGCGATGACGTCCAGCTCGCCGACCCTCGAGACGTGGTCGAGGATTTCGACCGCGCCGGCCGTCCCGTCCGAGGCGAGCGTGTGGATGTGGAGGTCGGCGCGGCCCAGTCGGTCGGTCATACCGACCACTCGCGGTCGGTCACGTCGACGCCTCCGCCGGGGCTGCCGCGGGCCTTGGCGCCTTCTCGGTGCTCCAGATCGGGAAGAAGATCGCGAACCACTGCTCAGGTGCGTCTGCGATGAAGTGCTCGAAGGCGTGCGCCTCGGCCGCCAGGTAGCCCGTCACCCGTTCGCGGCGACTGCCCTCGGCCGGCAGCGGCACCCGCTCCATGCGCAGTCGATAGACGCCGGTGTCGTCGCGCCGGACCCCGTAGACGTGCGGCACGGCTCCCGTTTCGAGCGCAAGCAAGGCGCCGCCGATCGGCAGCGAAGCGTTCGCCCCGAACAGCGGGACCTCGATCCCACCGCCCGTGAAGTCGCGGTCCGCGAGGATCCCGACCGGGTCGCCGCGGCGCAGCGCCTCGGCGAGCTCGCGCCGCGCCGACTGGAGCTCGACGAGACGGAGCCCGAGCGTTGCCCGGCTGCGGACCATGTAGGCCTGTAGGAGGGGATCGTCGAGCGTCTGCGTCGGCGCCCAGGCCGGCCGTCCCGTCTTCTGTGCGAGGTACAGCGCGGGCAGCTCGTTCGAACCCATGTGCAGCCCGACGAACAGCGCGCCGTTCGGTTCGGCCAAGGCCGCATCCATGACCTCCGGGGTCTCGACGACGAGCCAGCGCGCGACGTACTTCGCGTCCATGATCGGGCCGCGGGCGAGGATGAGGTTGTAGCGGACCGAGTGCCTGAATGCGGCCTTCACGAGCGCCTCGAGGGCGCGCCGGTCACGGCCGGCGGCGCGGCCGCGTTCGGACCCGACCTCGTGCTCGGCCATCCATCGCGTGACGTGCGCCAGGTTGTCGCGGGCGGTCCGGCGGCGGCCTCGCGCCAGTCGGTACCAGACGCCGCCGAAGAGGTCCGCCACGGCCATCAGCGGACGCTCAGGGATCCTGCAGAGGAGCCACGCCCCAGTGATCAGGAGGCGGTAGCGCAGCTGGCTTTTCATCCGGCTCACAGGCGTGCTATCCGGCGGCCGGCGCGAGCATCGTCGCCGCGCGGGCTTCCAGCTCGGCCTGCTCGGCGTCGCTCGCGGGCCACAAGGGCTTGAAGCTGTACCACTGCTCGGGTGCGTCGCCGATCGTGCGCTCGAGCTCGTCGGCGATCCGCTGGGAGGCCCGGGCGAGATCGGCCGGCGCCGATGACGTCACTTCGATCCGGTCCGAGTAGTTCACGATGAAGCGCTTGCCATCCGGTGCCCGGCGGATCGCGATATGGACGATGACGGCGCCGGTCTTCGCGGCAAGCGCCGCCGGGCCGGCCGGGAGCGTCGTCCATGAGCCGAACAGGCGCACCGGGATGCCGTCGGACCGGTAGCCCCAGTCGACGAGGAGCGTCAGCACCTCGTTCCGCCGCAGGACCCCGTACATGTCGCGCAGGTTCCGCCACGGGATGAGCTTCACGCCCCACTCCTGGCGCTGTTGCATGAGGTGCGCGAAGAGCTCGGGGAAGCTCGTGTCGTCGGCGAGCGCCGCGATCGGCCAGCCGTGGCGGGCAATGCCCCGTGCGACGCCCTCGAGGTTGCCGATGTGCGCCGTGGTGAGGATGATCCCGCGCTGGTTCTCGCGCCACCACGTCTCGAGCGGCAACAGGTTCGAGGTATCGACGAGTGCGGCCGCCTCGTCGTTCGTGAGCCGCGGCAGGCGCATGAGCTCCACGACATAGCGGGCATACGTGCCATACGCGGCGAGCGCCTGGCGGCGGACCTCCGGATGGCCAGCCGGCAGCCCCAGCACGTGCGCGAAGTTCGCGTTGACCGTCGCCCGCTTCGCCGGCCAGAGGACATACGAGGCGACGAGGGGCACGCGGACGAGGCCGCGCGCCATCGACACGGGCAGGTGGCCGATGAGCCACGCGCCGCCACGGAAGACGTAGACCGCGAGCCGCTCGACGACGCGGGTCAGGACCCGCCCGACGCCGCGCCGATCCGACTCGCGCCGCCGATGCGGCGCGACGAGCTCGTGACGGGCGTCGCTCACCGGGCGCCCGACGCCACCTTCGCCTTCGAACCGGCCATCTTCCGCAGCTTGCGTGCCGCCGGCGCCTCGGTGCCGACGAGGGTCTCGTTGTCCTCGCCGCGGATGAACGCCTCGACGCGGTTGAACGCGATGTCGTCGTGGATCTGGTGCGGCGGGCTCTTCATGAAGTACGCCGACGGTGCAACGAGCGTGCCCTTGAGGCCGCGGTCAAGGCCGAGCTTCAGGCAGCGGATCGCATCGGTGATGACGCCGGCGCTGTTCGGGCTGTCCCAGACCTCGAGCTTGAGCTCTGCGTTCAGCGGCACGTCGCCGAACGTCGTGCCCTCCATCCGGATGTAGCACCACTTCCGGTCGAGGAGCCACGGCACGTGGTCGCTCGGGCCGACGTGGACGTCGTCCGGGTCGAGCTCGTAGTCGAGCATCGAGGTGACGGCGTTCGTCTTCGAGATCTTCTTCGACTCCAGGCGCTCGCGCTCGAGCATGTTCAGGAAGTCGGTGTTGCCGCCGAAGTTCAGCTGGTACGTCCGATCGAGGCGGACGCCGCGGTCCATGAACAGGCGGGTGAGCACGCGGTGGCTGATCGTCGCACCGACCTGGCTCTTGATGTCATCGCCGATGACCGGGAGGCCCTCTTCCGCGAAGCGCCGCTGCCAGTACGACTCACGGCCGATGAAGACCGGGATCGCGTTGACGAAGCCGACGCCCGCGCGGAGCGCCTGCTCGACGTACCACTTCGTCGCCTCCTCGGAGCCGACGGGCAGGTACGAGACCATGACGTCGACCTCGCGCTCCTTGAGGATGCCGACGATGTCGGCCGTCGGGCCGGGCGCCTTCTCGATGATCTGGCTGAGGTACTTGCCGAGCCCGTCGTGGGTCATGCCGCGCTCGACGGTGACGCCGGTGTGCGGGACCTGCTGGAACACGTACGTGTTGTTCGGCTTCGTGTAGATCGCTTCGGACAGGTCCTTGCCGACCTTGTTCTTGTCGACGTCGAACGCGGCCACGAACTCGATGTCGCGGACGTGGTAGCCGCCGAGGTTGACGTGCATGAGGCCCGGGACGAAGTCCGTCTCCTTGGCGTCCTCGTAGTAGTAGCGCCCCTGGACGAGGCTGCTCGCGCAGTTCCCGACGCCGACGATCGCGACGCGGATCTTCCCGTCCTTGCGGCGCGCGGCGCCGGCCCAGGTGTTGCCGGGTGTCGCGCCGTTCTTGCCGTTGGTGTCGTTCTTGCTCA
>DASRJS010000067.1:0-4436 GCA_035649355.1 Candidatus Polarisedimenticolia bacterium
CTCAACCCGCAGACCGGGGCCATCATCGCGCTCGCCTCGACGCCGATCTACGACGCGACGGCCATCTCGAACCCGGCGACGTCAAAGGCGACGTTCGAGGCGCTCCAGAACGACGCATCCCAGCCGCTCCTGCCGCGGGCGACGCAGGGCCTGTACGTGCCGGGCTCCGTGTTCAAGATCGTCACCGCGATCGCGGCGCTCGAGTCAGGGGCGATCAACCCGGACACGTCCTACCCAGAGCAGCCCGGAGCCGAGACGAAGGGCCTCACGATCTCCGGCTACACGATCCACGACGGCCACCACACGCAGACCGGCTCGCGGGCCTTGACCTTCCCCGAGGCAGTCGAGGTGTCGTGCAACGTCTACTTCGCCTTGACGGCGCTGAAGACCGGCGGCGAGGCGCTCGACGCGCGCGCCGAGGATCTCGGGTTCGGGAAGCCGTTGCTGTTCCCGCTGTCGACCAGCTCTTCGCAGGTGACTGGCGGTGGCGGTGAGTTCGGCGGTGGGTTCCGCGATGCCGTCGAGCTCGCGACCGCGGGGTTCGGCCAGGGCGAGACGTTCGTGACGCCGCTCCAGATGGCGCTCGTCGCTGCCGCCGTCGCCAACGGCGGCACCATCATGCAGCCGCGTCTCGTCGATGCCTTTGTCGGCCGCGACGGGACGACGACCGTGAACGCCGAGGTCTGGCGCCGGGCGATGTCCTCGCAGACCGCGGCCGAGGTGACTGCCGCGATGATCCGGGCCGTCGAAGGCGAGCTCGGACGCCAGTTCACGAGCGGCGCCCAGATCGCAGGCATCCAGGTCGCGGGCAAGTCGGGGACCGCCGAGATCGGCGGCGGGACGGAGCCGCATTCATGGTTCATCGGCTTCGCCCCGGCCGACAATCCGACGATCGCCATCGCGGTGGTCGTCGAGCACGGTGGCCGTGGTGGTGCTCGAGCCGCACCGATCGCCGGCGATCTCATGCGCATGGCGCTTGGCCTGTGAGGCTGACGCCGGCCCGCGTCGCGACCGGGATTCTCGCCATCGTACTGGTCGTCCTGCTCGCCAGCGCCGCGATCGCGGCCTACCAGGGCGGCCAGCTGTTCCTCGCCGTCGTCGGCGGGATCGGGGCGTTGCTCACGATCTGGGCGCTCGTCACGGCTCGGAAGGCGGCATGATGCTGGGGTGACACAGCGGATCGGCGTCGACGTCGGCGGCAGCGGCATCAAAGGCGCGCCCGTCGATCTCGAGCAAGGCGCGCTCAGCGCCCAGCGACTCCGCGTGCCCACGCCCAAGCCGGCCACGCCGGATGCCGTCATCGAGACCATCGCCGAGGTCGTTGGCCGGTTCAAGACACCTGGCGCCATCGGCGTGACCGTCCCCGCCGCCGTCCAGCGCGGGATCGTCCGGACGGCCGCGAACATCGATCCCTCGTGGATCGAGGTCGACGCGGTGACGCTTCTCACCGCGCGCCTCGATCGGCCGGTCGTCGTCCTGAATGACGCTGATGCTGCCGGCATCGCCGAGATGCGCTACGGCGCCGGCCGCGACCAGGCGGGCACCGTGATGATCGTCACGCTCGGGACCGGGATCGGGACCGCGATCTTCGTCGACGGGCGGCTCGTTCCGAACCTCGAGTTCGGCCACATCGAGGTGCGCGGCCGGGAGGCCGAAGCGCGAGCATCAGCGGCCGTGCGGACGACGAAGTCGCTGTCCCTGAGCGCCTGGGCGAAGCGCGTCGACGAGGTGCTGCGGACCTACGAGAAGCTGATCTGGCCGGACCTCTTCATCATCGGTGGCGGGATCTCGAAACGCGCGGCGCAGTTCATTCCGATGTTCACGACGAAGGTCCCGGTTGTCCCCGCCCAACTGAAGAACGACGCGGGCATCGTCGGCGCGGCGGTCGCGGCGGAGGAGAACCGTCCGAGCGCCTGAGGTGCCGATTCGGCGCGCTGTCGGCCGTCACGCGGCGAACCTTTCGGTCGTCCTCGGCGTACCATCCGGCGAGCCTGCGTCCCGCGTCGCCCGACATCGCGACCAGACGCCGAGGGAGGGAGCCCGTTGACCAGGATCCAGGAATCTGGCGATCGCGTCATCGCGAACGTCGAGCGCGTGATCGTCGGCAAGCATCGCGAGGTGCGCCTCGCACTCGTGGCGCTGCTGTGTCGCGGCCATCTGCTCATCGAGGACGTCCCGGGCACGGGCAAGACCGTCCTCGCGAAGGCGATCGCCCGAAGTCTCGGCTGCACGTTCCGGCGCATCCAGTTCACGCCGGACCTGCTGCCGTCGGACGTGACCGGACTCTCGATCTATAACCAGAAGACGCGCGAGTTCGAGTTCCGGCCCGGCCCGATCATGAGCCAGGTCGTGCTGGCGGACGAGATCAACCGCGCGACCCCGAAGACGCAATCGTCGCTCCTCGAGTGCATGGAGGAGCGCCAGGCGACGGTCGACGGCACGACCTGGCCGATGCCCGATCCGTTCCTCGTCATCGCGACGCAGAACCCGATCGAATACGAGGGCACGTTCGCGCTCCCCGAAGCGCAGCTGGACCGCTTCATGCTCCGGCTCAAGCTCGGCTACCCGCAGCTCGTCGATGAGATCGTCATCCTCGACGAGCAGAAGCGCACGCACCCGATCGACGACGTCGGCGAGGTCATCTCGGGCGACGAACTGCGCGAGATGCAGGAAATGGTCCGCGAGGTCTATGTCGACCCGACCGTTTCCGACTACATCGTCCGGCTCGTCGTCGGCACGCGGAACCACCCTGACGTCTACCTCGGCGCATCGCCCCGTGGCTCGATCGCGCTCTACCGCGCCGGCCAGGCGCTCGCCGGCCTGCTCGGCCGCGACTACGTCATTCCCGACGACGTCAAGGCTCTCGCCGAGCCCTGTCTGGCCCACCGGCTCATCATCAAGACGAGCTCGTCGATCCACGACGTCCAGCCGGCCCAGGTCGTCCACGAGCTGCTCGATGCGACGCCGGTGGAGAACGTCACTCCGACTGGCTCCGGGCAGACGACCGGCGGCCCGCGCGAGGTCGTCGCCAAGGCGCCGGCAAGCGAGGCCTGATCGCCGTCTGAACCAACGAGGACGAGAGACCCACTGTGCTTCGCCGGCTCCAGCTCGCACTCTTCGCGCTCATCCTTCTCGTCGCCGCGTTCTCGACCGGCTGGGCGTTCCTCTTCTACCTCGTCTACCTCGCGGTGCTCGTCGTCGGCGGCTCGTATGTCCTGACGCGTCTCGGCCTCTCGGATCTCGAGGCCGGGTATGCCGTCGATCAGCTGTCCGGCCACGTCGGCGACCGGATTCGCGTCACTTACACGCTCCGGAACACGAGCCGGATCCCGAAGCTGTGGCTCGAGATCCACAACCCGACGAGCCTCCCGGCGGGCCTGCCCGGCCGGGCCATCTCGCTCGGGCCACGGACCGAGCGCTCGTGGCTCGTCCGGACGCCGCTGACCCGGCGCGGCCACTTCCGCATCGAGCCGCTCCAGATCCGGACCGGCGATCCGTTCGGCCTGTTCGAAGCCTCGGCGTCCGTCGGGACGGGCGTGCCGGTCGTCGTCTATCCGCGGATCGAGCCGCTGCCCCTCTGGAAGCTGCCCGCCGCCGCGATCGACGGCAGCCACTCGACGCCCGAGCGCACGCTGCAGTCGACGCCGCTCGCGGTCACGGTTCGGCCCTGGGCCCCGGGCGACGCTTTCAATCGAATCCACTGGAAGTCGACGGCGCGCCACGGCGACATCCAGGTCAAGGAGTTCGACCTCGAGCAGACCGCGGACGCCTGGATCATCCTCGACCTCGATCGGGCGGTGCAGGCCGGGCGCGGGGTCGAGTCAACCGTCGAGGCGGCCGTCCGCGTCGCCGCTTCCGTCGCCGACAAAGCGATTCTCGAGAACCGTGCCGTCGGCATGACCGTGAACATGCATCGGCTGACCCAGCTGCCGCCGGACCGTGGCGGCCGGCAGCACCTGAAGGTCATGCAGCTGCTCGCGGCGGTCGAAGGGGACGGGACACAGCCGCTGTCCGAGGCGCTCGTCGGCACGGTCAGCCGGATCCGACGCGGCATGACCGCCGTCATCATCACCTCCTCGCTCGATCGCGGCTGGGTCAAGCCGCTCGCGACGCTCCGGGCCCGCGGCGTCGGCTGCGTCGTCGTCCAGCCCGATCCCGCCTCGTATGACCGGTATGCGCGCGATGAGGAGCTGCGTCGCCGGGGGCTGGGGCCGCAGGACCCGGATTCGGAGATCGAGTCGCGGCGAGCCCAGGAAACCCGCGCGATCCGGCACGCGCTCGCGGAATATGAGGTTCCGGTCCACACGGTCATCCCGGAGCGGCCGCTCGCGGAGATGCTCGTCGCATGAGCGCCTCCGAACTCTCGATCGAGCTCCCGATCCCGGCGCGCATCCGAGAGCGACTGGCGCGCGTGCCGAAGGCTCCGGCCGAGGGCT
>DASRJS010000068.1:0-14000 GCA_035649355.1 Candidatus Polarisedimenticolia bacterium
TTCGACGACGTCGCGGTCATCGACATGGACGCCGAGCGGTTCCCGAGCGCGCGATCCCTCAGCGATGCGCTCGAACCCGAGCGGGCGCTCGAGGAGGAGCGGCGCCTCGCCTACGTCGCGTGGACGCGCGCCCGGCGCTCGCTCATCCTCATGTACGACCCCGCGACGCCATCGACGTTCATGCTCGAGGCCTTCACGGCCGCGGAGCTCGGCCTCGACCCCGGAGTCCTGCACTAGATTCGGCCGATGAGCCGGCTACCGAGCCTCGGACCGCGCGGCGAAGGTTGGCTCGCCGCCCAGCTGTTCCTGATCCTTGTCGTCGCGAAGGCGCCGGAGATCGACCCGTGGCGGCCGACCTTCGCGGGCGGGACCGCAATACTCCTCGGGCTCGTCGGCTCCATCCTCTCAGCCCTCGGCGTGGCCGTCGCCTTTGGCGCCGCGCTGCAGCTGCTCCGCCGTCGCTCGTTCTCGGCGCTGCCGCAGCCGCGCGATGACGGCGGGCTCGTCGACACCGGGCTCTACGCGCGCGTGCGTCATCCGATCTACAGCGGCATCGCGCTCGGCGGGCTCGGCTGGGCAATTGCGCGAGGCTCGCCGCTCGCCCTCGGCGCCGACGTCGCGCTGGTCGCGATCCTCTACCTGAAGGCGGCGCGCGAGGAGGAGCTGCTCATCGGCCGTTACCCGGCCTACGAGGCCTATCGCGCCCGTACGAAACGCCTCATCCCGGGGATTCTCTAGCCCGTCAGCCGGCCTCGCGACCTTCGGCATCCCGTCGATCGAGCGCTCGCAGGAGGCGGTCGACGGCGTCGAGCAACGGTTCGGTGACATCGGCCGGTAGCGCGTCCCGAATCGAATCCTTCGGACCGTAGGCGGATCTGACCCGGCGAGCCGCGCCGCGCAGCTCCGCGATCGGGGCATCCCGCAGGCGCTCGGGCAGCGGCGCGAGATAGCGCTCCCAACGGTCGATGTCGAGCTCACGCGCTCGCTGCGCCGCAATCTCGGCGGCCCGAGCCGCGCGGAGGGCGGCCTCATCGATGACGGGCAGCTCGTGCCGCGCCGGCCGTGCCGCGGTCAGTTGATCGGACCCTCCGTCGCCGGCGGCGAGGCGGACGGTGCGGCCGGAGCGTCCCCGGCCGGCAGCCGGACGAGGACGAGCGGGATCCGCCGCCGCTCCGAGCCGTTGACGAGCAACCGGAACGAGTAGTCGCCCGGTGCCGGAAACGTCAGGTTCCAGGCGTCGATCGCGAGCGTCACCGGGCGATCGCGGGCATCGGTGCGCCCGTGGACCGTCAGGTTGCTGCTCGCCGCGGCGACCTCACGGCCATCGGGATCGAGGAGGACGAAGCGCAGCTCGTGGGCGCGGTCGACCTCGGTCGCCGTGACCCGCAACCCGATGACCAGGGCAAGGTGCGGATGCCGCAGCGGGTAGGTCTGGCCGCCGATGTGGTCGAGGCCGCCGCCGAGGACGTTGAACTTCTGGCCCGGCGTGGCCTGGGCGGCATCGGCAAGGAACGCGTAGTCGATCTCGGGCACGGGCTCATGCTACGCCGCGGCAGTTCGCCCGCCGTTCGCGCGCCGTTCGAGCGCCTCTTCGATCGCCCAGATCGCGAGCGGTCGAAGGTAGAGCGACGCCCGATAGTTGCCGTTCCGGTCGTAGGCCTCGGGCGTCCGGAACCAGAGCCCCTCCTGCCACACGACGCGGGCCGCGCCTTCCGCGGTGGTCCAGCCTTCGGAAACGAGGCCGCGGCCGATCATGAACGCGGCGAGTGCGTAGGTCGTGCCGACCCAGACCTCCTCCGACTGCTCGCTCGAGCGGTCGATCGTGCCGTCGGGCCGCATGCCGTTGACCGCGCCGCGCAACCCGTCGCCGAAGTCGATGACGTTGAGCTCGAAGACGCGCCGGAGCGCGCTCTCGACGCGTTCGCGGGGCAGCAGGTCGCCCAGCCCGCTGACGTCCGCGAACCACTGGCCGACGAGCTGGTCGGCCATGACCGTGTCCGACAGCGGCCCGCCGCTGCTGTCGTAGTCGTATGAGCGGCCGTTCCAGAGCCGGGCATCGAAGGTCGCGCGCGCTTGCGTGAAGTTGTCGTCCCAGCGCCGCGCAGCGGCCTCGTCGCCGACCGCGCGGGCAAAGGCCGCGGCCGCCCGAAGGGCCGCGAGCCACAGGCTCCCGCCGTATGCGCTGGCACCGCGCATCGGCCAGGTGTCGTACGTCTGGTCCGGCAGCCCGTCGTGCTCGAGCAGGCCGTCGCCGTCGCGGTCGAACACAGCGACGTACGCCATTGCGGTCTGGATCGCCGGCCAGACGTCTCGGGTGAAGCCGTCGGGATCCGCGTCGCTCAGGCGGTCGAGCCAGGCGCTGAGGACGAACTTCGGGTTGAGGTCCTTCCAGCTGTTGACCTCCCGGAACGTGTAGTGGTTGACCCGGACGAGCGGGTCTTCCGCCGGCCCGCCGAGATCGTGCGGCAGCGCACCCGGGAGCTTTCGGATGCCCGGGTCCCCGGTCGCTTGCGTGATGATCGGCGTCGGGTCATCGATCGCCACGGTGTGGGCGTAGGCGCGACTGATCGAGGCCTGCAACGACGGCCACAGGCGCCGGATCGCCGACGCGGCATAGAAGTGGACGTCGAGCGTGTCGTAGAACGGGTAGTCGAAGCATTCGAGGATCGCGAGCTCGGCGGCGCCGTCCCTGGACGGTGCCGGGTCGCCGCCGCCGTCGCGCCAGATCGTGCCGCCATCGACGACGTAGTAGAGCTCGTTGAACAGCGCCGCCTTGTACCAGTCCGGCCGATCCGGGGACTCGAGAATCGGTGCCTGCCAGGCCTCGATCGCGGCCCGCCAGCCGTCGATGCTCGCGAGGCCGTGAGCCGCAAGGTCGGGGGCTCGTAGCCCGCTCACTCCCCATTCGCGCGTGTAGCGCTTGCGCCAGCGTCGGCCGTCGCCGAAGCGGGCAAACGGCAGATCCCAGGCGACCGCAAAGCGGACCGTACGCTTCGAACCGGGTGCCAGGTGGACGCGCGCAGCGAGCGCGATGACGGTGCCCTTCTCGCTCGAACCACCAAGGCCGGCGTCCGCGAGCCGGCCGTCGCTGGCGAAGTCGGCCCAGAGGTCGCCCGCGGCGTCTGCCGCGACCGGTCCCAGGCGGGTGATCTCAACGCCGTCGTCGGTCGCCGCCGCGATGGCAAACGAGCCGGCCAGCTCGCCACCCGCGTCCGCGACAAAGCCCAAGCCAACGCTGCCGCCGACCTCGAACGCTTCCACGCGCCGCTCGACGCCGCGGCCGTCGACCGCGAGGGCGTCCCCGAGCGGATCCGCCCAGCTCAGGAGCACGGCGGCATCGACCGGTACCGGCCCCGGGTTCTCGAGCTCCAGCTCGAACGTCCCGACCGGCAGGCTCGCCGCGGCGTCGTCGCCGGGCATGACCGGGCTCAGCTGCTCCTCGGTGACCCGGATCGGCAGATCCGGCGAGTCGAACTCGAACCACGAGCGCGGGAACAGGGCTCGGTACGTGCCTGCCCCGATCGCGAGCGGCTCCCCCCAGCCCGCCGGCGGCGGCGTCGTTCGGAGGACCTGCGCGACCGAGCCCGTCCCGGACCCGGCCCAGACGGCGAACCCGTCGGCAGGCTCCGATTCGAAGCGGTGCTCGCCGACCCGCAGGTGCCAGCGCGCGAAGTCGCCGCGCTGCGTCCGCCCGATGCTGCCCGCGCCGATCCCGCCGATCGGGACGCCGGCCCACGGCCCGTCATCGATCATCGGCATCGCGACGCGCGGCCGCGGCTCCGGCTCGTAGCCAAGTCCGAGTGCGCGCGACCACGCCACGCTCGAGACGCGAATGGCCATCGCGTTACTTCTCGACGCCGGTGACAACGACGCCGCGCATGAACGCGCGCTGGGCGAGGAAGAAGATCACGACCGGGACGGCGATCGTCAGGATCGCGCTGGCCTGGACGAGCGGGACGCGCGTGAAGAAGAGCGCCGCAAACTGCTGGATTCCGAGCGTCAGCGGCCACAGGTCGGGCTTGCCACCGACGTACACGAGCGCCAGCAGGAACTCGTTCCACGAGTAGAAGAAGTGGAACAGCGCGACCGCGGTGATTGCCGGGATCGCCTGCGGCACGATCACCGATCGCAGGATCCGGAATGGGCTGGCGCCATCGATCATCGCGGCTTCGTCCAGCTCGCGTGGGATCGACATGAAGTACTGGCGCAAGAGGAAGACGTTGTAGGCGTTGGCAAAGAAATGGGGCACGATCAGCGGCAGCCACGTCCCCGCCCAGCCGATCTTCGTGAAGATGATGTACGAGGGCACGAGCGTCGCCTGCTGGCTGAGCATGATCGTCGCAAGCAGGATGACGAAGAGCCCGCCGCGGAAGCGGAACCGGAACCGACTGAAGCCGTAGGCGACGGCGATCGCAGAGGCGACCGCACCGATCGTGCCGACTCCGGCGATGATCAGGGTGTTCCGGAAGAGCTTCGGGAACTGGATCTCGTCCCAGGCCTTGCCGAAGTTCTCGACCTTGGGGTCAAGGACGTGCGCCGCCTCGAGCGTTCGCCAGCGGCCGTGCCACTCGATCGGGCCGGCCCCGGGATTGGCCGGGTCGATGAAGACGGAGTCCTCGCGGCCTTTCGTGATGATCGCCAGGGGCCGCACGCCGTCGTCGAGCGGGACCTGCAGGATCGGGTACTCGGTGCCCTGGTATTCGAAGGTCAGGGGCGTCGCCGGGTACAGCGGCGCGGATTGATCCGTGATCTGCTGCTGATCCTTCAGCGCGGTCAGCGCCATGTACGCAAGCGGCAGCAGGAACCCGCTGAGGACGGCGATCGCCAGCAGCGTCATCGCCGCGCGGCCGGTGAACCGGCGCGCCTCGCGCCCAAGCAGCGGCGCAGAGCTCGTCCGTCGAACCGCGGGGTAGGTCGCCATCAGCGTTCCGCCGCGTAGTAGACCCAGCGTCGTGACGACCAGAACAGGACGAGGGTCACGACAAGGATCACCCCGAAGAGGACCCAGGCCAGCGCCGACGCGTAGCCCATCTGGTTGAACGAGAACGCCTCGCGGTACAGATTGACGTTGAAGAGATTCGTCGCGTCGTCGGGGATGCCGTTCTTGAGGACGTACGGCTGGATGAAGACCTGGAAGCTCGTGACGAGGCTGATCAGGACGTTGTAGAAGATGACCGGTGTGATCAGCGGCACGGTCACCCGCGTGAACGTCGCCCAGCGTCCGGCGCCGTCGACCCGAGCCGCGTCATAGAGCTCCGAAGGCACGCTCTGCAGCCCCGCGATGAAGATCAGCATCATGTTTCCGCAGCTCCACAGGCCGATGAGGGCGAGCGTGACGAGGACCCAGCCCGAATCCCCGATCCAGTCGGGCCCGGTGATGCCAACCGCTCCAAGGGCCTGGTTGACCCAGCCGCTCGAACCGTTCAGGACGCCGGCCCAGATCAGGGTCGCCGCGACGAGCGGGATCTGGATGGGCATGTAGAAGAGCGTCCGAAAGGCAGACCGGCCGGCGACCTGGGGCGAGTTGAGCAGGGTCGCAACGGCCAGCGAGAAGACGAGGTTGAGCGGGACCGTGATCAGGATGTAGCGGATCGTGGTCAGGAGCGAGCTCTGGACTCCGTGATCGACGAGCAGGCGCTCGTAGTTTCGGAGGCCGATGAAGTGGATCGCATCGGGCTTGCGGAGGTCGAAGTCGGTCAGGCTGAAGACCAGCGCGGCCGCCATCGGGATGAGCGTGAAGAGCAGGAAGCCCGCGATCCACGGTGAGATGAAGAGGTAGCCCCACATCGCCTCGCGGCGGGCAAATCCCCAGCGCGGCCGGCTGCTGCCGACGGCGCCGCGCGCCAGGGTCGCCTCGCCGGGCGTGGCGGCCATCGGTCTCCTCCGGCTTCAGGCGTTGGGCGGTGTGGTCGGGCGCGCCCGCTGGGGAACGGGCGCGCCCCGGATTCGGCTAGCGGGCCTCGTCGAAGAGGTCCTGCAGGGTTGCTCTCAGTGTCTCCGCCTCAGCGGCGATGTCGAGGCCGGGCGTCGTGATCAGCTTCTCCTGGAAGGCCTTGATCGCGGCGTCCGCCTTGAGGAAGTTCGGCATGTCCGCCTCGTGGCTGGGCACGTCGGGGTATGCGAGCATATCGAGCGCGACCTGCCAGTCGATGTCATTCGGCGCAAACCGCGCGTCGAGTGCATCGAAGAACGCGGCCTGCTTGCTCTTGACGGCCGGCAGGGCGCCATAGCGCGCGATGAGCGTGTCGTTGCCGAGCAGGTACTGCAGGACCTCGAACGCTTCGTCCGGATGCTTGGTGGCCTTCATGACGCCGAACGTGTCGGCGTGCAGCTTGGCGGTCGTGGTCCCGTCATTCGACGGCGGGACAGCGATGTCCCAGTGCGGCGTGGGCGGCGCGCCATCGGCCGGCCAAGCGCAGCAGGTGTACCAAAGGTGCACGAAGTCCATGGCCACGTTGCCGGACTGGAAGGCATTGTCCGGCCCGAGGGCATCCGAGCGGTTCTCGGTGCCGGTCGGGATGAAGTGGTCCTTCCACATGCCGTCGTAGTACCACTGCCATGCGTCGACCCAGCCGTCCGGGATCTGGGCGTTGCCGCTGGCGTCGACGACCTGGCCGGCCTTGCGCTGGGTGCCCCAGCCGCGCGGGTCGGTCCACTGCATGTAGTAGCCCCACTGGTCGATGCTGCTCGAGTCGAAGGCCGAGGATGTCGCGTCGTTGCCGCCGGTATCCACGGTCAGCTTCTTGGCCAGCTCGGTCAGCGTGTCCCAGTTCCAGTCCTTGCCGTCGTACTTGTCGCCAACCTTGTGCGGCGGGTACGCAAGTCCGGCCTCGTCGAACAGGTCCTTGTTGTAGTAGATGAACGAGGGGTAGATCGCGAACGGGATGCCAACCTGGCCACCGAAGCCTTCCTTGTAGGCCTCCAGGAGGGCGGGGTCGAGATCGCTGACGTCGAAGCCCGAGGACTCGATGTACGGGGCGAGGTCCAGGAGCTGATCGCCGTACGAGTAGAAGCCTCGGAAGCCGACCGGCCCGATGATGTCCGGCGGGTTGCTGGCCGCGATCTGCGTGCTCAGGATGTCGTAGGCCGTGGTGTTCTGGTAGATCTCAAGGCTCAGGACGATCTTGTCCTGGGACGCGTTGAAGTCCGCGACGACCTTCTGCTCGTCGGCGATCTGGTCCGGCTGCGCGCCGGTGCCCAGGCCGACGTACCAGCGGATCAGCACCTTGCCGTCGGCCGTCAGCCCGCCCTCGCCGGTCTCAACCGGTGCCGGGGTGACCGCGACCGTTGACGGTGACGGTTCGGCTGACGGAGATTGGGACGCACTGCCGCTGCAGGCGACTGCGAGGATCGAGAGCAGGACGAGCAACGCGGATGCTCGTCTCGCCCCATCGAACGTTCGGTTCATCGCTAACGCTCCTCCTGTGAAGCTCGGATCGCTCGATCCGGCTCATTCGTCGCCGGCAGGCGCCGGCCGTTCCTACCCGGTCGATGTCAGCTCCTGGCGACCCTCCCGCTCGATTCGCGAACGACCAGCTCGGTGCCGAGCAGCACTCGCTTCGCAACCGGCCGTTTCGCGGCCATGACCTCGACGAGCAGTCGAGTCATCTCGCGACCCATCTCCTCGATGGGCTGCCTGACGCTCGAGAGGGGTGGATCAGTCGTCGTCGCGATCGGCGAGTCGTCATAGCCGACGACCGCGACGTCCTCAGGCATGCGGCGACCCGCGGCGCGGAGCGCCTGGACGGCGCCGGCAGCCATGAGGTCCGAGGCTGCGAACACGGCGTCCACGTCCGGCCGCGCCCCGAGAATGTCGCGTATCGCCGCCGCTCCGCTCTCCTGGCCGAAGTCGCCGGCGGCCTCGAGTCGAGGGTCGAGCGCCCGGCCGGCCGCCTCGAGCGCCTGCCGGTAGCCGGTCAGGCGGTCCTGGCTCACGGCCATGTCGCCCGGACCGGTGATCGTCGCGATCGCCTGCCGGCCATCGGCGATGAGATGCTCGACTGCGCTGCGCGCGCCGGCGACATTGTCGACATCGACGTAGCTGACGTCCGCGGTTCGCGGGGGCCGGCCGCCGACGACGACGGGTAAACCGCGACGGGCGAGCTGCCCCGGCAGCGGGTCGTCGCCGTGGAGCGACGCCAGGAGCGCGCCGTCGACGTGGCCGGCGCTGAGGTAGCGCCCGGCGCGATCCTCTTCTTCGGATGTCTGCGGCATGAGGAGCACGAGCTGGAGATCGCGCTCGCTGAGCGCCGCGCCGATGCCGCGCAGCAGCCGTGCGAAAAAGGGCTCTGCGAACAGCCTGCCGGCGGGCTCGCCGATGACCAGGGCGATCGACTGGCTGCGCCGTGTGACGAGGCTCCGGGCGGCCGGGTTCGGAACGTAGCCGAGGCGATCGACAGCGCGCTCCACGGCGCGCCGGACCTCGGGAGCGACGCGCGGGTTGCCGTTCACGACCCGCGAGACGGTCGCACGCGAGACACCGGCTGCAAGCGCAACCTCTTCGAGGGTCGAGCCGCGGCCATTGCCCGCAGCGTCTCGCTCGGCCACAGCCCCTCCCGGAGTGACGGTCACCGGTCAGCGTCTCTGTGAGAGCGCTCTCACGATCACATGCGGCACTCTAGCACCGCTGTCAAGAGAGCGATCTCTCGGCATTGCGCACGGAGATTGCTCAGGGCGTCGGGGTGCGCGCTCCGTGGGCCGAGGTGGCTAGGCGGTCCTCGTCGCCGCGGCGCGCTTTCGCGCTGGAGCGGCCTTCGTCGCCGCGAGCGTCGTGACATCGCGGCTCGGGCGGCCGTTGCCGCGTCCGTTCGTCGGCTTCGTGCGTCCGGCGGCCTCGGCAAAGGTCACATCGGACAGCGGCACGAGCGGCTCGCCGCGCAGGATCCGCGACAGGTACTCGGCGGTCGCCGAGCCGCGGACGCGAGCCACCTGCTCGGGCGTGCCCTCGGCGATGATCCGGCCGCCCTTGGCCCCACCCTCAGGGCCGAGGTCGATGATCCAGTCGGCCGTCTTGATGACGTCCAGGTTGTGCTCGATCACGAGCACGGTGTTGCCGTTGTCGACGAGCCGGTGAAGGACCTGGAGGAGCTTCTCGACGTCGGCGTAGTGGAGGCCGGTCGTCGGCTCGTCGAGGACGTAGAGCGTCTTGCCCGTGGCCCGCTTCGACAGCTCGGTGGAGAGCTTGACCCGCTGCGCCTCGCCGCCGGAGAGCGTCGTGGCCGGCTGGCCGAGGTGGATGTAGCCCAGCCCGACATCGTTCAGCGTCTGGAGCTTCGAGGCGATGCTCGGGACGGCGGAGAACACGTCGACCGCCTCCGCGACCGTCATCTCGAGGACCTCGGCGATCGAGCGGCCCTTGTAGTGGATCTCGAGCGCCTCGCGGTTGTAGCGGGCTCCCTTGCAGACCTCGCACGGCACGTAGACGTCGGACAGGAACTGCATCTCGATCTTGATGATCCCGTCGCCCTTGCAGTTCTCGCAGCGGCCGCCCTTGACGTTGAACGAGAAGCGACCGGGCGAGTAGCCGCGGACGCGCGCCTCGGGCACCCCGGCGAAGAGCTCGCGCATCGGCCCGAACATGCCCGTGTACGTCGCCGGGTTCGAGCGTGGCGTCCGGCCGATCGGGCTCTGGTCGATCTCGATGATCTTGTCGATCTGGTGGGCGCCCTCGAGCGCGTCGTGGGCACCGACGGGCTCGCGCGAGTTGTGCAGCTCCCGGGCCAGCGCGCGGTACAGGACCTCCGTGACAAGTGTGCTCTTGCCGCTGCCCGAGACGCCGGTCACCGCGGTGAACGTCCCGAGCGGGATCGTGACGTCGAGGTCCTGGAGGTTGTGCTGCCGGGCGCCACGCACGACGAGCGCCTTGCCGTTGCCGGGGCGGCGCGACTCGGGGATCGGCACGGCGCGGTCGCCTCGCAGGAACGCGCCGGTGATCGAGCGCTTCTCGCCAAGGATCGCCTCGAGCGGGCCGTTGGCGATGATCTCGCCACCATGCTCCCCTGCCCCGGGCCCGATGTCGACGACCCAGTCGGCCGTTCGGATCGTCTCCTCGTCGTGCTCGACGACGAGCACCGTGTTGCCGAGGTCGCGCAGCCGCGTCAGGGTCGCGATGAGCTTCGCGTTGTCGCGCTGGTGGAGGCCGACGGACGGCTCGTCGAGGATGTAGAGGACGCCCATCAGCGTCGTCCCGATCTGGGTCGCGAGGCGGATCCGCTGGGCCTCGCCGCCGGACAGCGTCTGGCTCGTCCGGTCGATGGCGAGGTAATCCAGCCCGACGTCGACGAGGAAGCCGAGGCGCGCCCGGATCTCCTTGAGGATCTGGTAGGCGATCGTCCGCTCGCGCTCGGTCAGGAGGTCCGGCAGCCTGTTGATCCAGGCGAGCGCATCGGTGATCGCGAGCTTTGATACTGACGAGATGTCGCTGCCGTCGATCGTCACCGCGAGCGCTTCGGGACGGAGCCGCTTGCCGCCGCACGTGGGGCAGGGCTTGACGACCATGAACTTCTCGAGCTCGGTCTTGATGTATTCGGACTCGGTCTCGCGGTAGCGCCGCTCGAGGTTGACGACGAGCCCTTCGAACGTCGCGGAGTAGGTGTTCTCACCGCGTTCGTGGCGGTAGCGAACGATGACCCGCTCGTCCTTGGGGGCGTACAGGAGGTAGTCGATCGCCGCTTTCGGCAGCTCGGCCACCGGCTTCGTCGAGGACCAGCCGTGCGACTCGCAGACGGCCTCGATGATCTTCTGGCGCCAGGACTCCTCCATCGGCAGCCGCGACCAGGGCACGAGCGCGCCCTGCTTGAGCGACTTGGCCTTGTCCGGGATGAGGAGGTCCGGGTCGATCTCGAGCTTCGTCCCGAGCCCGGTGCAGGTCGGGCAGGCACCGTGCGGCGAGTTGAACGAGAAGCTCCGCGGTTCGAGCTCGTCCATCGTGAAGCCGTCGTACGGGCAGGTGAACCGCTCGGAGTAGCGGCGCTCCTCGAAGTCCGGTTTCTCGCCGTCGGGCGTGGCCGGCGCGACGATGACGATGCCCTCGCCCAGGCGCAGGGCCGTCTCGATCGAGTCGGCCAGGCGTGACGCATCCGGATCCGGGAGCGCCCGCTGCGTCTCAGGGTCGATGGGCCGGCCGAGCTCGTCGCGTGTCCACTCGGCCGGCGCCTCGGCACGCCGGACGACGTAACGGTCCACGACGACCTCGATCGAATGGCGCTTGTACTTGTCCAGGGTGGGTGCTTCGGCCAGATCGACCATCGCGCCATCCACGCGGACGCGGACGAAGCCCTGCTTTCGGGCCCCTTCGAACACCCGATCGCCTTCGGTCTTGCGGTCCTTGATCAGGGGGCCGAGGACGAGGAGTCGCGTCCCCTCCGGGAGGGCGACGACCTGGTCGACGATCTGCTGGACCGTCTGGCGCGCGATCTCGTGGCCGTTCGGGCAGTGCGGATGGCCGATGCGCGAGAACAGCAGCCGCAGGTGGTCGTAGATCTCGGTGACGGTCCCGACGGTTGACCTTGGGTTCCGGCTGGCGCCCTTCTGGTCGATCGAGATCGCCGGGGAGAGGCCGTCGATCTGGTCGACGTCCGGCTTCTCCATCTGGCCGAGGAACTGGCGCGCGTAGGCGCTCAGGCTCTCGACGTAGCGGCGCTGGCCTTCGGCATAGATCGTGTCGAAGGCGAGGCTGGACTTGCCGCTGCCGGACAGCCCGGTGATGACGACGAGCCTGTCCCGCGGGAACGACACCGTGACATTCTTGAGGTTGTGCTCGCGTGCGCCGCGCACGACGATCTGGTCCTGGGGCACGCCGCCAAGTCTACCGGAACCGCGTCAAACAGAACAGGTGTTCAGGCGAGGATCAGCCCCGTCGGAGGATGCTCACCGGCAGTCAGAGCGGCGATCACATGTCGAAATCGCAGGCGAGGAAGGTCTGCGAACAAGCCTGGGCTCGCGGCAAAGACACGTCGATTGCTTCGCGTGTCGGCGACGATCAGCAAGAAGGCGTCTGTTGGATCGTCGCGACGTTTCAGGGCGATCCGACGCTCGAGCGCCTGCGCGTCTCGGATTCGCATCTCGACTTCGATCGCGGTCCGCGCATGCCGTCCGAAGAGCACCGCGTCCCAGCTTCGCTGCTCGGCCCGATCTAGGGATGCTGGCAGCGGGACCTCGAGTCGAACGGCCAGCGGCGGCCTGACCGCGGCGACGATGCGCGTCAGCTTCGCGTGTTGGGCGGCATCTCGAAGCGGTTCACCACCGGGGTAGAGGCGGACGCTGAGGTCAAGGCCGAGAACGCTCGCAACCTTTGCGGCCTCTTCGATCGAGAGGTTTCGTCGCTTCGCGGTCTCGAGCCGGCTGTAGACCGAACGCGAGATCCCGCACGCCGTAGCGATCGCGGCCTGACTCAAGCCGGCGGCCAGCCTACGGTCGAGGAACTCATCGGCGATGGCCTGGAGGATGCGTTCGCTCCGCCGAGTGCCACGTGAGAGGACGCGTTGGACTGTGCTCATCTCGCCACTGTGAAGGCGGCCGATTTGCTGCCACTCACCTGCCGCGTGCTGGACCTGCACCACTGGGACGCGTTTCCGGCTTCGAGCGGCCGAAGGCCCTCGTTTCGCGTCCTGTCAGTGCTCTCGCGGCACATCTCGCCTTCGTCTGACGATTGCGTCGGCCGATCTGGTCGCAGTGGTGCCACGGCAGCACATTGGCCGCCGGCCCGGCATTCGGCGAGCTGAGCCGGCCCGGCTCTGCTAGCGCCGGCGGCGGGCCGGACGGGCGCCGGTGCGGCGCTTGATGTTCGGGGTCACGGCCTGGTCCCACGTTGGCCGGTCGAGCCAGCGCGCCTGCCAGCCGCCGTCGTCGTCGTGCTCGTCGCGGATGCCGGGCAGCCAGTCGGAGGCGGTCCCCTGGCTCGGGCCATCCTGGCCGTCCTGGCCATCTGGGCCGTCCTGGCCGAGGCCGTTCTGGCCGCCAGACGTGCCGCCGGGCTCAACCCCAGCCGGGAGGACGGTCACGGAGGTCACCTCGAATGCCGAGACCTCCTCGGCGCGGTCGCGACCGCGGCTGCCTGATGACTTCGGGCGCGCGGACCCCGCCTGCTCGGCGGCCCGGGCGATGATCGCGGATTGGTCCTCGTCGAGGACGCGCAGCCGGATCTGTTGGATCTCGTCGCGCAGCGCGGCCGCCCGCTCGAACTCGAGCTCGCGGGCCGCGGCCTTCATCTCGGTCTCCATCTGGGCAACAAGCTTCTCGACCTTCTTTGCGTCCAGCTGGAGGAGGCGCGCATCGCGCGCCTCGCGCTCGGATGAGTACACGACCGTCGACTCGGCGACGGAGCGGAGCTGGTCGTTGAGGTCGCGGATGCCCTTGATGATCGTCGTCGGTTCGATGCCGTGCTCGGCGTTGTACTTCGCCTGGGCCGCCCGTCTGCGGTCCGTCTCGCCGATCGCGGCCTTCATCGAGTCGGTCATCGTGTCGGCGTACATCACGACCTCGCCGCCGATGTTGCGGGCCGCCCGGCCGATCATCTGGATCAGCGACCAGGCGCTTCGCAGGAAGCCCTCCTTGTCGGCATCGAGGATCGCGACGAGCGTCACCTCCGGCAGGTCGATGCCCTCGCGCAGGAGGTTGATGCCGACAACGACATCGAAGACGCCAAGCCGCAGGTCGCGCAGGATCGCGACGCGCTCGAGCGTGTCGACCTCGGAATGGAGGTACTGGACCTTGACGCCGAGCTCGCGGAGGTAATCCGTGAGGTCTTCGGCCATCCGCTTCGTCAGCGTCGTCACGAGGACGCGCTCCTTGCGGGACGCACGGTCGCGAATCTCGCCGAGCAGATCGTCGACCTGCCCCCGCACCGGCCGGACGTCGATCATCGGATCGACGAGGCCGGTCGGCCGGATGATCTGCTCCACCACGGCCCCGCCGGAATGATGCAGTTCGTAGGGACCCGGCGTGGCCGAGACGAACATCAGCTGGCCGACGCGCTGCTCCCACTCCTCGAAATTCAACGG
>DASRJS010000069.1:0-9472 GCA_035649355.1 Candidatus Polarisedimenticolia bacterium
GCTGATCCGGGCCTCGACCGATGCGATCGCCTCGGAGCCGTCGACCACGGCCGGGATGCCCGGGTACGGTGGCGCGCCAGTGCGCGGTTTGGACATGTCCGAATCGTCGCCCCGCGATCGCCGCGGTTGGAGGGCTGAACGGCCCCTGCTCGTGGGCCGCAGTTCCCGAGACGCGCCGAATCAGGTCCGCAGGAACGCGAGCGCCGCTGCGACCGCAGCCGCGACGACGAGTGTCGTCAGCCCAACCGCCAGCCAGCGCCCGGTGAGGACGCCGCCTCTGGCGCGGCCAGCGAAGCCGACAACGCCGCCGAGCACGACGAGCGCCAGGAGCTCCCATGACGCCACGCGCTCCACGAGCCCGCGATACGCCACGATCGCAAGCAGCCGGTAGGACATGACCAGGTATGCGAAGCGGTCGGCCCGATCATCGATCCGCGCCTCTCGCTCGTCACGCGCCATCAACTGCGCCATCGTTCGACTCCTCGATCCAGAACAGCCGGTCCACGCCGACCTCGAGCGCGGCCGCGAGACGGAAGGCGAGCAGCGTGGAAGGGCAGTACTGCCCGGTCTCGATCGAGCTGATCGTCTGCCGGCTGACGCCGACGCTCCGAGCCAGCGCTTCCTGCGAGATCGCGAGCTCCGCCCGCGCGACACGAAGCCGGTTCTGCAGCCTCGGCGTCGGATGGGCGTTCATCGCAGGCTCAAGCGTGCACGCTCGAGGTCAAGCTGCCAAGTGACCTTTGCACTATGCCAAGGATGCCGGACAGCCCGAACATCATGCGGACGTTACTGGGTGCCGGTCGCCTCCCGGCCGTCCTGCCAGACGCCGGCGATCCGACCCGCCAGCCCTTCGAGGTCGAACGGGTCGCCGTCGACGATCACCAGGTCGGCCCGCTTGCCGGGCTCGACCGTCCCGAGCTCCTCGGCCACGCCCAGGAGCTCGGCTGCGCTCTTCGTCGTCGCGTGGAGCACCTGGGCCGGCGACATTCCGCCCTTCGCCATGAGCGGGAGCTCGCCGAGGTTCTCGCCGTGCGGGGTGACGCCGGTGTCCGTCCCCATCGCGATCTTGACGCCCGCCTCGACCGCCTTGCGGAAGCTCGCTCGATGTGTTTCGACGACAGCTCGCGCCTTGGCCAGGATCGCCGGCGCGATCGGGGCGCCCGCTTCGGCGGCGTCGATGACGCCCTGCGGCGCGATCAGGGTCGGGACGAGCCACGTGCCCCGCTCGAGCATGAGGTCGATCGCCTCGTCGTCGAGGAAGACGCCGTGCTCGATCGAGCGGATTCCGGCGCGGATCGCGTTCTTGATCCCGGCCGCCGCCTGCGCATGGGCCATGACGAACATGCCGGCGGCGGTCGCCTCTTCGACGAGTACATCGAGCTCTGCGGCGCGGAAATGCGCGTGCGCCGGGTTGGAGCGCGCCGAGGCGACGCCGCCGGACGTCGCGACCTTGACGACGTCGGCGCCCGCGCGGCGCAGCTCGCGAACCTTGCGGCGCATCTCGTCCGGCCCGTCGACGATGGCATCGGGCCGCCCCGGGTGGCTGATCATCAGCGGGACGAGGGCGCCCGACGGGAACCAGTCGTCGCCGTGGCCGCCCGTCTGGCTGAGCATCGTGAGGCTGATCTGTAGCCGCGGGCCAGGAATGAGCCCATCCGCGACGGCCTGCTTGATGCCGAGGTCCGCGCCGCCCGCATCGCGGACGCTCGTGATCCCGATCCGCAGCGTCGCCGCGAGATTCCGAACCGCTTCGAAGAACTGGTACGAGAACGGCGTGTTGACCGTCCGCCAGTGGTCGATATGGCTCATCACGACGTGGACGTGACAGTCAAACAGGCCCGGGAGCATCGTCTTGCCGGTGACGTCGACGGCCTCGTCGCCGTCGAGACCGCTGCCGACGTCGACGATCCGCTCGCCCTCGATGGCGACGTCGGCGAGCGCGGGATCGGCGCCACTGCCGTCGAAGAGTCGGCCGCCGCGGAAGACGATTCGCGTCACGGGCGCAGGGTAGCCGTCAGGCCTCGATCCGCGCCCGCGCGAGCTCGGCGCCGTCGGCGGGACGAACGAGGCGCTGCCACCAGCCATCGTCGGCCGGCCAGCTGACGGCTTCGAGGACGTCGCCCGGTTCGGCAGAGGCGGCGTATTCGAGGCGGATCCGGCGCGGCAGGCGCGCACCGAGCTCGGATGCGCCGGCGGCTGCGAGCGCCTCCTCGAACCAGTCGAGGTAGACACCGTTGTTCACGTGGCCCATCGGATCGATGTCGGGCGGCCGAACGCGAAGCTCGAGGCGATGCGCGCCCGGCGGGGCGTCCGGCGGCGAGACGCGGGTCACGCTGCTCTCGGCGGCTCGGCTCGGGAAGTACTGGCCGAAGACTTCGGGGATCCGGACGAGACGGCCCCGGCCGTCGACGATGACCCAGTCCGTGAGCGCGACCGCGACCGACGTCCCGTCCGCAAGCCTGAACTCGCCCCGCCGCCGCGCCCACGCCCGCCGGACCTCGGTGACGACGGTCTCGGTGATGACGACCTGGCCCATCGCGATGGGCGCGGTCACCTCCAGGTCGACCGCGCGGACGACCCACGACAGGTCCTGCTCCTCGTACCAGCGGCGGTCGAAGCCGAGCGCCTCCGAGTGCCGCCACGCGATGTCCTGTGCATACCGCAGCAGGCCAGCGGTTCGCAGCCGGCCGTCGGGTCCGGCCTCGTCGAAGCGGACGCGGTAGCCGCCGACGAAGCCGTTGCCGATGCCCGGGATCGGCGTCGCGAGGCGGCCGGCGAGGAGGTCCTCGCTCACTGGCTGACGCCGCCGAGGCGATCGAGCGACTCGAGCGCGACGAGCCCGATCTTGCCGGTCGGCGCGGTCAACCGGGCCATCCGAACCGCGCACGAGCGTCGCGCATCGAAGATGACGAGCGCCACGGTCAGCCGCTGGCCCTCGTCCGCGGCTGAGGCACGAGCAGAATCGAGCTGGAGCAGGACCTCCGGGTTGATGCCCCGAGCGCCCCACTTGCAGTCGTAGGCCTCGGCGGCAGCTTCGCGCTCCACCGTGACGTCGTAGGGATGAATCTCTGACGCCCGGCCGTCGAAGAGGATGCGGCGCTCCTGACGGATTGCCCCTGCGCCCACACGTCGCTCGAGCAGCTTCGTGGTCAGCACCTCCACGATCGCGCCCCGGAACTGGTTGCGGACCTCGTCGCCGCGCCCAGCGACCGCGAGCGAGACCTCGAGGATCGCCTCGGATCGGGCTCGGGCCGCCGCGTCGGTCGCGCCGTCGAACGCGCTCGGAAATGCCGTCCGCCAGCCATCGGCGTCCGCCGTTTCACCGTTCATCACCGCTCTCGCGAGAACGCGCTGGGCCGTGTCCGCTTCGGCCAGGAGCTCAGCGGCGCGGGCCACGAGCGGATCGGCCTGGATGCTCGCGTACGTGATCGCCCGGGCATCCCGCGCCGCATCCTGGAACCGCATCCCTCGCTCGGAGGCTCAGAAGCGGGCTTCGCCGAGGGCGACCAGGGCGGCCTGCGGGAGCGTCGAGAGCCAGTCGATCGCGCGATGCGGATCAGCGATGCGCGACGTCTCGTCCGTCAACCGTTCGATCGCCGCCGCCATCGCATCCGACGCGCTCTCGGAGCCGCGCGTCGCGCGAACCTCCGCGAGCCGGGCGTGCCACGCCGCGCGCAGGTCCTGGATGTACTGCCATTCCTCGGCGACGGCCTCGCCCACCTCGGCAAGGCGGGCATGCGCGGCGACCGTCAGGTCGATGAGCTCGGCGGTCGTCGCGGCCACCGGCCAAGGGTAGCCGCGGTCACGGGGTCAGGCGGCTGGGTGGTCGGGCGAGCTCGAAGCGGCCCGATTGGGCCGCGGCGTCAGGCTGCGCGGCGCCGGAAGAGCTGCGCCCAGCTGTCGGCCAGCTGGCCTCGAGCGCGGTCGGTGCCGGCGATGACTCGGTCGCAGCGGGCCTGGAGCGCGGTCAGGCGACGCTTCGCGGTGTCGTCCCAGCGCAGCGAGTACGCGGCGATGGCGGACGTTCGAACGTGCGCGGCCTCGCGCCGGGCGCCCTGGCGTTCGAGCAGCGCGACGCGTTCGAGCACGGCTCGATAGAGTTCCGGCAGCTCGTGGGCAATCGACTGGCCGTCCATCGAAGCTAGCATCGAGCCATTCGGGCGGGTCGGGTATAGCCCGCTCGTCCCATCAGCCCGCGAGCGAACGGCCCACGTCGCCAGGAGGCACCATGGACCTCGGGATCCGCGGCCGCCGCGCGCTTGTCGGTGGCGGCTCGGCGGGACTGGGTCGCGCGGTCGCCGAACGCCTGGCCTCCGAGGGCTGCTCAGTCGTTATCTGGGCACGTACCGAAGCGCGTCTGGAAGCCACAGCGGCCGACCTGCGAGCGCGACATGGCGGTCAGGTCGGGACGATCGTCGCGGACGCCCGCGATCCGGACGCGGCGGCGGCTGTTGCGTCGCGCGCGCTCGAGCTCCTCGGTGGCGTCGACATCCTCGTCCTGAACGCCGGCGGCCCGCCTCCGGTCGAGCCGACGGCCACGGATTCAGCCGAATGGGCGAGCGCCTTCCAGCTGCTCGCGACCACGCCGATCGACCTCGCGACGCGCCTGCTGAGTCCAATGCGCGAGGCCGGCTGGGGCCGGATCGTCGCGATCCTGTCGTATGCCATTCGCCAGCCGATCGCCAATCTCAGCTACTCGAATGCCGGACGGTCGGCCCTGACGGCCTGGCTGAAGACCGTGTCGCGCAGCCTCGCCGCCGATGGTGTGACGGTGAACGGCGTTATGCCCGGTCGGTTCGACACCTCCCGAATCCGGCAGCTCGACGAGGACGCCGCCCGCCGAACCGGCTCAACGCCGGAGGCAGTGAAGGCCGGGCAGATCGCTGGGATCCCGATTGGCCGCTACGGCGACCCGGACGAGTTCGCCGCGCTCGTGACCTACCTCTGCTCCGAACCGGCGCGCTACCAGACCGGCACGTTCACCGCGGTCGACGGAGGCCTCCTGCTCGGGTTGCCGTGACCAGCCTGCAGCGCCTTGCCATCCCCGTTGTCGCCCTTGCCGCGCTGGCGCTCGCAAGCTGCGACACGATCGGTGCGTCGATGCTCCAGGCGACGTTTCCCGGTCAGGGCGACGGGGTCCAGGAATTCCACGTCAAGCCGCTGCCGCTGACCTTCTGGGATCGAACCGGTCTCGTCACGGCGATCGAGCCGGCAGCACCGGTGCCGGCCGAATGGACGGAAGGGATCCACGCCGTTCCCGATCAACCAAACGTCCTCTCGACGCAGTGGCTGGGCGGTGCATGCGAGGGCCACGTGACGGCGACCCTGTTCGATGACCCGGACCACTTCACTCTGCGCATCGAGTCCTCCATCTTCCCGGCGCTTGGCTGCGTGGCGCTCGGGGTCCAGCGCGACCTGAGGATCACGTTTCGAAGAGAGGTCTCACCCGACGACGTCGTCATGACCGAGAGCGAGGGCCTCTGACGTCGCCTCAGTCGCCGCCGTGGTAGCCGCTTCGGACGCCAAATCGGGTGAATTCGCCCGTTGCGGGTGACCAGGCGGAATCGACGCGCTCAACCCGCGCCGCGGGAGGTCCATCCCGGAGGCCTTCGAGGAGAGCGTCAAGGGTGTCGCGAGGACCTTCCGCGAGCACGCTGACCGCCCCGCCTGGGTCGTTGGCCACCCAACCGCGAAGGCGGAGCCGGTTCGCCAGTTCGAGGACGAAATACCGGAATCCCACGCCCTGGACGCGGCCGTGAACGTGAGCCTCGAGGCGCTGGTTGGGTGCGGGAGCGTCGCTCAAGCGGCGCGGCCCCAGGCGAGGGCGAGCGCATCAAGCGCGAGCTCTGGGGATACATTGTTTTCGAGCAGCTCCCCGCTCCGGCTGAGGCGGCGCAGGAATCCGTCGCCCGTCTGGCCCGATCGGCGAGCCAGCGCCGCCTCGTAGTCGTCGAGGAGGTCGGTGTCTCGGACGAGCCGCCTGGCGTCGCGCTCGACGAGCGCGAGGTCGCGGACGACATCACGCCAGATCGCGAGCAGGGCCAGCGCTGCACGACGGCGCTCGGCCGCAGGTGCCCGAACAGCTGGCCCCTCCTCCGGGCCTACGCCGTCAGCGACGGCGGCCTCCGTTTCGGAGGCGGCGCCGCGCTTGGGCCGTGGCGCGTTCGGTGTCCCATCGAGGCTGCGGACGAGGTCGCCCGCCCGCGCGAGCAGGTCTCGGATCGTCGTGAGCCGCTCGGCCCGTCGCCTCGCAGCGAGGTCGAGCAGGCCGCGCGCGATCTCGTCGCGGATCGTGACCGCGCCGCCTGGGGCTCGGGCATAGGCGAGCGCGATCCCAGGTCGGCCGCCGGCGACACGGGCAAGCCGCGCGGCGGTTGGGGCATCTGTGCCGGCCTCGGAGGCGAGGATGGCTTCGATCGTCCGCGAGCCGACGGGCCCGAGCCGGATCCGCGCGCAGCGCGAGCGCACGGTGGGCAGCAGCCGATCGGGTTCGTCCGCGCAGAGGATGAACGTCGTGCGCGCAGGTGGTTCCTCGAGCGTCTTGAGGAACGCCGACTGCGCGTCCTCGGTCAGGCGGTCGGCGGATTCGACGATCGCGACCCGAGCGCCGCCTTCGGCCGGCAACAACGACAGCTCATCGATCAGCCCGCGGATGCCCGGCCCACGGTCGCGGCCGCCGATCCCGATCGTCGCACCGGCGCCACCGGGAGCGAGCCGATGAAGGTCCGGATGGTTGCCGTGCTCGACCATTCGGCAGCCACGGCACGTTCGGCACGGCCGGCCTTCGCGGCTGCCCTCCGTGCAGAGGACGGCGGCCGCGAGATCGAGGGCGAGCGTCGTCTTGCCCGTTCCGGCGGGGCCGGCGAGCAGAATGGCGTGCGGCAGCGCGTCCTGGACGAACGCCCTGCGGACGGCCGCGAGCGCGGCGTCCTGACCCTGGGTGCGCCAGCCTGCTGCCGCGCCGGTCACAGACCCTCCCGGCTCAGCCGGCGTCGTCCGCCTTGGGCTTGCGCGTCGTGCGCCGCTTGGGAGCCGCGGCATCTGTCGAGGTCGATGCGGCCTTCCGTGGCGCCCTTCGCTTCGGAGCGGCAGCCTCCGGCGCATCGCCGGTTGCCGCGGCCGTATCGCTCAGCGCTGCGGCCGGTGCCTTCGCCCGAGGAGCTCGAGACCGCGTCGCCTTCGGCGCCGGCGCTTCCGCCGTCGCCTCGCCCGAGGCCGCCGCACGACCGCGAGCCGGCGCACGGCGTCGCGCCGGTGCCGGCGCGGCTGACGCTTCAGCCTCGGCCGAGACCTGGGCTGGCGCGTTCCTGGGCTCCGGCGCGGGTGCCGGCCGGCGCTGCGAGATCTGGGCTCGGAGCATCGCCTCGAGCTCCGGCGGCACCTCGCTCCACGGCTCGTCCCCACCACCGGTCCGCGGCGGCCGGACATCGCGCACGTCGCGGAAGTCCTGGCGCGGCCCGCGCCCGGCGTCACGCCGCGGCGGCTCTGCGTACCGCGACACGCGACCGGCACCGGCGCCGCCGCTGACGCCGCTGCCGCGACCACCGCCGCCGTAGCGCTCGCGGTCGAGTGCCGCGGCGTACGCGCCGCGGGCACCGCCGCGCTGCGGGCCACCTCGCCCGCCACGTCCGGCCTGACCGCCCCCGCCGCGGCGTTCCGCGATCAGGTACTCGGGGATCGGCGGCTCGTCGAGGTCCTCGTCATCCACGTCCACGGGCCGGCCCGGTGTCGACGACGTATGCGCCGCCGGGTTGACCCCGAGCTGCGAATCCCAGATCGATCCGAACGACGCGCGGGTGCGCGCCGCCGGTCGCGCCTCGGCGATCGGCTGGCCTTCCGCGATGTCATCGTCGATCTCGGCAGGCGCGTCGCTTTCGACCGCGCCCGCAACAGCGTCTCGGCCTCGGCCACGACCACGACCGCCGCGCCGGCGACGCCGCCGCGGTCGATCCTCGCCATCGCCGACGAGGCCGCCTTCGGCCGCAACTTCGCCGGCGTCCTCCTCGTGAGGCTCGACGCCGGCCACGACGTCGACCGGCGCCACCACCGCAGCGGCGCGACCACGCGCCCGCGACAGCTTCTCGCCGGGCAGCGCGACGACGGCCCCCTCCACGGCCCGGGGCGTGCCGTTCTCGCTGGCCACGACGACTTCGGCCTCGGGGGCCCGCGTGCGTCCGCGGCCGCGACCGCGGCCACGAACCGGCCCGGTGCCCTCGCTCTGCTTCTCGGGCACCGCGGTCATCGACAGGTCCTCGTCGTCGCCCGAGACGCGGCGTCCGGAGCGCGATGAGCCCTTCTCGACCTTCGCGATCGCCGCGATGTCGCTGAACTGGTCCGCGACGTCGATCAGGTCCGAGGACGTGTTGCCCCGGAAGCTGATGACCTCGACGCGCACGCCCATCTCCTGGACCGCGCGGATCGCCGGGGCGAAGTCGCCGTCACCGGAGATCACGATCGCGATGTCGAGGTTGCGCGCGGTCTTGAGCATGTCGACGACGAGCTCGATGTCGAGGTTCGCCTTGACCTTGCCGTCGCCGTATTTGCGGATGTCCTTGCTGACGACCTTGTAGCCGTGGCGGCGCAGGAAGTCGTGGAAGTTCCGCTGGTTCTCATTGTCCGGATCGAGTCCCGTGTATGCGTATGCGCGCACGAGGTCCCGGCCGGCGGTGGCCGACTTCAGCAGCGTGACGTAGTCGATATCGACTCCGGCGGCCTTGGCCGCGTAGAAGATGTTCGCCACGTCCACGAAGACGGCAACGTTCTTGCCCACTCTGTCTCCTATTACGCGTCAGCCGGCGCCTGGCGCCAGGGCTGCGCGGTCAGCGGGTCCGTCCATCGCCGGTGCCCCCGGCGGGTTGGACGTCCCGTTCCATCTGCGGGCCGGCTTCATGAAATCCAAGGCGCTCCCACCGGGCCCGCTCGGTGAGGTCGCTCGGCTGCGGCGCCTGGACGACGGCGCAGCCCTTGTTCCGGGCCGAGCGGACGACTTCTTCGAGCAAGAGCTCGGTCACCCGATCGGCATCGTGCGCGTCACCGACGGCGAGGAGATCGAGATGGCCGACGAAACCGCCGGTCCTGATCGACGGCCGGATCGCAAGGATCGCGGCGCCGACGATCTCCCGCCGAAGCTCGGCGACAAGGACGGTCGCATGGGGGAGGTAGACGAGCTGGCGGAGCAGGTCACCGGCAGCCGATTCCACGCCGGACAGCGCCATGACGCGCTCGACATCCGTGATGCGTGCGGATCGGACCGAGTACTCCACGCCGTCCGGCTCTACCTCTGATGCGGGTGGCGACGCGACGCATGGTGCGATCCGATCGGGGCTCGATCAGGTCTACCGGTCCGCGGACCGCGCGGGACGCGAGCGTGAACGCTCGAAATACCGACCCGGGTGCGCGGCGCCGGCCTTGCATTCGTGACGCCGGGCCCTATCATACGTCATCGCTTCGGCGGCTACCTGCGCTGCCGCCC
>DASRJS010000070.1:0-20690 GCA_035649355.1 Candidatus Polarisedimenticolia bacterium
CTCGATGACGCGACGTTCCAGGCAATGAACGGCGTGGACTTTCCGGTGGCCCGGGTCCTCGACGGCATCGCCGCGGCGCGTGCCGCGGGCCTCGCGCCGATCAAGGTGAACACCGTCGTGCGGCGCGGCCTGAACGAGGCCTCGATCCTGCCCCTGGCCCGCTGGGCGCGCGACGAGGGCATCGTCCTGCGCTTCATCGAGTACATGGACGTCGGGACCACAAACGGCTGGCGATTGGACGATGTCGTCACCGCGCGTGAGATCGTCGAGACGATCGACGCCGAGAGCCCGCTCGAGCCGGCCGAGCCGGGCTATCGCGGCGAGGTCGCGGAGCGCTGGCGCTACCGCGACGGCAGCGGTGAGCTTGGCGTCATCGCCTCGGTAAGCCAGCCGTTCTGTGGCGACTGCACGCGGGCCAGAATCTCGGCCGACGGGAAGCTCTACACGTGCCTGTTCTCGGCGGTCGGGCACGACCTCCGGGCGATCCTCCGTGGGGGCGCCGTGGGGGACGCCCTCGACACGGAGCTCCGAAACCGGATCGCCGCGGTCTGGGGCCGCCGCGACGACCGCTATTCCGAGCTGCGGACGGAGGCGACGAGCCACCTGCCGCGGGTCGAGATGTTCGCCGTCGGCGGCTGACGCGTGCCACTCGGCCTGCGGCCGCGATTCGTTGTCCACCGCCTGTCCACATCGACGGTGGACTCGTGGATACTTCGCTGCAGTGACAAGGCAACTTCGTGGAAAACCGCGTTGACCCGTCGATGACGCGCCGACTACATTTCGTCCTGCCCGAAGGGGCCGCCAGGAAGCGGGGACACCGAGATCACATCAAGGATCCTCGAGACCAGTCGGTTCTTTCGGGCGCTTCATTGCCCGGACGCGACGGCCTCACCGCCGTCCACGGGCGAGTCGCTCGGCGGGACGTGACCGGCATCCCGGTGTCGGTACTCCCACCGGGCGGCTGAAGCAGCGGGCCAACGGCCGTCGACCCCCTGGACGTTCGCTCGGAGGCCCGCACGCCGATGCCCGACGGCACCCCGCCCGAGATCGATCCCTCTGCGCCGATACGGCCCTTGGATCAGCCCGCGCGGATCGACGCCCTCGAGGCGGCCGCGCGCGCCCGATCGGACCTCATCCCGGAGATCGCGATCGTGCTGGGCTCGGGCCTCGGGGGCCTCGCCGACGAGCTGACCGATCCCGTGGCAATCCCGTTCGCCGACCTGCCCGGCTGGCCGCCGCTGACGGCTCCGGGGCATGCCGGCCGGCTGCTGCTCGGTCGGCTTGAGGGTCGCCCCGTTGTCCTCCTGCAGGGCCGCTTCCACATGTACGAGGGCAACGATCCCGGCCTGGTCATCCAGCCGGTGCTGCTCTCGCGGCGCCTGGGAGCGAAGGTCCTCGTGCTCACGAATGCCGCCGGCGGACTGAACCCGGCCTGGGGCCCGGGGACCCTGATGATCATTCGCGATCACATCAACCTGACGGGCCGGAATCCGCTCATCGGGCCGAACGCCGACGACATCGGCCCCCGGTTCCCGGACCTGACCGAAGCCTGGAGCGTCCGCCTGCGCCAGCGTCTCCACGCCGCCGGGGCGGCTGAGGGGGTGACCCTCGAAGAGGGCATCTATGTCGGTCTCACGGGGCCGACCTACGAGACGCCGGCCGAGGTCCGGATGCTCGCAGCGCAGGGCGGCGACGCCGTCGGGATGTCCACGGTCCTGGAGTGCATCGCCGCCCGCTGGGCCGGCCTCGAGGTCTGCGGCGTCTCGCTCGTGACGAACGCCGGCGCCGGGTACACCGGGGAGACGCTGAGCCACGAAGAGGTGCTCGACTCCGGAGCCGAGGCGGGACCACGGCTGGCCCGCGTCATCCGGCGGTTCGTCGCAGACCTCTGAGCTCGCCATGGGTCGCCGCGTCGCGAACGGCGCGAGCGTCATCGGTCCGTCAGCTACCGGTGCCAGTGGTGATATCCGCCGAACGCGCCCGATACGCCGCCACCTACCAATGCCAGTGGTATTAGCTCCGCCCGCCCGCGTTCGAGAGCGTGGGTCGGCAACGATTCGTGCAGGTGTCCGGGCGCGGCAGGGTGCGGAGGCGGTCGAACGAGGGCGGAATCCCGCCTAGCACCGCTCAGCGTGGTACATGACGGAAGCGCCAAGCTCGGCGGCGTGTCGCGCGGCGTCAGCCGACCGGCGCGGGCTCCGCCAGCTTCAGCCGACCGGCGCGGGCTCGGTGACCGGCAGCTCGCGCCCGGCGGCCTTGGCCGCGGCTGCCTTCTCGGCCCACGCCGCGAGGACGTTGTCCTTATGCGGCCGGATCGGGCAGTGCTCATCGCGGTTGTTCATCTCGTCGCAGTAGCCGAGCGGCACGCACTTCGGGGCGAGGAACGAGCCGAGGAACGGCGAGACCGCGAAGATCTCGTGGCGGACGAGCTGGAACAGCCGTCGGATCTCCCACTGGGCCATCGTGCAGAGGCGCAGGCCCGACATGTGGATGAGCGCCCGGAGGTTCGCCGTCATCACGAGGTTCGTGCGCGTCGCGTTCGGGAAGACGAACCGCGCATCCTCGCCCGGGATGCCGGCTTCAACGAGGTCGCCGTAGAGCGACATCGAGCCCTGGACCTGCTCCTCGAAGCGAGCCCGGACGTCCTCGTCCGCCTCGGCGATCGTGTGCGGCAGCATCGTCGCCGCGGACTTGAACTTCACGTAGCGCTGGCTCTGCTGGTCGAACGCGACGCCCGCGCGGTGGCGCACGAGCTGGTGCGACAGCGTCCGGCTGACGCCGCTGATGCCGAACGTGAAGACGACGTGCTCGATCGTGCTGCCGTGGCCCGACTCGATGACGCCGCTGATGAGCTTCTGCATCTTCGCGGGGTCGATCTCGCCGACGCTCGCCCGCCGGAAGATCTCGTCCGGATCGAGCTCCGAGTAGCACGTCCGGCAGGCCGTGTAGATCAGCGGGACGTAGTAGCGCTCGACGATCTCGCGATCCGGGAAGAGGAGCGTGGCGCGGAGCCCCAGATCACGGCGACCGGGGTTCTTCGGGATGCCGGTCGTCTGGGTGGCCACGGACGAGGATTCTACGCCGAAGCCCCGGGAACGGCCGGAGCCGGCAGGGGCCGGTTCGGTCGCGGTTCGGCGTCGCGGAACCACAGCCACAGCAGGACCGTGGCGATCGTGTACAGGATGATGATCGTCGCGAAGTTCACGGCGTAGCCGGCGTCGAACCCGAGATTCGCCTGGAGCACCGAGTACCACGGCCCGGCGAGGGCCCAGCCGGCGGACCACAGGAGCGCCGAGACGGCCGAGAACGTCGCGCGTTCGGACGGCGCTACGTGATCGAGGGCGAACGCGAAGAAGATCGGATTGCCGGCGTTCATCAGGGAGTTGCGGACCGTCATCGCGGCGATGACGGTCCAGAGCAGGGGCGAGAACCCGAGGACGACGAGGAACGGGATGCTGACGCCCTGCACGAGGAGCACCGAGGGCAGGCGGCCGAGCCGTTTCGCGATCGCCGGCTGGAACAGGACCGCAAGCATCGTTCCGAGGCTTGTCAACGCGAACACGACGTTCAGGCTCGCGAGGTCCAGACCGAACTTGCCCTGGATGAACAGGTTCAGGAACGGCAGGACCTGCCCCGCGCCGATCGAGATGAGGAAGCCCGGGAGCACGAGGCGAACGAACCTGCTGCGGTTCGTGATCGTAATGCCGAAGCGGCTGCCACTGACAGGCCGGCCCTCGCCGTCGTGCGCGCCGCCCGGTGGCCGATCGCGGGTGATCGTCAGCAGGATCAGCAGCCCGCCGGCAAGCGCGGCGGTCATGAGCAGAAGGATGACCCGATACGGTCCGACGCCGCCCGGATCCAGGCCGATCGCGTCCGCGACCGCTCCCGCGACGACGCCGCCGATGACCGCCGCCCCGATGTTCGTCCCGGTGCCGATCGCGAACTGCAGCGCGAACAGCTCGCTGCGGTGCTCCGGCTTCGAGTGCTCGGTGAGGAACGGCCCCTGGGCGACGTTGAGCGCGGACCAGCCGGCCGAATACGCCGCGGCGGCGAGGAAGATCGCGGGAACCGCGGCCGTGAGGTCGAGGAGAACGAGCGCAAGGGTTGCAAGCCCGGCGCCACCGGCCATGACCAGGCGGCGGCCGACGCGGTCGGAGATCGCCGACGCGGGCAACGCCGCCGCGGCGCTCGCCGCCGCGCCGACCGTCGAGATGATGCCGATCGTGGAGCGGCTCAGCCCGAGCGCGGCGAGATAGAGGTTGAAGTCGATCCACCACAGGCTGCCGGCAGCGCCCATGACGAGGGTCACGAGCAGGAACCGCCGCGCATCCGGCTCGAAGCCGCGGAAGCTGTCGATGTAGGTTCGGAGTCGCTCCATCACCACGCGTCAGTCGGCGAGGACACGGATCGCTTCGAGGTCGGCGGTCGAGATCCTGAGGGCGTAGGCGACCGCCTCGTCGAGCGTGAGCGCGGCCCCCTCGTTGCCCCAGCGCACGAGGTCCTCGTTGGACAGGGCGTTCCGGACGCTCGGTCGAACCCTTTCCTCGAACCACTCCTCGACGAACCGCGCGAGCCCGACGCCGGTCGAGTCGGTGAGGCTGCGGGCCGCACCCCGAAGGCGCGCCGCACGCTCGTAGTCCTCCTCGGCCACCGACACCGACGACAGGTCGTCGAAGGTGAGCGTCATCCCGGCGGCATCGCCCGCGCTCCAGAAGTGACGCATCGCGTGCTCCATCGAGGTGCGACCCTCGTCGATCGCGCCGCGCCGGACGAGCGCGCTGCCGAGCATGTGCAGCGACCACGCCTCCATCGTCCGGTCGCCGACGCTGCGGAAAATCTCGAGCGCCCTCCGGAAGTAGCCGGTCCCGGCTTCGCGGAGATCGCGGAAGTAGTCGCCGTTGCCGAGCGCCCACAGCGTGTTCGCTTCGCCCCTGGCGTCGCCGACCTCGGCGAACAGCGACCGGGCTTCTTCGAGCGTCTTGACGCCCAGTCCGTCCGGGTCCGGTTCCACCATGGGCTGGGCCGGGTCTGGAATGCCCGAGAACGTGAAGGCGTAGTTGTAGAGCGCGTTCGCGAGCTCGGCGCGGTTCCCGTCCGCCCGCCACAGCGCAACCGCCTCTTCGTAGAAGCGTTGCATGCCGGCGAAGTCCGCCTGCCAGTAGCAGACCCCGCCGAGGGCCTCGCAGATGCGCGCCCGGAGGATCGGGTCGTCGTGTGACCACGGCGCCGCGTCGAAGGCCTCGAGCCGGCGGCGCGCCTCAGCGAGATGGCCACGCTTCTGCCAGAAGCGCCACATCGCGAAGGCGGTGAGGACGCCCTCGCGCGGCCATGGCTGGACGAGCGACCGGTCGAGGACGGCGCGGATGTTGTCGTGCTCGAGCTCGAGGCGTTCGAGCCACATCCGCTGGTCGGCGCCCGAGAGCTCGGGCATGGCTCGCTCGGCGAGCGCGAGGTAGTAGTCGCGGTGGCGCTCGGCCACGGCGGACCGCTCGTCGCGCGCGTCGAGCATCTCCCCGGCGAACTCGCGGATGGACTCGAGGAGGCGGAACCGGGCGTCGGCACTGTCCGGCGACTCGCCGCGCACGAGGCTCTGGTCGGCGAGCGCGACGAGCCCGTCGAGGACGTCGATGCCGATCTCGGAAGCCGGCCCAGCGACCGCCTCGGCGGCCTCGAGGTCGAAGCTGCCGCGGAAGATCGCAAGCCGGTCGAGCAGTCGCCGCGCACCCGGCTCGAGGAGGTCGTAGCTCCAGGCGATGGCGCCGCGCAGCGTCTGCTGCCGCTCCGGCAGGTCACGCGAGCCGGCCGCCAGCAGGCCGAGCTGACCTTCGAGCCGCGCAAGGATCGCGTCGGGCGAGAGGAGCTTGACGCGCGCAGCCGCAAGCTCGATGGCGAGCGGCATGCCGTGCAACCGCGCCGAGATCGCGGCGACGGCCGGAGCGTTCTCGTTGGTGACCTTGAAGTCGGGCCGAACCGCGACGGCTCGGGCGATGAAGAGCCGGACCGCCTCGTACTGGCCGAGCGCCTCGGGGCTGAGATGGCGGAGCTCCGCCGGCAGCTGTGCAAGCTCGACGGCAGAGAGTCGCCCGGGATCCGGCGGAACAGGCAGGCCCGGCACGGGGTACTCCTGCTCGCCGGCGACGTGCAGGGCGCCGCGCGAGGACGCGATGACGCGCAGCCCGTCGGCGGCGCGAAGGAGATCCGTCACGAGCGGCGCTCCGGGCAGCACCTGCTCGAAGTTGTCCAGGACGAGGAGCACGCGCTTGCCGGTGAGCCAGTCGAGCAGGGCTTCGCGCGCCGGCCGCGAGCCGGAATCGGCGATCCCGATCGCGGCGCCAATGGCCGAGCCGAGCAGTGCGGGATCTCGGATAGCTTCAAGTGGCACGAAGAAGACGCCATCCGGGAAGTCCTCGGCCACATTCGCCGCGAGCTGCAGCGACAGGCGCGTCTTGCCCGTCCCGCCGGGCCCGGTCAGGGTGAGCAGTCGGGTTCGATCGAGCAGCTCCTCGGTCTGTGCGAGCTCGGTGTCGCGACCGATGAAGTTCGTCAGCTGGGTCGGCAGGTTGTTCGGCCGGGCATCGAGCGATCGGAGGGGCGGAAACTCGCCGGTCAACCCGGTGGCGATGACCTGGTGCAGCCGGAGCGGCGCGCGCAGATCGCGCAGCCGGTGGTCGCCGAGATCGCGCAGCGAGAGCCCGTCGGCCAGGCCGCCCGCCAGGACGCGGGTGGACTCGGACGCGAGCACCTGGCCGCCGTGGGCGACGCCGGCGATCCGCGCCGCACGATTGATGTCCAGGCCGATGAGGCTGCCGCCGACGAGCTCCGCCTCGCCCGAGTGGATGCCCATGCGAACACGTACGTCGGCGCCATCGGGCCAGGCCTCGGCGGCGAGCGCGCGCTGCGCGTCGACCGACGCCTCGATCGCCGCCCGGGCGTTCGGGAACACGACGAAGAACGAGTCGCCTTCGGTGCCCTGCTCGACGCCATCGTGGCTCGCGAACGCGGCCCGCAGGAGCGCGCGGTGACGCTCCCGCAGCGACGCGTAGGCGGTTGTGCCGAGCGCCTCCTCGAGGCGGGTGGAGCCTTCGATGTCGCTGAACAGGAAGGTCAGCTGGCCGCCGAGCGTCGCCTGGGTCATCGGGTTGCCTCGAGCGCGGGCCGCGGACGCAGCGTCAGTGCCGGTCCGCCTCGGTCCGCTCGCGGAGCCGGAGAGCGAGGCCGCGAAGGATCGCCAGCGCGATCGACGGGCTCTCCGTGACCGCGGCATCGAAATCCCAGGATGCGAGCGCGAGACAGCGTGTCTCTTCCTCGGTCGTGACCGACGCGGTCCGCGGCATCCGATCGAGCACCGACAGCTCGCCGAAGAAGTCGCCCGCTTTGAGACGCGCGAGCAGCTCGCCACTGCGGACGACCTTCACGGCGCCCTCGATGATGATGAAGAGGCCGGACCCGATCTCGCCCTGCCGGGCGATGACGTGGCCCGCCGGGAACTCGACCTCCGTGGCGCGCTGGCCGAGCACGGCGAGGCCCTCGGGCGGCAGGCCCATGAACAGGCTGCAGCCCGCGAGCAGGCGTTCGCGTTCGTCGTTGCTGAGGCTCATCGCATCTCCGTGCCGATCGCGGAGAATGTAATCCCCGGCGCTCAGAGCGTGGTGACACAATCAAGGTTGCCGCCGGAGATTCGAATGGCGACGTCACGAAGGAGCGACGCTCGGAGATGGCCACGCGCGAGGAGATCGCCGACGCACTGTCGAGCATGACGCTGTTCTCCGACCTGACGACGCCGCAGCTCCTCGGTGCGGCGGGCCGCTTCGAGGAGGCCTTCTTCCCGGCCGGTGAACGCGTCCTTCGGCAGGGCCTCAGCGGCTCCGCGTTCCACGTCATTCTCGACGGCGAGGCATCGATCGTCGTCGACGGCACGCAGCGCGCCACATTGGCCCGCGGCGAGTTCTTCGGGGAGGTCTCGATCCTGCTCGGCGAGTCGCCCTCGGCCGATGTCGTCGCGACCCGCCCGTTGCGGACGATCGTCCTGGCCGGCCCGGCCGTGGAGAGCTTCCTCGTCGAGCACCCCAAGGTGATGTTCCGGATGCTCCAGGCCCAGGCCCGCCGGCTGCGCAACGCGAACCGATGGCGGGACTGAGCCCCGCGGACGATCGGCCCTTCCCGCCGGGCGAATACCCGGTCGTCATCGTCGGTTCTGGGCCGGGCGCGATCCAGCTGTCCTATGCGCTGCGCTCGGCCGGCGTCCAGCACGCGATCATCGGCGCCGACGCCGCTCCCGGCGGCATGTTCCTGAAGTGGCCGTTCTTCCAGCGGCTGCTGTCGTGGACGAAGCCATACGCCCCGGCCGACCACGAGACGCGCGCCTACGAGCGCTTCGACTGGAACAGCCTCATCGCCGATGAGCCAAACGCCCGGGCGATCATGCCGACGTTCATGGACGGCACGTCGTACTTCCCATCGCGCCCCGAGATGGAGCAGAACCTCCAGGCGTTCGTCGAGCGGACGGGCCTCCAGATCCGCTTCGGTTGCCGCTGGACCTCGACGCGGCAGGTCGACGGGCCGAACGGCCCGGAGTTCATTCTCGAGACCACCGACGGCGAGTACCGGACCCCGACGGCGGTGTTCGCGGTGGGCATCGCGGAGCCGTACAGCCCGCCGACCCCGGGCGGGGAGCTCGCCGCGCACTATGCCGCGACGCGGTCGCCCGAGACCTACGCCGACCGGCGCGTCTTCATCATCGGCAAGAGCGTCTCTGCGTTCGAGCTCGCGACCGGCCTCCTCCAATGGGCCCGCGGCATCACGCTCGCCTCGCCGTCACCCACGAAGCTGTCCGTGAACACGCGCTCGCTCGTCGGTGTTCGGGCGCGCTACGTCCAGCCGTTCGAGGATCACGTGCTCGGCGGCGGCGTCACCGTCCTGGACGCCCAGATCCTGGGCATCGAACGCGACGGCGACCGCGGCTTCGTCGTCACGACGCGATCCGGCGCGGAGGGCGAGCCGATGCGCCATCGGGCCGACGATGTCATCTCCGCGACCGGCTTCGTCTCGCCGCTGCAGGACCTGCCGGCGCTCGGAGTTGCGACGTTCGGGCCGAGCAAGCTCCCGGCCCAGACGCCGTACTGGGAGAGCGCGACCGTGCCCGGAGTCTTCTTCGCCGGCACGATCACCCAGGCGTCCGGCGGCCTGAAGAAGCACGGCCTGCCCGCGAACTCCGGCGCCGTTCATGGCGCCCGCTACAACGCTCGAGTTCTCGCCCGGTACATCGCGGAGACGCGGGCCGGGCTGACGTTCGAACGGCCGAGCCTCGCGCCTGGCGAGCTCCTCGAGTTCGTCCTCCGTCAGCTCAACGAAGCGCCCGAGCTGTGGCACCAGAAGGCGTACCTGGCGCGCGTCCTGAGCGTGACCGCCGAGGACGGAATCCGCGACGCCGGCATCCTGCCGCTCGCCAACGTCGTCGACGCCGGCGGCCCGGACGCGATCGTGATCACGCTCGAGGCCGACGGTACGGGTGCGATCTACCCGGTCATCTACATTCGCAGCGGCGGCAAGATCGAGGAGCATCAGTTGGACCCCGAGCCGATGATGGACTTCCGGGGCCCGGTCCATCGGCGCCAGCTGGCCGAGATCGTCGGCCGCCTCGTGCCGGACGCCACGGCCGGTTGACCTCGGCCTTCGTCACCGGCGCCTTCGCCGGCGCCGCGATCGCCATTCCCGTCGGCGCGATCGCGATCCTGATCATCGAGCTCGGGATCCGGCGTGGCTTTCGCGCCGCGGCCGCGGCGGGACTCGGCGCGGCGACCGCGGACGGCATCTACGCGACGGTCGCCGCCCTCGGCGGCGGCGCCGTGGCGGGCGCACTCGCGCCGATCGCCGACCCACTGCGGGTCGCCGCCGTCGTCGCTCTTGTAGTCGTCGGGATCCGGGGCCTCCGCGGTGCGCTCTCGAGCGCCGCTCCCGATGCCGCCGAAGCTTCGCCCCAGGCTCCGGCCCGCGGATCCGCCACGTACCTTCGATTCCTCGGGCTCACCCTGCTCAACCCGGCCACGGTCATCTACTTCACCGCGCTCATCCTCGGGCTACCGCAGCTGGGGTCGAGCGCCGGCGAGCGGATTGCGTTCGCCGCCGGCGCGTTCAGCGCGAGCTCGGCGTGGCAGGTCGCGCTGGCCGGGATGGCGGCGCTGGCTCATCGGCGATTGCCGGAGCGCTATCGCGTTGCCCTGAGCGTCTTCGGCTATCTCGTCATCATCGCCTTCGCGCTCGGGATCGCCCGCGACCTCATCGCCTGACGGCGGCCTGCGGCCCCGTGCGGCCGTCGGCGGCCCCTGCGGCCGCCTACACCAGGCGGCGGGGGATGGTCTCGGACCAGTGGCGCTCGAAGACGTCCGCGCCATCAAGGCGGGCGCGGAGCGAGATGGCCATGTGGAACGCATCGGCCGTTGAGCTCGTGACCGCGTCGGCGTCGGTCTCGATCGTGAAGCCGTCCTGGACGAGGCGGTAGCGGATCTCCGAGCGCATCTCGGCACGGGCCGGGTCGGCGTCGCGGGCCGTCATCGCGTGGCCCTCCGAGGAGCAGAGGCGCGTGCCATCGTCGTTGACCGTCTCGCCGCCTTCGAACGTCGACACGATCACGCTGCCGTCGATGACGTCCTCGGTGATCCGCCAGACGACCGGCTCGTCCGCCCCGCCTCCGATCGATTCGAGCTCCGGCGGCGACGTCTTGAACGCCGTCGGCGCGGCGGCGTCCTCGGCCGGGACGCAGGGCAGCTCGAGGGACGCCCCGTCGATGCCCAGTCGCAGCGTCAATGTGCCCGGATAGGGCGACGGCCAGAGCACCGGCCAGGCCCCGGTCGCGATCGAAAGACGGATCCGATGCCCCGCGGCGAAGCGGTAGCCGGCCGAGCGGAGCGCCACGCGGACCGGCGTCGGCCGGCCCGGCTCGAGCGGGCTGGGGGAGGCGTGCGACTCGCGGTGCGTGAGGTTCAGCACGCCCGCGGCGACCTCGATCGGCGTGCCATCCGGCGCGACGTCCGAGAGCCGGGCGACGACCGTGGCAACCGGCATGTCGGTCTCGATGACGAGCCCCGCGACCGCGCGACCGAGGACGTGGACGTCCGCCGCCAGCGGCTCGCTCTCGAAGACCGGCAGGAGCGCCTCGTCCGGTCGCAGGTCGCGGGCCAGGCCGTTCGGCGGGCTGCCGGCGCCCCACGAGAGTGAGCCCCGGCTGCCGAGCGTCGCTCGGTGCGGCACGGTCATCGCGCCGGCTTCGGCACCGTGCGCACCGTCGTCAACGAGCCGGCCGCGCAGCGGCCCGTCGCCGGCGCCGAGCCGCCAGCGCCGGACACCGGCGCCCGGCACGGGATAGCGCGCCGCCGCCCGCCAGCGGCCCGGCCAGGCCTTCGGGAAGGCCGCAGGCGGGGCCCATTCGCGCTCGAACCAGGTGAGCATCGGCTCCGCGTCCTCGCCGTTGTCGTCGCCTTTGAGGTGGCGGTCGAAGAAGCGGATCATCTCGAGGAGCCAGTCGACGTTCGGGCCCGGATAGCCATCGTCCGGGAATTCGTGGACCCAGTTGCCGACGAATGCCCGCCGCGGCGCCGTGCAGCGCTCGAGCATCCGAAACACGGGGTCGATGTAGCCATCCATCCAGCCACCGATGAGGAGCATTGGCGACTCGATCGCGTCGTATTCGGGGGCAAGGGAGCCCTGCCGCCAGTACGGTCCGTCGTGCTGCTGGCGAAGCCATTCGAACAGCCACACCGGCGTGCGTTCGAGCCGCTCTTGCCACTCGTCGCGCCAGCGGTCGCCGCGGAATGACGGCCGGCCGGGCAGCGCGTTGCTCGCGACCATGCTCACCGCGTACTGGGTCAGCTCGCTCGCGGTTGCGCAGCCACCGACGAAGTGGACGTCGTCGAGATACCGATCGTCGGTGGCGTACATCGGGACGATCGCCTTGAGATGCGGCGGCCGCAGCTTCGCCACCTGGATCGCCGTGAACCCGCCGTAGCTGATGCCCCACATCCCGACGGCGCCGTTGCACCACGGCTGGGCCGCGAGCCACTCAACTGCATCGAAGCCGTCCTGCGTCTCGAGCGCCGTGTATTCATCGAGGGCCATGCCTGGCGACGAGCCGGTGCCCCGGATGTCGAGCCGGCAGAGCGCATAGCCGCGTGCCGCGAGATAGCGCCCGCGGGCCTCGTCCGAGTTCGCCCGCCAGTCGTCCTTGCGGTACGGGATCATCTCGAGGATCGCGGGGACGGCCGCCACCGGTCCACCGGGGTCTGGCCCGTCGGGCAGCCAGAGGTTGGCCGAGAGCTCGAGGCCGTCGCGGACCGGGATCCGGACGTCGCGCTCGACGCGCACGTCGAACACGGGCTCGCTCGCGGATCGCATCTCTTCGGCGGTCATGGGAGCCCGAGTCTAGGTCGCTGCCGGGCGCGCGTGACTGGGAGGCACGTTTCTCGCCCAGATGGAGCCGGCCGATTGGCCCCAAGCCCTCGCATGTGACCGGGAGTCACGCTCCACCCGACCTAGAGGCGGCGATCCGGCCTTTCGACCCCGGCGAGATGACTCGGAGTCACGCTCGGCGCACGAGAGGCAGCGGTCCGGGCTTGCGGCCCTGGGAGTTGACTGGGAGTCACACTCGGAGACCGGGGTCGCCACGCCAGACCGAGAACTCAGGGCTGCCCGAGGGCTCCGATGAAGAAGGCGGTCAGTCGCTGGTCGTACTCATCCGGAACGAGTGTGACGGCCTGGGTGTGCGTGGCGCCTGGGACGATCCACGGCTCGACCGCCCCGCCGGTCTCGCGGACTCGCGCTGCGAGCGCGCTCGCGTAGCGCGTCGGCAACCGAGTGTCGTTCGCGCCGTGGGTGATGAATACCGGCCGGCCGTTCGCATGGCCGATCTCCTCGAGCGGCGTGAAGGCCGTGAAGTCGTCGTTGGACAGGATTCGCCCGGCCCAGATCCCGCCGAACTCGAGGATCGTCGGATAGCCGGTTCGGCTGAGCTCGTCGCGGATGGCCTCCGAGACGTCCGCGAAGCTGCTGTCTTCCCAGAGCGCGGCAATGCGCGAATCCTGGCCGAAGGCGATCGTCGAGGTCGCGGCGCCGAGCGAGAAGCCCATGATCGCGATCTGTCGCGGCGGCGTCGGGCGGGCGGCCAGCCAGTCGACGGCCCCTCGGGCATCGAGCTGCTCGTCCGCGCCGCCGGCGAAACGGCCGTCCTCGACCGTCGAGTCGCCGTGGTCGCGCAGGTCTGGAATGATCACCGCGAAGCCCGCGCGATGCAGCATGCCGCCGGCGAGCAGAACGTCCGGGTGGCGCCGGCACGCGTTGTGCCCATGGACGACCACGATCGCCGGTGCGTCATCGGCGACGTCCGACGGGATCCACGTTGCGGCGATCGTGATGTCCGGCGCGTCGTGGCTCGGGAAGCGGACCGTCTCAAAGCTGGCCGCGTGATAAGGCTCGGTGTCGACGCCCTCGATCGTGAAGGTGTCCGGCTCGCCCGGATTCGACACCTGCGCGCAAGCCGTGTCCGCGCGCGAGAGCTTGTCGTAGACGTAGAGGCTCGCCCCGCCGTAGCCGAGGATCAGCACGGTCGGCAGGGCGATCGCGAGGCCGCGCAGGATGCGTGATCGGCGCATTTGCCTTGTCTGACGCGCGTGAACGCGCACCGTTACGAGGATCGCCGCCGCCTAGCATGCGCGGATGGCGCGAACCTGGGACGCGATCGTCGTCGGGCTCGGCGGATTCGGCTCGGCGGCAGCGTACTGGCTTGCGCGGCGCGTTGGAAGCCGGGTGCTGGGCCTCGAGCGCTTCGAGCTCGGTCACGACCGTGGCGCCTCGGCCGATCACTCGCGGATCATCCGGCTCTCGTACCACCGGCCCGACTACATCCGCCTGGCGCAGCGGGCCTACGCGACGTGGGCTGACCTGGCGGCGGACACCGGCTCGCGGGTCGTCACGACGACCGGCGGTCTGGACCTCTTTCCGCCCGGTGCCGCGATCCCCGAGCCGGATTACACGATGAGCATGCTCGCCGAAGGGGTGCCGTTCGAGCGGCTGGACGCCGCCGACGCGATGCGCAGGTTCCCGGCATGGCAGCTGGACGACGGCACGAGCGTCCTGTACCAGGCCGACGCCGGCATCGCGGACCCGTTCCGCGCGAACGAAGCGCACCGCCGCCGGGCCCGGGAGCTCGGCGCCACGCTCCTGGACCGGACCCGCGTGACCGGCCTCCGCGAGGCGGGCGGCGAGGTCGATGTCATCACCGAAGACGGCACAACGCACCGCGCGGGGCACGTCGTCATCGCGGCGGACGCCTGGACGAACCAGCTGTTGGCGTCGTTCGATCGGCGTCTCCCGCTCACGATCACTCGGGAGCAGGTGACGTACTTCGAGGCCGCCCAGCCGGACGCGTTCACGCCCGATCGCTTCCCGATCTGGATCTGGATGGACGATCCGTGCTTCTACGGCTTCCCGGCGTACGGCGAGCCCGGCCCGAAGGCCGCCCAGGACGTCGGCGGCGCGGAGACCACCGGCGACTCTCGCGGCTTCGAAACCAACGAGCCGGCGCTGGCGCGGCTGACGGCCTTCCTCGATCGCCACCTCCCGGGCATGGCGGCCCGCGAGCTGCTGACGAAGACCTGTCTCTACACGCTCACGCCGGACCGCGACTTCGTCGTGGACCGCCTGCCGGAGGCACCGAACGTCACGGTTCTCCTCGGTGCCGCCCACGGCTTCAAGTACGCGTCCGTGCTCGGGCGGATCGCCGCCGAGTTGGCAATCGACGGGACGACCCCCTCAGCGGATGACATCGCGGCGTTCCGAATCGACCGGCCGATCCTGCTCGAGACCGCGCCGGCCACGTCCTGGCTCGTCTGAGAAAGTGGCGCGCACGCTGCGAGCCGGGATTGCACGGCTCCGCCGCGTGTGCCACCGTACGGCCACGTCGCTGGGCCGCCACCAGGCCGCGTCCAGTGAGCTTGCGATCGAGGGGCCGCCCGAGGTCGCGTGAGGAGGAGTCGGATGCGATCACCCATGAGGGCCCGGATGGGCCGTTTCCTCGCGGCGACCGCGATCACCGCCGCACTGGTCAGCCCAGTCGCGGCCCCGGTTGGCGCGGCCGACGAGGGCAAGACCCTCCGGGTCGGGACGATCCAGGAGTTCGACTCGATCAACCCGAACCTCGCCTACCTCGTCTCGTCGTACGAGGCATTCATCCTCAACTACGACCTGCTCGTCGGCTTCGGGCCGGACCTCGAGTACGCCCCGACGGGCTTCGCGACGTCGTGGACCCTCGATGGCTCGACCTGGGAGTTCAAGATCCGCGAGGGCATGAAGTGGTCGGACGGTGAGCCGGCCGACGCAAATGACGTCGCGTTCACCTACCAGTACATCCTCGACAGCATGGACCCGGCGTACACGGGTCCGTGGGCGCCGGACGGCAACGACGCTGATGGCGACGAGGCCGCCGACAACCCGCTTTCCCTCTTCGGCGACTTCCTCGTCTCGACCGTCGAGCTGCAGTCCATCGAGGTCGTCGATGCGACGACCGTCCGGATGACGACCGCATTCCCGACGCAGCTCTTCCTCGGGGCCTACATCCCGATCCTGCCCGAGCACATCTGGAACGACGTGACGTTCGCCTCCGCGGCGACTGACTTCCAGACCGACCCGCCGGTGGTCGGCACGGGCCCCTTCCAGACCGTCGAATGGCGGCGCGGCGAGTTCGCCCGCTTCGAGCGCAACCCGAACTACTGGGGCAAGCAGCCCTACATCGACGAGGTCATCTTCCAGTTCTACGCGAACGAAGACGCGATGACGCAGGCGCTCAAGGCCGGCACCGTCGACTACGTCCGGGGCATCATCCCGGAACAGTTCACCTCCGTCGACGCTGAGGACGACATCGTCGGTGTCGACGGCAACGGCGCCGGCTGGACCCAGCTCGCCTTCAACACCTACGGCACCGACATCCCCGGCGGCGGAGCCTCCACGAAGGCCCTTCGCGACCCGGCGTTCCGAGCCGCCCTCGACCGCGCGGTCGACCGCCAGACGCTCGTCGACGAAGTGCTCCACGGCTTCGGGACCCCAGGGGACACGATCGTCCCGCCGACCCTGCCCCAGTTCAAGATCGACCCCTCGAACCCCCGACCCTTCGATCTCGATGCCGCCGCCGCGGCGCTCGAGGCCGCCGGGTATACGGACTCGAACGGTGACGGAACGCGCGAGGACAAGGAAGGCAAGGAGATCAATCTCCGGATCTACTTCCCCGACACCGATTCGGGCTACCCGAAGGCCGGCCAGTTCGTCGCCGACTGGTGGAACGAGATCGGCATCGGCGTGACGCTGCAGTCGTTCGACTCGGACACGCTGACGAGCCTGCTCTACACCCCGGAGGCCGGCGGCACGGCCGACTATGACATCGAGCTCTGGGGCTGGGCCGGCAGCGCGGATCCGGACTTCCTGCTCTCGATCTTCATCACGTCGCAGATCGGCGTCTGGAGCGACAGCAACTACTCCGACGCGCACTACGACGAGCTCTACGACCAGCAGAAGCAGGCCGCGACGCTGGAAGAGCGCAAGACGATCGTCGCCGAGATGCAGGACCAGATCTACGACGACGCGCCGTACATCATCCTGTACTACGACGACGAGCTCCACGCCTACCGCAACGACAAGTTCGAGGGCTGGACGCTGCAGCCGCGCACTGGCGGCGTGTCGCTGTTCGCCACGGGCATCGAGACGTACCTCAACCTCGTTCCGGTCGGGACGTCGACGCCGAGCACCGAGCCCGGCGCCCCGTCGGCGACCCCGGGTGCGAGCCCGGCCCCGGGCGATGGCACCGGGAGCAGCGACAACACGCCGCTGATCCTCGGCGTGATCCTCCTCGTGATCATCCTCGGTGCCGGCATCCTGCTGATGCGCCGTCGTCGGCCGGCCGCGGCCGCGGAGGACGATGACTAGCCGTGCGGGCGAGGCCCCGAACCCAGGCATTGGCTGACCGACCCGGGCACCGCGGCTAGGTGCCCGGGGACAGCCCGAGGAGCTGATGGGCGGGCGGTTCTTCCTGCGCCGCGCCGGTCAGGCGTTCCTGACCATCCTGTTCGTGCTCGTCCTCAACTTCATCCTCTTCCACTCGCTACCCGGGTCACCCGAGCGGATCCTGCTCCGGAACCCCCGGATCTCGGCCGCCGCGCTCGAAGCCCAACGGGTCCGCTGGGGCCTCGACGACCCGCTGCTGCCGATCTCGATCAAGGTCGACGACAAGGGCATCCGGCTCGATGACTTCCCGGCCTCGCTGACCGACAACCAGCTCTTCGCCTATCTGTCCTCGACCGCGCAGCTCGATCTCGGCCTGTCGTTCCAGTTCCGCGGTCGCTCGGTCGCCTCCGTCATCGGCGAGCGCTTCGGGCCCACGCTGCTCCTGTTCGGCACCGGCGAGGTCATCGCGATCGCCGTTGGCCTGTGGCTCGGCGCCCGAGCCGGCTGGAGGCGCGGGACGGCCGTGGACTACGTCGGGACCGGCGTGTCCCTCGTGCTCTACGCGATGCCCTATTTCTGGCTGGGCATGATCCTGCTGATCATCTTCGGCGCGGAGCTGCGCTGGTTCCCGACCAACGGCATGGTCACGCCGGGTCGTGAGTACGCGAACGTCGTCGACCAGGTCTCGGACGTCCTGTGGCACCTCACCCTGCCCGTTGCGACGGTGGCGCTGGGCCTCATCGGCCAATACTCGCTGATGATGCGATCCTCGGTGACCCAGGTCCTCTCCGAGGACTACGTCGTGACCGCCCGCGCGAAGGGCATCCGCGACGGCAGCGTGCTCCGGGACCACGTCCTGCCGAACGCGCTCCTCCCGGCAGTCACGCTCATCGCGATCAACCTTGGCTACATCGTCGCGGGCGCGATCACCGTGGAGCAGGTGTTCTCGTGGCCCGGCCTGGGGACCCTCACGGTCGATGCGCTCCGCACACGCGACTACCCGATGATGCAGGGCCTCTTCCTGGTCCTCTCGATCAGCGTGATCCTCGCGAACTTCGTCGCGGACATGATCTATGGGCTGCTCGACCCCAGGGTCCGAACGTGACCACCGCCGACGCACGGGGCTTCGCCCAACGCGCTCGCGCCGAGCGCTGGCGGCTGCGCTGGCAGGCGCTCGCCGGCTTCCTGCGCCAGTTCCGACGCGAGAAGGCAGGCGTTCTCGGGGTCGTGATCATCGCGGTCTTCGCGCTCTTCGCGCTCGTCCCGAATCTGCTGGTCGGCCCGTTCGAAACCGTGACGCACGCGTCCGGCGAAGGCTTCGAACCGCCATCGCTCAGGCACATCCTGGGCACCGACGAGCTGGGCCGCGACATCCTCAACCTCGTCGTCCACGGCTCGCGCATCTCGATGTCGATCGGCCTCCTCGCGACGGTGATCACGGTCTTCGTCGGGGCTGTCGTCGGGATCTTCGCCGGGTTCGTGGGCGGCCGCACCGACACGATCCTCATGCGGATCACGGACTTCTTCCTCATCCTCCCGACGTTCGTCCTGGCCTTGGTGCTCGCGCCCGTGCTGCGCGAAGTCTTCGGTGAGTCCTCGAAGGTCTTCGGCATGCGGATCACGCTCGTCGTCATCGTCGTCGTCATCGGCATCACGTCGTGGGCGTCGACGGCCCGGATCATCCGCAGCGAGACGCTATCCGTCCGCGAGCGTGCATTCATCGATCGGGCCCGGGTGATCGGCGCGCCGGCCGGGCACATCATGCGCCGGCACATCCTGCCGAACGTCATGGCGCTGATCGTCGCGAACACCGTCCTCGTGTTCGCCGGCTCGGTCCTGACCGAGACGACCCTCTCGTTCATCGGGCTCGGCGACCCGCTCGCGCCGTCGTGGGGCCAGATCCTGAACTTCGCCCAGGACTCGGGCGCACCGGGCATCGGGGCGTGGTGGTACACGGCCGCCCCGGGCGTGGCCATCGTCCTCGTCGTCCTCGCGTTCACGCTCGTCGGCAACGCCCTCGACGCGATCCTGAACCCGAAGCTGGCGGGCCGCCGGTGACGGCCGTCGTCGAACCCCAGAGCGACCGTCGTGGACGGCCGCTGCCGAAGTCGGCGGATCCTTCGAAGCCGCTGCTCGATGTCGAGGACCTCTCGATCCGGTTCAAGCTCGCGAAGGGTTCGGTCAAGGCCGTCGACGGGGTCAGCTTCCGACTGAACGAGGGCAGCGCGCTCGGCATTGCCGGCGAGTCCGGCTGCGGCAAGACGACCACCGCCCTCTCGCTGGTTCGCCTGCTGCCGTCGAACGGCCGGATCCGATCCGGGCGGATCTCGTACTACGGCATCGACCTCGCCGCGAAACCCGAGGCCGCGATGGCCCGCTACCGCTGGCGCGAGATCAGCATCGTCTTCCAGGGCGCCATGAACGCCCTGAATCCGGTCCAGCGGATCCGCGACCAGATCGCCGAGCCGGTGCGGGTCCGCCTGGGCGCCGACGAGTCAACGGCCCGGAAGCGGGCCGGCGAGCTGCTGGAGCTCGTCGGGATCCCGAGCAAGCGCGGCGTGACCTACCCGCACGAGCTCTCGGGCGGGATGCGCCAGCGGGCGATGATCGCGATGGCCCTCGCCTGCGACCCGAAGGTCGTGATCGGCGACGAGCCGACGACGGCGCTGGACGTCATGGTCCAGGCCCAGATCCTGCAGCTCCTCGAGCAGCTCCGGTCCGAGCTCGGGCTGTCGCTGATCCTGATCACGCATGACCTCTCGGTCATCGCCGAGACGTGCGACGCGGCGATGATCATGTACGCCGGCCGGGTCATGGAGGAGGGCCCGGTCAGCCGCGTCTTCACCGTTCCGCGGCACCCCTACACGCAGGCGCTGCTGCGGGCCTTCCCGAACATCCAGGCGGACAGGCGATCGCTTGACGTCATCCCGGGCCAGGTGCCGGACCTGCGCGACCCGCCGCCGGGCTGTCGCTTCGCCAGTCGATGCCCGCATGTCATGGACATCTGCCGGGAGGTCACGCCGCCGGTCGTCCGGTTCGGCGACGGCGTCCGCGTCGACTGCCACCTCTACCCGGACAACAGCGTCGACAAGATCGCCGGGACGCCGCTGGTGGCGGCGACGCCCGCTGCGACGCCTGCGGCGCCCCAGAGCGGACCGGCGTGACCGCACTCTTCCGGCTGCGCGGCCTCGAGGTCCACTTCCCGCTGCGAGGCGGAGCGGTGGACTCGTTGCTCCGGAAGACGCGCGGCGTCGTGCGCGCGGTCGACGGGATCGATCTCGATCTCGATCGTGGCGAGGTGCTCGCCCTCGTCGGTGAGTCGGGTAGCGGCAAGACGACGACCGGTCGCGTGATCGTGAAGCTGACGAAGCAGACCGGCGGCAGCGTCGAGTTCGAGGGCAAGGACGTCAGCGACCTGTGGTCCGGACCGGAGCTGCGGGCCTACCGTCGCCGCGTCCAGCTGATCTTCCAGGACCCGTACGAGACGCTGAACCCGAAGCAGACGATCTACGACTTCGTCGCCGAGCCGCTCGTCGTCCACAACCTCGGCAGCGCCGAAGAACGAAACGCGAAGGTCCTCGCGGCGATCGACGCGGTTGGCCTGCGCCCGGCCGCTGACTACGCCTTCCGCTTCCCGCACGAGCTGTCGGGCGGGCAACGCCAGCGGGTCGTCATCGCCGGCGCGCTGGCCTTGCAACCAGAGGCCATCG
>DASRJS010000071.1:0-5875 GCA_035649355.1 Candidatus Polarisedimenticolia bacterium
GCAACGCCCCCGTCGAGGAACGCCTCAAGCACGCGCTCGTCAACGGCATCTCCGATCACGTCGATGCGGATATCGAGGAAGCCCGCCAGAAATACGAGAAGCCTCTGCACATCATCGAAGGCCCGCTCATGGACGGCATGAACGTCGTCGGCGACCTGTTCGGGGCCGGCCGGATGTTCCTGCCGCAGGTCGTGAAGAGCGCGCGGGTCATGAAGAAGGCCGTCGCCCACCTGACCCCGTACATGGAGGCCGAGCGCGAGGGCACGGGACGGCGAGCCGGCACGATCGTCACGGCCACCGTCAAGGGAGACGTCCACGACATCGGCAAGAACATCGTCGGCGTGGTCCTGGGCTGCAACGACTACGAGGTCGTGGACCTCGGCGTCATGGTTCCGGCCGCTCGGATTCTCGAGAAGGCCCAGGAGCTGAACGCCGATCTCATCGGGCTGTCCGGCCTGATCACGCCATCGTTGGATGAGATGGTGCACGTGGCCTCTGAGATGGAGCGCCTCGGGATGACGACGCCGCTGCTCATCGGTGGCGCGACGACATCGCGGACCCACACCGCGGTGAAGATCGCGCCGGCCTACAGCGGGCCGGTCGTCCACGTGCTTGATGCGTCGCGGGCGGTGGGCGTGGCCGGGCACCTCGTGGACGCCGAGCGGCGGGAGACGTTCGCGACGAAGATCCACGACGAATACGAGACCGTGCGTCGCGAGCGCGGTGAGCGCCGCTCGAAGGAGCAGCGCGTCACGATCGCGGAGGCCCGGGCGAACCGCGTTCCGATCGACTGGACGGGCGTGGAGCCGCCGCGGCCTTCGTTCCTGGGCGTGCGGACGTTCGAGGACTATCCCCTCGCCGAGCTCGTCGAGCGCATCGACTGGACGCCGTTCTTCGCGACCTGGGAGCTCAAGGGCGCCTACCCGCGGATCTTCGACGACTCGAAAGTGGGCGCCGCCGCGCGGGACCTCCACCGCGATGCTGTCGCGCTGCTGGACCGCCTCGTGGCGGAAGGCCGGCTCACAGCGAATGCGGTCGTCGGGTTCTGGCCCGCGAACTCGGTCGACGCCGACGACATCGCGGTCTGGCGGGACGAGTCGCGCACCGAGCGGCTCGCGACCTTCCGGACGCTTCGGCAGCAGATGGCGAAGCCGCCCGGTCGCCCAAACGTCGCGCTCGCCGACTACGTCGCCCCGGTCGATTCTGGTGTCGCCGACTTCGTCGGGGCGTTCGCCGTGACCGCCGGCCATGGGCTCGACGGCCTGGACGGCCTCGTCGCCGAGTTCGAAGCCGCGCACGACGACTACTCGGCGATCATGGCCAAGGCGCTCGCCGACCGGCTCGCCGAGGCCTTCGCCGAGCGACTGCACGAGCGCGTCCGTCGCGAGCTGTGGGGCTACGCCCCGGACGAGTCGCTCTCGAACGAAGACCTCATCGCCGAGCGCTACCAGGGCATTCGCCCGGCGCCCGGATACCCGGCCTGCCCGGATCACACGGAGAAACGGACGCTGTTCTCGCTGCTCGACGCTGAGGCGCGGGCCGGCATGAGCCTCACCGAGTCATGCGCGATGCTGCCCGGCGCGTCGGTCTCGGGCTACTACTTCTGGCACCCGGAGTCGGACTACTTCGGCGTCGGGCGGATTGGCCGCGACCAGCTCGAGGACTACGCGACGCGCAAGGGCATCGACGTGGCCGAGGCGGAGCGTTGGCTCAGCCCGAACCTGGCGGACGAGGCGGAGGCCGGAGCCGCGTAGATCTCCAGCCCCGTCCTCTAGGCTGTGCGGGTGATCTCGACAGGACCGCTCACGCGGGAGCGCGCCCTTCGCGACGGTCTGTCGATTGCCGGGCTGATCTCCGTCATCTGGTTCTGGAGCCAGGGCTGGCCGACGCTCGGCTACGACGCGTACGCCTACTGGCACGTCGACCCGGTCTCGCCGTACCACTACCGCGGTGCCCCGGACGAGCTTGGGGCCTTCCGCTACAGCCCGGCCGCCGCGCAGGTGTTCGGGTTGATCAACTGGCTGCCCTGGCCGGCCTTCTACTGGCTTCTCGTGGGCTGCCTCTTCGTCGCGCTCGTCTTCGTGGGTCGGTGGTGGGTCGTGGCGCTGCTCGGATACCCGCCGGTTCTGTACTCGATCTGGCTGGGCAACATCGACATCCTGATCGCGGCGGCGATCGTCGCCGGGTTCCGGTGGCCCGCGGCATGGGCGTTCGTGCTCCTGACCAAGGTGACTCCGGGGGTCGGCGTCCTGTGGTTCGCCGTGCGGCGCGAGTGGCCGAACCTCCTGAAGGCCGTCGGCGTGACCCTCACCATCGCCGCGGTGTCGTTCCTGATCCTCCCGCGGCCGTGGATCGACTGGCCGGTCGCCCTGGCGACGATCCGGAGCGACGGTCAGGCGTCAGACATTCCGTTGATTCTCCGGGTGGGTTCCGCGGCCGCCGTCGTCGTGTGGGGAGCGCGGACCGATCGCCGTTGGTCGGTGATCGTTGCGGCGTTCCTCGCGGATCCCCAGTTCAGCCTCCGGGCGCTCGCGATTCTCGTGGGCGTGTTCCCGCTCATCCGGGCGACTCAGCCCGGGGCAGCAGCCTCCGCCGGCGTGACCGCCTCGCGGTCGCCCAGCAGCCTCACCTGACGCTCGAACAGCCACGCCAGGCCGTACAGCCCCAGGGCGACGAGTCCGAGCATCCGGAACCCGATCAGCAGCGAGAGATATTCGAGCGCCCCGCCGACCATCGCGCCGAGGAGGTTGCTCGCGAACGCGATGTCGGCCTGGCCGGTCTCGCCGAACGAACGGCTGAAGACGAGGTTCGCGAAGAACACCGGCGCGAACGCAAGGGCGCTCGCGATGACGTAGCGGAGCGCGGGCGGGTCGAGGAACAGCCGTTCGGGCGGCAGCGCCCAGGCGACGAGGATCGAGACCGCCAGCAGCGCGTACAGCGGCGCCTTCGGGACGTTCCGCATCCGTGACGCCAGCCCGATCGACAGCAGGACGCTCGCGAGGATCGCCGCGAAGGCGAGCGCGTTGACGAGCCACGTCGTCCCGAAGAGCAGGCTGAAGGTCACGAGGCTGCGCGTCTCCAGGAGCAGGAATGCGGCTCCGAGGGCGAAGAAATGCGGGCTGAACTTCCGAACGCTCGAAGTACCGCGGCGGCCCGCCCAGGCCACGCCGGCAACGCCGAGCAGGACGAGGAGTGCGAGCCCGCCGATGTAGTAGTCCGGGATCGTTTCGAAGCGCAGGTACAGGAACGGCCAGTCGTCGGTCGACACTCGTGGCGTCGGCCCGCCGTCGTTCGGCGTGGCGTCGACGGCGTCCGCATCGGGCTGGCCGCCGTGCTGCGCGACGAGCGGTCCTGCCGCGATCACGGCGTCGACGGGGCCGTGGAGGCGCAGCAGCGGCTGCTGGTCGAAGGTCTCGTCGGCCATGTTGACGAGCTTCTGGACCAACCACGGCTGGCGGTAGATGTTGTACATGACGAAGACGCCGTCGTCGGTCAGGTGGTCGCGGGCCAGCGCAAGCGACTCGCGGGTGAACAGGAACGATTCGAGGCGGACGTTGGCCGTGCCGGTCACGAGGGTCAGCGAATCGGTCAGGGCGAAGATGACGAGGTCGAACTTCTCGTTCGTTCGAGCGAGATAGGCCCGTCCGTCCTCGACGATCGTCGTGACCCGCGGATCGTCGTACGGATGGTTCGGGTGATAGCGCCGGCCGAGCTCGGCGATCGCCGGGTCGATCTCGACCGCGACGACTCGCTCTGATCCACGATCCAGCGCGAGGGCCACGTCGGTGCCGCTGCCGGCACCGATGACGAGGACGCGCTCGAAGTCCTGCTCCGGGAACCACCGGTAGATCTGGCCGTAGAAGTGGTCGGCCATCGCCTCGGACGTCGTCCGCATCTGCTGATGGCCGATGCCGCTGACGAAGATGTAGCGCGGCGGACCGTGATCCGGCTCCGCGATCCCGAGGGCATGCCTGAACTGGGCGTCGAAGACCGTGACTCGGTAGTACGGCGACCACAGGTCGCCGCTGAGCACTCGCTGGCCGATGAGCACCGCGAACACGCCAACGATCGCGAGGAGGGCCGGGCTGGCCTTCAGGTGCGCGCCGCGGCCGGCCGCAAGCAGGGTGAGCAGGATCAGCGTGACGGCGAACCACACGATTGGGTCCGTGCCGCTGGCCGAGAGGACCGTGAACGCGGCGATGCCGCAGATCGAGCCGGAGATGTCGATCGCGTAGGCCCGCAGCGGCGGCATCGCGCGGAACAGTGGTCCGAGCGACGCGGCCAGGATGGCCATGAGCGCGACCGTGAGCAGCGCGACGAGCGGGAGGACGAGGGTGTTGAGGCTCGTGCCCGGCGCGTCGTCCAGGCCGAAGAAGATCTGTTCGGACGCGCCGACCTTCAGGCTGAGCTGCCCGGTGATGACGATGACGACGGTCGCCAGGAGGATCGCGCTCAGCCAGTTCGTGCTCAGCCGCTCGAGACGTGCACCGAGCAGGATCCCGAGCCCGATCCCGAGGAAGCTCGACATGAGGATGAAGTTGCTGAAGAAGCCGACGAAGACCGCGTAGGCCGGGATCCAGCGGATGAGGAGCAGCTCGACGAAGAGGACGGCGAAGCTGGTGAGGAAGAGCCGGACCACCGGGCGCGCGAGCAGCGGCGTCGTCACCACGGAAGGGTACGGGGGATTCCGGCGTCAGCGGGCGGAGCTGACCAGGGCCTTCGCGGCGTCGGGTTCGGTCGGCTCTTCGCCGGTATCCGGTTCCGGCTCGCGGAGCCAGGCAAGGAGCGAGGAGAGGCCGTAGAGCAGGAGGCGCGGCGGCGCGAGCGTCGCGACGGTGACCGCGATCCACCAGCCGTACTTCGTCCGCGCGAACACGAGCGCCGCGACGATGCCCACGCCCAGCAACACGAGCCACAGCATCGGGGACAGGTCGTAGGGCGAGATGTTCATGACGTTGCCGACCTGGTCGAGCGTTGCGATCTCCCAGAACCGCCGCCAGCCCTCGGGCTCGAGGAGCGCCTGAACGACCGAGAGCCCGACCAGCCAGCCGAGGAAGCCGACGACATAGCCGACCTCGCCGCGGCCGATCCAGTACAGCGCGATGAGCGCGGGGAAGACCTTGAGGTGGGCCGCGAGGGCGAAACCCATCGGCGTCCCGAGGACGAACAGGGCCGTGACGAAGACGTGAGCCTGGCCGATCGCGAGTGCCCAGGCCAGCGGCAGGCCGAGCCAACCGAGGACGAGGTACGTCCGCAGGCCGAGGCCAACCTGCCGGAGCGTCCAGAGGAACGCCCCGATGATCGCCGCCTCCCACAGCCACACGAACAGTCCGTACGGCAGCAGGGCGAACGGCCGAAGCACGATCGCGAGCAGCGGCGGGTAGCGGTAGAAGGTGTTGAGGTTCGGGTCGGCGGTCGGCGGGTAGAGCGGCTGGCCGGCGTTCAGCCTCGCGGCGGCGTCGTAGTAGGCGTGGATGTCGGCGAGCGGGTCGGTCGACAGGTGATACCAGAGCGTGATCGCGCCCAGGATCGCCCCGACGATCGCAAGCCCGAACGCGGCGAGGTTGGCGATCCGCCGCCAGTTCGAGGCCGCGCCCGGGCCCCGCAGCCGGCCGATGTACATCCCGACGGGACGGCCCTTCGAATCGACGGCGGTCGGAACCTCGGGTTCGATCGCGCCGGCTTCGGCCTCGAGCCGCTTGGCTTCGATGTCGGCGGCCCAGGCCTCCGCGTCCCCCTCGGCCGCGGCAGCCTGTACGTCGGATCGCGGGACGCCGAGAATCCTGGCGAGCGGGTCGTCGTCCTCGTCGGGCGGCGGCGTTGGGGAGCCCGGCTTCTCGTTCATCGAACGGCCACTGATCGTGTCTCCCGGAGC
>DASRJS010000072.1:0-17695 GCA_035649355.1 Candidatus Polarisedimenticolia bacterium
CGCTCACCGCGGCGGACGTGACGATCGTCACGGACCGGCGCTACACACGGCTCGTCCGCGAGCAGCTGCCCGAGACCCGCATCCTCGGGGAGCCGGCCGGGCGGAACACGGCCGCGGCGGTCGCCCTCGCGACGGCTGCGATCGAGCGGCCGGACGATGAGGTCATGCTCGTCGTCCCGGCCGATCACCTGATCGGGGACGAGGCGACCTATCGCGACGTCCTCCGGGCCGCCGCGGAACGGCTCGCGAGAGGCGCGTTCGGGTCAACGGAGCCGCTCGTGACGCTCGGGATCCAGGTCAGCCGCGCGGCGACCGAGTACGGCTATCTCCTCCCGCGGACGGACCTCGGGGCGAGCATCGGCGGGCTGCGCGCGTACCCGCTCCGGGCGTTCGAAGAGAAGCCGACCGCCGAGCGTGCCGCGAGCCTCCTCCTCGAACCGGGCGTTGCCTGGAATGCCGGCATCTTCGGCTGGCAGCGGCGGGCGATCCGCGACGCGCTCAACCGTTACACGGGCCTCATGACGCTGATCGGCGCGAGTCACGCGAGCGAAGCCGGCCTCGCTGGCGCGTACGACCAGCTGAAGCCCGTCTCGATCGACTACGCCGTGCTCGAGCCGGCGGCGCGCGACGGCCGCGTCGTCATGGGCGCGATGGACGTCGGCTGGGACGACCTCGGCAGCTGGTCGGCGCTCCTCGGCGCGACGGGTATTGGCGGGACCGGCCGCGTGGTCCAGGCGGGCGAGGCGGCCGAGGCCGCGGAGGACGAGCTCGTCGTCGAGCGCGTGGATGGGCGGTTGAGCCTCGCTGCCGGGCCGCGCGCTATCCTCGGCACCTCGCCGAGCGCGATCCTCCGGGGCGCGACCGCCGGCCGGCCACGGCTGGAGGAGCTCCTCGACCGCGTGAGCCGCTGGGAGGCCAGGTCATGACGACGATCGCCGAGACGCCGCGGCCGACCACGATCGTCTTCGGCACGGACGGCTGGCGAGCCCGTGTCGCGGACGAGTACACGTTCGAGAACGTCCGCCGCTGTGCGGACGGCGTGGCGGCGTACGTCGAGGGCCGCGGGGAGACCGCGAAAGGCGTGGTCATCGCCTACGACCGGCGGTTCGCCTCTGAGCACTTCGCCGCGGCAGCGGCGGAGGTCCTGCTCGCGCGCGACATCCCGGTCGCATTCTCGGCCCGCGGCGTACCGACCCAGATGAGCTCCTACGAGGTCGTCCAGCGCGGCTCTGCCGCCGGCATCGTCATCACAGCGAGCCACAACCCGTGGACGGACAACGGTTTCAAGGTGAAGGCGCCGACCGGGTCCGCGGCGGGGCCGGAGATGCTCCGGGTCATCGAAGCCCGGATCGCCGAGAACGGCGGCACGGCGATCGAGCGGCGGCCGTTCGCGGACGCGCAGAAGGAAGGTCTGGTCGAGACGTTCGACCCGTTCGAGGGCTACGAGCGCTTCGTCCGGCGGACGGTCGATCTCGACGCCCTCAAGGCCGCCGACGCATCGATCCTCGTGGAGCCGATGTGGGGCGCCGGTGCGGGCTGGCTGAGCCGGCTCCTCGGCGGCGCGAAGATCCGGGTCAACGAGATCCACCAGGAGCGCAATCCGTATTTCGGTGGCGTCAACCCGGAGCCGATCCGGCCGAACATCGACGAGTCGCTGCGGCTCTTGGCCGCGGGCGGCTACGACATGGGCCTCCTCCTCGACGGCGACGCGGATCGTGCCGGTGCGGCGGACGAGAAGGGCACGTTCATCCACCAGCTCCAGGTGACCGGGCTGCTCATGTACTACCTCGCCGAGCATCGCGGCTGGCGCGACCCGGTCGTCATCTCGGTGAACAACACCTCGATGGCCCGCCGGCTCGGCGAGCATTTCGGGATCGCCGTCCACGAAACGCCGGTCGGGTTCAAGTACATCGGCCCGAAGATGATCGAGACCGGCGCGATGATGGGCGGCGAGGAGAGCGGCGGCTTCGGGTTCGGGATGCACCTCCCCGAGCGCGACGGGATCTACGCCGACCTCTTGCTGCTCGACCTGTTCCTGCGCGAGCGAGAGCGCGGCGTCTGGCCGGTCTCGAAGATCCTCGCCAACTTCCACGAGCTGGCCGGGCCGTCGTTCTACAAGCGCGTCGACATCCACTTCGAACGGGCCGAATACGACGCGGTGAAGCGGCGACTCCTCGTCGACCTCGCTTCCACCCCGCCGACCGAGCTCGACGGCGAGGCCGTCACCGAGACGGTCACGCTGACGACGAACGACGGCTACAAGTGGTTCGTCGCCGACGGTTCGTGGCTCCTCGTGCGCGCCTCCGGCACGGAGCCGCTGGTCCGCGTCTACACGGAGTCGACGTCTGCCGACAAGCGCGACGCGATGGTCGCGGCCGGCGAGCGGCTCGTTCGCGGGTGACGACCCCGGCCCCGTTCCCGCGACGGGTCCCGAAGCCGTGGGGCCACGAGCTGATCTTCGCCGAGACCGAGCGCTACGTCGGCAAGATCCTCGTCATCGAAACCGGCAAGCGCCTCTCGCTCCAGTACCACGAACACAAGGACGAGTGGATTCACCTGCTGTCAGGCCGCCTCGAGCTCCTCCTCGAGGACGCAACCGGCGTCGACCGCAGCCGAACCCTCGGGCCGGGCGATGGCGCGCATGTGCTGCCGGGGCGGCGCCACCGCTTCGAGGCCCTCGAGCGCTGCGAGATCGTCGAGGTCTCGACGCCGGAGCTCGACGACGTCATTCGCCTCTCCGATGACTACGGCCGCGAGGGCACGAGCTTGCCGTAACCCGGCCATCGCCCCGGCGCGTTTGCCGCGCTCCGTCAGATTCTCATCGGCCCGCGCCGCCCTCGCCGCGCTCTGTCAGATATTCACCTGGTGGTTGTTACGCAGACCTGGACCAGGATCGGGCCTTCAATCGGGCGATGCCATTCAGACGCGTGCAGAGTTTCGAATACGAGCTGGGCCGGAGACGCTCGCGAGCGACGCCGAGGTGCATAACAGTCATGGGGTGACAATCCGCCAAAACGTCGGGAGCAGCCCTGCGCCCGACGTCCCGCGCCCGGAGCAGCCCCGCGCCCGGGGTCGCCGCGCCTAAGGCTGGACCGGGACGAAAGGTCGGGGTGACCGGAGCCGGACGAGGGGTGTAGGCTTGGGTCGGACGACCGTCTCGCCCGGTCGAAGGTGCAGGATTGGACGGCGGCCGTCGCGAAGTCGGTCCCGCGAGGGGCCGGGAGGACCGGCAGCGATGCACAGCTCCCTGATCGGCAAGGTCGAGAAGGCCAATCGCTACGCGCGCGAGCTCGATCGAATCACGATCGAACGGCTCGCACTCACGTTCCGTGGCGACAACGACACCCACCATGTCAGTCTCGACGCCGGCCAGTGGCATTGCACCTGCCATTACTTCGACAGCTGGGGCGCCTGCGTCCACCTGCTGACCCTGCAGAAGATCCTCGGCGTGATGCTGCCCGAGGAGTCGCAGGTCTCGATCTTCGGCACGCCCGCGGTCGCGCCCGCCTGACCTCCGCGTCCCGGCGTCATCACGACGCCACGGGGCCACTGACCCTCAACGCCCAGTAGTACGTCGCTTCGCCGCGCCCGTCAGCGCGGTGCAGGGTCACGGCGAGGACCCACTCGCCGGATGACACGTGCCCGAACGTGAAGAAGTCGGCGCCACCGGCGTCGCCGCTACCGGCGTCCTGGGCGCTCGCGCCGGACGCGTCGCTCGCGGCGCCGATCTGTGCGGTCCACTCGCCGATCGGCGTGCCGTCGGCCCAGCCGACGAGAACCAGGTCGTCCGTCGACAGCAGCATCGGTTCGAGGGCGCTCGTCGGCGGCCACGGGCTCTCAGAGTGGGCACCGTCGAGCGTCCACGAGCCGCGGACGCCGTCCGCGACGCAGCCGTGGCCGCCCGCGAGCCGCGCAACGCCCGGCTCGAGCAACGCACCGACAGACGCGACTGGGGAGACCGTCGCGCAGGGCAGCGGGCTGGGCGAGACCGATCCACCGCAGCCGCCGAGGACGAGCACGAGCACGAGCGCGAACGTGGCCAGCGGCTTCATTGGTCCGTCATTCTGGGCCGCGCGGCCAGCGCCCGCCCGGTGCTACGCTCCGACCGGGCAACTCACTGACACCCGCTCGATCGCGAAGCCGGTGGAAATCCGGCACAGTCCCGCTACGGTGACCGTCGCCCAGGCGACGGGAGTCCGGTCGACGATCCCGCGGAGGTTGCCCGACCTTCGAGAGAAAGGGCAGGCTCCGATGACCGCCAGCGGCTGACCCTCCGACCGACCGTCCACGTGCGCCCGCGCACGCCCAAGCACCTTCGGATTCGGAGACTCCCATGCGACACCCATCGAACCTTCGCGCCTGGCTCCTGCCAGTCATCTTCCTCATCGCTGCCTGCGGCACATCCGGTGGAACCTTTGCGAACGTTCCCACCGGGACTCCGGCGCCCTCGGCCAGCCCCACGGCAACGGTCGCGGCAACGCCCGGACCGGTCACGCTCACCGATGACGAGGGCACGACCGTTGTCATCGCCGAAGAGCCGCAGAAGATCGTCTCGCTGACGCCCGCGGCAACGGAGACCCTCTTCGCGATCGGTGCTGGCGATCGAGTTGTCGCCAAGGTCCAGGACATCACGCCCTACCCACCCGAGGCTGACGATCTGCCGGTCGTGGCGACGTTCGATGGTACGGACGTCGAGAAGATCGTTGCGCTCGAGGCGGATCTCGTCATCGCCGGCGGCCTTGGCTTCACGAAGCCGGACGTCGTCACGCAGCTGCGCGGGCTCGACATCCCGGTCGTCGTCGTCTATGCCAGCGATCTCGACACCGCGCTCGCGGACATCGAGCTCATCGGTCAGGCCGCCTGGGCGGCGGACGAGGCCGCGACGCTCACCGCGGACATGCGCGCCGATCTCGACGAGCTCGCCGCGCTGACCACGGACCTTCCGAAGCCGCGCGTCTTCTACGAGATCGACACGTTCAACGCGATCTACACCACACCGGACGACTTCGTTGCCGCCGAGCTGCTCCGGCTCGCGGGCTCGGAGCCGATCACCACGGACGCCTCCTACGTGATCTCGCTCGAGAAGCTCGTTGCCGCCGATCCCGAGATCATCCTGCTCGGCGACACGGCGTCCGGCGCGACGGCCGAGCTGGTTGCCGCGCGACCGGGCTGGGACGGGATGACGGCCGTGGTCAACGGCGACATCTTCCCGGTCGACGATGTCGTCATCACCCGTCCGGGACCGCGGCTCGTTGACGGGCTCCGGGCGCTCATCACGGCGATCCATCCGGACGTCGTCCTGCCGGCGCGCTGAGCCGCCCGAACCCAACCGAACGATGAGCGCTGCCGTCCTTCGAACCGCCGCTCCGATCCTGGCCGACCGACGTCGGCGACCGATCGGGCTGGCGATCGCGGGCGCGGTGGCGCTCCTCGTCGTGCTCGTTCTCGGCGTCGCGGCCGGATCCGTGGCCGTGGCGCCCGGGGACACGCTCGGGATCCTGCTCCAGCGCATCCTCGGCCTCCCGGTGCCGACGACGTGGACGCCGGCCGCGGAGACGATCGTTGTCGACCTCCGGCTGCCCCGCGTGCTGACGGCGATGGTCGTCGGGCTCGGGCTGGCGGTCGCCGGCGTGACGTTCCAGGGCCTGCTCCGCAACCCGCTCGCCGATCCGTATGTCCTGGGCACGGCGTCCGGCGCGGCGCTCGGGGCGGCGATCGCGGTCATCCTGCCAGTTCGAACGCTCGTGCTCGAGTTCGGGCTCCTCCACGGGCTCGCCTTCCTCGGCGCGCTCGGTGCCGTGTTCGTCGTCTACCGGCTGTCGCGCGTCAGCGGCCTGTCGCCGCTGACGAGCCTGCTCCTCACCGGGTACGCCGTGGGCTCACTGCTGGCCGCCGGCCTGGCGATGGCGATGTACGTCTCCGGCGCCGGCCTGCGGCAGATCTTCGCGTACCTGCTCGGCGGCTTCGATGCTGCGTCGTGGCTGCGACTCGCCACGGCGGCGCCGCTGATCCTCGGCGCGTCGATCTTCATCGCCGTCCGGGCGCGGGCGCTCAACGGGCTCCTGCTCGGCGAGGAGACCGCGGCACATCTCGGGGTGGACGTGCGACGCGAGCGGGCGATCCTTCTCGGCCTCGGGTCGCTGGTCACCGCGGCGGCCGTGGCCGTGTCCGGGCTCATCGGCTTCGTCGGGCTCGTCGTGCCCCACGTCGTGCGCCTGCTCGTTGGCCCGAACGCGCGGCTCGTGCTGCCGCTCAGCGCCCTGTTCGGCGCGATCCTGATGGTCCTCGCCGACCTCGCCGCGCGACTGCTCGGCGAGATCCCGGTGGGCGTCGTGACCGCGGTCGTCGGGGCGCCGTTCTTCCTCGTCCTGCTGCGGCGGGCGCGCGCGGGCTACGAGCTGTGATCCGCTTCGAACGCCTGACCGTCGCCTATCGCGGCCGGCCTGTGCTCGCGGACGTCGATCTCGAGATCCGGGCGGGGGAGCGGGTCGCGCTCATCGGACCGAACGGCGCCGGCAAGTCGACGCTGCTCCGGGCGGCGGCAGGCATCCTCGAGCCCGCGGCGGGACGCGTCTGGCTTGGCGGCGCAGCGGTTGGGCACCTGGACCGGATCGCCGTTGCGCGACGGATCGCCGTCGTGCCGCAGCAGACGACGCTGCCGTTCGCGGCGACCGTCGAGGAGGTCGTTGGGCTCGGCCGGCTCCCGCACGAGGATCCGTTCCGGGGCCACCGCCCGGCCGATCGCGCCGCAGTCGCGGCGGCCATCGAACGCGTCGGTCTCGGGCACCTGCTGGGGCGCGACGCCCGAGAGCTCTCGCTCGGCGAGCGGCAGCTCGTGCTCGTCGCCCTGGCCGTTGCCCAGGCGGCGCCAGCCCTGCTCCTCGACGAGCCGACCGTCCACCTCGATCTCCGCCACCAGGTCGAAGTCATGGAGCTCCTCGTCGACCTCAACGAGCGCGACGGCACGACGATCCTCGCCGTCCTTCACGACCTCTCGCTCGCGGCTGCGTTCTTCCCGAGGCTCGTCCTCCTGGACCGCGGCCGTGTCGTTGCCGACGGCGCGCCCGATACTGTCCTCGCGCCAGAGCGGGTGCGTGAGGTGTTCGGCGTCGACCCGACGTTCGTCCATGTCGGCACGCCGGCGGCGACTGGAGGGTCATCGAGTGCCCGGTGAGGTCCTGTTGATCGGAATCGCGACGGTGGCGGTCGTCGTCGCCGGGTTCGCCGCGATCGCGCCCGGACTCGCGCCAGACGCCGCAAGCTGGACGGATCGCCACCGGATTCGGCTCCGGGGCATCGTCTCGACGAGCTTCAATGTCACGTTCGAGAGCCTGTTGCCGGTCGCCCTGTTTCCGGCGATTGGGGACGAGCGAGGAGCGCTCGTCGTCGCGAGCGCGTTGGTCTTCGCGTACCTGCTCGTCGTGGTCCTTGTCCGGATGCGCCAGCTGCTCCGAGCCCACGCCGTGACGGGGGCTGCGACGTTCCTGCTCATCGTTGCCGGGCTGACCGCGACGGCCCTGTTCGGCGTCAACGCCCTCGTCTTCGGCTCGGTGACGCCGTACGCCCTGGCCCTGCTCACTCAGCTCTCGGTTTCGGCCATCAGCTTCTATACGCTGGTTACCGAGGCGCGCTGAGGGCTGCCTCCGAGAGCTGCACGACGGCGTCGACCGTGGGCTCGAACGCGCGGTCCTCGCGCGGCATCGCGGCGGTCGGGCCGAACCCGAGGAGGCCCAGGCGCGTGCCTGCCGCCGCCTTCGCCAGCACGCCGACCGCTTCGACCGCCCGCGGCAGCGAGATGCCATCGGGCTCCGGCATCGCGACGGACCAGCCGCCGGCCCCGCCGGGCCCGTCGTCGAGCGCGTCCAGGTCGAAAGCGATATAGAAGCCGTCCACGCGCCGCGCGACGGTCGTCGCCCAGGCCTCGAGCGCGGCCAGCCCGGCGTCGCCCGCCAGCATCCCGGCGCCGAACTGTGCGACGGCGCTCGCGGCGAGCATCCGGGATTCGGTCTCGTCGAGGACCTGGCCGCCGAGGAGCGCGGCGTCCTCCTCGCGCGCCGTCGGGCCTTCGGCCGCCGCCACGAGGTCCGCCTCGCCGCGACCGCAGATCAGGGCGAACGGCATGCCCCAGACGTTGCCCGACGGCGTGGTGTCGGGCGTGTTGAAGTCGCCGTGGGCGTCGAACCAGGCGATCGCAATGCGGGCGCCGCCGAGCCGTCGCTGGAGTCCGGCCATCGTCCCGGTGTGCGACGTGCAGTCACCGCCGAGCACGAGCAGCCGATCGCCGGCGGTGGGGTCCACCGCGTCGGCCACGAAGCCGGCGAGCCGCGGCAGGAATGCACAGATGAGCGCGCGGTTCTTGGCGCGCGGGTCAGGGTCGGGCGCCCAGCCCGGGTCGTTCGGCACGTCGCCGGCATCGCGGATGGTTCGGCCGGCCAGGCCGGGCCGTCCCGCAAGTCGGTCAAGGACGCCATGCCGCCGAAGCTCGGCCGGTCCCTTGTCCATGCCCGCGAAATGGCCGCCGAGCGCGGTCGGGGAGCCAACGACGACGATCGATCCCGGAGTTGTTGTCACGTCTCGCGAGTCTACGGGGCATCATCTCCGGATGCGCATCGCCGAGTTCGCCCTGGAACGCTTCTTCGCCCGCTGGGAGTTCGCGGCGAAGCACCTGCTCTGTGCCTCGGACGTCGAGGCCTGGGCGATGGCCGACGTCCTCGCTCTCGCCGACGACGAGGCTCGCGCCATGTGGGACGGTCTTCGCCTCGGCTACACGGAGTCAACGGGGCACCCGCTCCTGCGCGCCGAGATCGCCGCGCTCTACGAGACGATCGAACCCGACGACGTTCTGGTCTTCGCGGGCGCCGAGGAGGCGATCTACTGCCTGGCGAACGTGCTGCCCGGCGCCGGCGAACACGCGATCGTCGGCTGGCCGGGCTACCAGTCGCTGTACGAGGTTGCGCGAGCGGCGGGCGCGTCGGTGAGCCTCCATGCGCTGCGCGAGGCCGACGGCTGGGCGCTCGACGTCGAGCGAATCCGGCATTCGATGCACAAGAACACGAAGCTCGTGATCGTCAACGCGCCACACAACCCGACGGGCATGCTCCCGACGGCCGCCGAATGGCGAGCGCTCACCGATCTGTGCGCCGAGGCCGGCGTTCACCTGCTCGCGGACGAGGTCTATCGGTACCTCGAGTTCGACGAGAGCGACCGCCTCCCGGCCGGCGCCGATGCCTTCGACCGCGGGATCTCGCTCGGCGTGATGTCGAAGTCGTTCGCGATGCCCGGCCTGCGGATCGGCTGGCTCGCGACGCGCGACCGCGACCTGCTGGCACGCTGCGCGGCGATCAAGGACTACACGACGATCTGCTCCTCTGCGCCGTCCGAGGTGCTGGCGCTGATCGCCCTTCGGGCGCGCGACCGCGTGGTCGAGCGCTCGCGCGAGATCGTCCTGGGCAACCTGCCGCTCCTCGACGCCTTCTTCGAGCGCTGGCCGGAGACGTTCTCGTGGGTCCGGCCCCGTGGCGGCTCCATCGCGTTTCCGCGGTTCCACGACAAGCGCATGACGATCGACCGATTCGCGGCCGAGCTCGTCGAAGTCGAAGGCGTTCTCATCGCGCCCGGTTCGATCTTCGGGATGGCCGACGGCCACTTCCGGATCGGCTTCGGCAGGACGAACCTGTCGGAAGCGCTGGCTGGCCTCGAGTCCTTCGCGACCCGTACGCTCTCGTAGATGTCAGATCCGAAGCCCTTCCGATTCCTCGCCGAAGCGCGCGCGATCTCGACCGGGCCGGAGCTCGCCGAGCAGGCCCGTCGAGCCGAGGCGATCGGCTACCACGCGCTCGTCATTCCCGACCACCTGATCCCGCAGATTGCGCCGATCCCCGGCCTCGCCTGGATGGCCGCGGCGACGGAGCGGCTGCGGATCGCGTCGTTCGTCCACAACAACGACCTGCGCCATCCGGCCGTCCTGGCCCAGGACCTGGCGACGCTCGACGTCCTCTCGGGCGGGCGGCTCGACGTCGCCATCGGCGCCGGCTGGAACAAGCCCGAATACGACGCGATCGGCCTCCAGTTCGATCCGACGCCCGTGCGTCAGGCGCGTCTCATCGAAGCCGTGGCCGTGCTCAAGGGCGCCTTCGGACCGTCCCCATTCTCGTTCGCAGGGGAGCACTACACGATCACCGAGCTCGACGGCCAGCCGAAGCCGATCCAGCAGCCGCATCCGCCGTTCCTGATCGGCGGCGGCGGTCGGAAGACCCTGGAGCTGGCCGCGCGCGAGGCGCAGATCGTGGGGCTGGCGCCGCGGATCCTGTCCGGCCAGCGCTCGGATCCGAACTCACTGACCCTGGCGGCGACGATCGAGAAGATCGCCTGGGTCCGCGAGGCGGCGGGCGACCGCTTCGACGACCTCGAGTTCAACATCTATCCGTCGACGACGAACGTCTCGGTGACGGACAACGCGCTCGCGGAGGCGCGCGAGCTGGCCGCTGCGCTAGCCGGCCGGACGGCGACCGACGTCTCCGCCGAGGAGCTTCTGGAGTCGCCGCAGATCTTCATCAATTCGCTCGACGGCTTCGAAGCGAAGTTCCGACGGCTCCGGGACGAGCTCGGGATCAGCTCGATCATGGTCGGCGAGATGGGACCGTTCGACCCGCTCGTGGAGCGCCTCGCCGGCCGCTGACCGGCCAGCGCAACTCCCGGGTGAGCGGCCGGGAGTACCCTCCGGGTCCGATCAGACAACCGGTCCCCGGAGGGTTCGAATGGCCGCCTTCACGGGCTTCACGCCCGACGCGATCCAGTTCCTCGTCGACCTCGCCGCGAACAACGAACGGGCGTGGTTCCAGCCTCGCAAGGCCGACTACGAGCGGCTGCTGAAGGAGCCGCTCGAGGCGCTGTGCGTAGACGTCGACGCGGAGTTCGCGAAGCGCGGCGTTCCGCTCCAGGCGGACCCGAAGCGGTCGCCGTTTCGGATCTACCGCGACACCCGCTTCTCCAAGGACAAGTCGCCGTACAAGACCCACGTGGCGGCCGACTTCCCGTGGCGCGGCGACGGCGAGGGCCATCGCTGGGGCGGCGGCTACTTCCACCTCCAGCCCGGCGAGGTCTACCTCGGCGGCGGGATGTGGCATCCGGAGCCGTCCTGGCTCGCGGCGTGGCGGCAGACGGTGGACACGTCCCCGAAGACGATCCACGCTGCGATCGATGACCCGGCGTTCGTCAAGCGTTTCAAGGACGTCCACGGCGATTCGCTCAAGCGCGTCCCGCCCGGCTTCGACAAGGACCACCCCGAAGGCACGCTCCTCAAGCTCAAGGACGTGACGTTCGGGCTCCGGCTCGACGACAAGGAGGTCCAGTCGGCGAAGCTGCCCACCACGATCGCCTCAGCCTTTGCCGATGCGGTACCGGTGTTCCGCCTCTTCGCCTCGATCGGCGCCTGAGAGCCGCCGTCTCTACGCGCGCTTGCGCTCCAGGTCGAGGAACGGGAGTGCGGTGACCACGGCCGGGATGCGGTGGCGCTTGCCTTCGACCGTCCATTCGATCTCGACGCGGGTACCGGGCCGCTCGTAGGCGGCGGGAACGGAAGCGAGGCCGATCGCTTCCTTGAGGATGGGGCTCCAACCCTGGCTGGTGAGCTTGCCGATCTGGCCGCCGCGGGGCGAGAACACCGGGCTCGGCGTTCGGTCGACCGACGCTGAGATCGCGGGCGGCAGATCGTGCGATGAGAACGTCGACTCGATGCCGGCCCACTCGATCCCGAGACCCACCAGCCGGCGCGGCGGACCGCCCCGCTTCCGCTCCCGTTCGAGCGCGAGCTTCCCGACGTAGTTGGCCTTATCGAAGCTCACGAGGCGCCCGAGGCCGATCTCGAACGGCGAGTAGTTCTGCTCCGGGTTGAGCGCGTGGCGCGAGGACGTGTAGTCGACCTCGAGGAGGATCAGCCCCGCCTCCAGCCGCACGACATCGAGCGCGAGCATGCCCGCCGGGCGAATCCCGTACGCCTTGCCGGCGGCCATCAGCGCGTCCCAGAGCTCCGGTGCTCGTTCGGCGGCGACCCAGAGCTCATAGCCCAGGTCGCCCGTGTAGCCGGTTCGGGAGACGTCGACGGGGATCGATGCGCGGCCCGATCGGACCTTCGATGCCGTCCGACGGAAGTAGCGCAGGTCGCCAAACGGCTTGCCGGTTGCGGCTTCCAGCACGGCGCGCGAGAGCGGGCCCTGGAGCGCAACGGAGGCGACGGCTTCGCTCTCGTCGTCGATCGCGACCTTTAGGCCGCGAGCATTGAGCGACAGCCACCGGAACTGCGGATCCGCGGCCGTCCAGCGGTAGTCCTGCTCGGCAAGGCGGTGGACCGTCCCGTCGTCGATGACCTTGCCGTGGTCGTCGCACCACGGCGTGTAGACGACCTGCCCGACGGCGATCTTCGTCGCGTCGCGGGTGATGACCCGGTCGACGAGTGGGGTCGCGTCGGCGCCGGTGACGCGGTACTTGTAGAGCGGCGAGACGTCGATGAGCGCCGCCGCTTCGCGGATCGCGTTGTATTCGATGTCGTGCGCGTCGGCGTATACGGACGACGCGAAATAGCCCGACCACTCGCGCCACTGCTGCTTGACATTCGCCGCGGCCGTCCGCGGATGGAACGCGGTCCCGACGCTCATTCCGGGCGCGTCATGCACAGGGCTCCGTCGTGGTCGTTTCGCATCACGAACGGCAGTATGTCGAGATCAGGGCGACCGGGTCGACGTGTCCCGGCGTGCGGCCACGACATCGCGGCAGCGCCGGATCGCGGCTGCCGAGACGTCGATGTCGGCCTCGGTCGTGCTCCAGTTCGAGACCGAGATCCGCATCGCGGGCAGGCCGTGCCAGACGGTGCCCCCGAGCCAGCACGCTCCGTCGGCCTGGACCTCGGCGATGACCTCGCGAGTGAACGCATCCGCGTCTTCGGGCGAGCCGCCGGGGACGCTGAACCGAACGAGGACCTGGTTCAGGACGACGTCGTTGAGGATCTCGGTGTCGGGGGCGGTCCGCAGCGCGCCGGCCATTCGGCGCGCGAGCGCGCACGACCGTTCGATCAGGTCGACGAGCCCGGAACGGCCGAGCTCGCGAATGGCGGCGTAGATCGCAAACCCCCGGGCGCGCCGCGACGAGTCGGGCACCCAGTTGCCGCCGTCGCGGTCGCCCGAACTGCCCGCGACGTAGTACGCGGCTCCGTGGTGCACCGCGGCTCGATGCGCGGCGGGATCGCGGACGATCGCGATCCCGGAGTCGTACGGGACGTTGAGCCACTTGTGGGCGTCGGTGGACCACGAATCGGCGCCGTCGATACCGGCGACGAGGTGCCGCAGCGACGGTGCGACGGCGGCCCAGATCCCGAACGCGGCATCGACGTGGAGCCAGGCGATCGGGTGCTCGCGAGTCGCGGCAACGATCTCGGCGAGCGGGTCGAACGAGCCCGTGTTGACGTTGCCGGACTGCGCGACGACGAGCGCCGGTCGGTCGCGAAGCTCTCTGAGGGTCGTGGCCAGGGCGGCCGGCTTCGTGCGGCCCTGCGCGTCGGCCTCCACACGGTGGACCCGAGCCTTACCGAAGCCGAGCATCTGGAGCGACGCGAACAAGGTTGCGTGGGCCTCGGCGCCGGTTACGACCGCGATCTCGGGCGCGCCCGTGAGGCCCTGCTCCTCGACGTCGTAACCGATCCGCTCGAGGATCGCGTGGCGGCCCGCGGCGAGGCCGGTGAACGAAGCCATCGTCACGCCGGTCGTGAAGCCGACCGAGCAACCTTCAGGGAGTCCCAAGAGCTCGAGCAGCCAGGATGCCGCGATCTCCTCGGCGACCATTGCGGCCGGCGACATGGCGAACACGAAACCGTTCTGGTCCCAGGCCGAGGTGAGCCAGTCCGCCGCCAGGGCAGAGGGCAGAGATCCACCGATCACGAAGCCGAAGTACCGCGGGCCGGCACTCGCCACGATCCCCGGATCAGCAGCACGGGCGAGGTGGTCGACGATCTCTCCGGCGGCCTCGCCACCTTCGGGAAGCGGCCCGCCCATCGCCGCGAGCAGCTCCGCGCGCGTCGCCGTCGCCCCAACGTGGCGGCCGGGCAGGCCCTCGAGGTAGTCCGCCGCAAGCTCGGCCGTTTGTCGAAGGAGCGTCCGTCGTTCGTTCATCGCCGAGGATTGTTGCGCGGACCGGCCGGGATCGCTCGTCGTTGAGCCCGGCCCGCCCGTCGTCGGCGCGGGATCGGCGCCGTCAGCCCGGTCGCGCGCGCAGGTACGCGAGCACGGCGAGCACCCGACGGTTGTCGTCTTCGGCGGGCTCGAGGGCAAGCTTGGAGAAGATGGCGTTCACGTGCGTCTCGACCGTCTTCGTCGCAACTCCGAGGCTGTCTCCAATGGCCGAATTCGTGCGGCCTTCCGCGAGCAGGGCGATCACGTCCCGCTCGCGCTCGGTCAGGTCGGCGAGCTCATCGCGAACGGCCGGTCGGAGCAGGCGCGCCACGATGTCCGGGTCGATGACCACCTGACCCGACGCTACGCGCCGCACGGCGTCGGCGAACAGCCCTCCATCGGCCACGCGCTCCTTCAGCAGATAGCCGGAGCCCGGGCCGACGTCGGTGACGAGCTCCTGGGCGAACGCCGGTTCGAGGTACTGCGACAGCACGAGCAGCCCGATCGCTGTGCCATACCGGGCCCGGATCGTCCGGACGACCGTCAGGCCCTCGTCGGTGTGCGTCGGCGGCATCCGGATGTCGACGATCGCCACGTCCGGCCCGGTGGCCTCGACGACCGCGAGAAGCTCCTCGGCGTTGCCCGCGACGCCAACCACCTCCTGCCCGGCGCGCTCCAGGATCCGGACGATGCCCTCGCGGAGGAGCAGCGAGTCGTCGGCGACGACGATGCGCAGGACCTGAGCCTCGCCCGGGGACCCAGACGCTTGCGTGATCACGGGGCGGTTGGGAGCTCGGCGGCGACGCGAGTGCCGCCACCGGCGGTGGTCCCGACCTGGAACGTCCCGCCGGCAGCTGCAACGCGATCGGCGAGCCCGCGCAGGCCGGTACCGCGCCCCGCTTCGGCGCCGCCACGCCCGTCGTCCTCGACCTCGACCAGGAGCTGTCCCGAGCCGGCCCGAACCCTCACTGCCACCTGGCTCGCCTGGGCGTGCTTCGTGACGTTGGCGAGGGCTTCCGCGACGACGAAATAGGCCGTCGCCTCGATGACTCGCGGCAATCGCCCGTCGAGCTCCAGCTGGAGCTTCGTCGGGGTGGGGCACCGTTCGGCGAGCGCGCGAACCGCGGGCCCGAGGCCGGATTCACGAAGAATCGCCGGATCGAGGCCATGGGCGAGCTCGCGGAGCTCGTCGATCGCCCCACGGAGCTCAACCCCGGCCGCTGCCAGCTCGTCCCGGACGACCTTGCTCGCGTCATCGCCGAGGCTGTCGCCCAGCATCCGGAGCGAGATGGCCAGCGACACCAAGCGCTGCTGGGCTCCGTCGTGCAGGTCGCGCTCGATCCGCTGGCGCTCGGCGTCCGCGGCGTCGACGATCCGACGCCGCGACGCGCGCGTCTCCTCGAGCTGCGCTTCGAGCGCGACCGCGAGCTGCTCGTTGTCCATCGCGAGGCGGACCGAGGCGGCGATGGCGCTCACCAGGCCGGGATCCTCCAGCAGCGCCGGGTCGTGGAGGATCACGGCGCGGGTCACGCCGTTGGAGACGACCGGCGTCGACGCGACAGGCGATGACGCCGATGGCAGGTCGAGCGGCGTGCCTGAGCTGTCTGTCCACCCGCTGTCCGGCGCCGGATAGGCGACGCGCAGACCGGGGTCGCCGAGGGCCCGACGGAGGGCGGGCTCCAGCTGCGCACGCAGCGGGCTGTGCTCGAAGCCGGTCACCAGCTCGACGACCGCGGATCGGGCCGTTCGAAGCAGGAGGGCACCGACGAGGAACCCAAGAGGCGCCGCGCTGCCCCGGATCAGGTATTCGGGGATTGGCCACCATGCCTCGTTTGCCCAGGGCAGGAGCTGGACGTGGAAATTGACCGCGAGTGCCTGGCCAAGGACGACGAGTAACGTCATGGTCGCCCACGCCGCGCCGCCGACAACCACGGGCAGCAGCACGCGACGCGTCGCCGCTGACTCGCGCAGCAGCCGCGCGACTGCCAGGCAGCCGACGATCAGGACCAGGCTGCCCTTCACCAGGCTGAGGTCGATGTCGAGGTTCTCGGCGAGGGCGCGGTCACTCAGCAGCAGGAACGGGTTAGGCGTCCCATTGTCCGGATAGTTGAAGCCCGGGAATGCCGTTTCCAGGAAGACGATCGCCCGGGCGCCATAGGCGACCGCGACCGCGCCGACGGCCACTCGCTGCACCCGGCTCTGCAGACGCCCGCCCGGGAAGGACAGCAGCGCCGCCGCAAGGAGGACGTCGTAGAGGCCGCGCAGGCCGAACGACAGCAGCGGCACGATCGATGCGTTCGGCAGCACGAAATACAGGTCGCCGACGTACCAGAGGTACCCGGCCACGACCAGCCACAGCCCCGTGCGGCTGCCGGGCCGGCGGCTCCACGTCACGAGCCCGGCGGCGACCAGGATCCAGCCGGTCACGGCGTCGGTGATCGCGGCGATGGGGTCGGACTGGAACGGCGAGTCCGGGATCCAGATCCACAAGAGCGCGAACGCCACCACCGGGGCGGCGATGAGCAGCCCGCGGCGCCAGCTCACGGGTGCAGGGCCAGCGCAGCCGCGATCGTTGCGGCCGACAGGTCGGCCTTGTCGATGAACCCGTCCGCCGCGGAGTCCCGAACGCGGTCCGCGTAGTCGATCGCCGAGTGCGTCGAGACGAGGAGGATGGCGCCGGTCGTCCCGGCGCGGCGCAGCCCGATCGCGACCGCGAAGCCGTCCGTGTCGGGCAGGTTGACGTCGAGGAGCACCAGGTCCGGCTGCTCCGATGCCGCCCGAGCGAGCGCCTGCGCGCCGTCGCCGGCCTCGACAACGCGGTACCGGTGCTGCTCGAGGAGCCGGCGCGTGCGCGTCCGAAAGCCCTCGTGATCGTCAACCACGAGGACAGTCTGGACCCCGTCGGGCCGCGCGAGCACCGGGCCAGCGTTCATCCCTCCGATGCTGGCAGAGCCGACCTCCGATGACCACAGGGAAAACCCGCGGTACGAGTCCGGGTCCGCACCCTCGTTTCCCGGTTCATGGCCGTCGATAGTCGAACCCATCAACCAGGGCAACAAAGGAGCAGACATGAACGGACATCGGCGCATCAGCGTTCTGGCGGCCGGCGCGGCACTCGTGCTGACCACGGCCAGCGCGGCCTCAGCGTTTGCCGCCACGCCCGAACGCTACAGCTGGGGCGGCCATTTCGATTTCCCGGCCATCGACTGCCCGGGCTTCACGGCATGGGGCGAGTTCGACATCAGCCACGATCTCACGGTCTACATCGACAGCGCCGGCAACGCGACCGGCGACCTCGAACGCATCGAGTACACGGGCCGGTTCTACAACCCCGACACCCAGGTCTCCGTCGCGGATCGCGGCAGCAAGCGCTTCCTCGACACGTTCGCGCCCGACGGCTCCTACGCGTCGACGATCTTCACGGCCGTTCGCATCGACAAGTACGTCGGCGAGGCCGGACGGGTCGTGCTGGGCCCCCAGGATGCGTCTGGCGACCAGCCGCTGATCCGCAGCGTCGGCCACGATGGCTTCACCGA
>DASRJS010000073.1:0-16052 GCA_035649355.1 Candidatus Polarisedimenticolia bacterium
CGCTGTACGTCGACGTGAGTGACATCCCGGCGGCGGCCATCGAGGCCAAGAAGGCCGAGCTTCGCGAGGACTCGTCCGTGAGCAGCAAGCCGGCCGAGATCCAGGAGAAGATCCTCGAGGGCCAGCTGAAGAAGTGGTACCGCGAGGTCTGCCTCCTCGAGCAGCCGTTTCGTGACGAGGAGCGCAGCGTGCGCGAGCTCGTGACCGATCGGATCGCGACGATCGGCGAGAACATCGTCGTCCGGCGCTTCACCCGCTACGCGCTCGGGGAAGACCTGTGAGCGACGGCCCGCCAACCGCGGCGGACCTGCGCTACAAGCGGATCCTGCTCAAGCTCTCGGGCGAGGCGCTCCTGGGTGAGCGCTCATACGGTGTGGATCCGGCCTTCTGCGCGTTCATCGCGGACCAGGTTCGGCGCGTCCACGCGCGCGGCGTCGAGGTCGGCATCGTCGTCGGCGGCGGCAACATCTTCCGCGGGCTCGCGGCGTCGGCGACGGGCATGGACCGCGCGACCGGTGACTACATCGGCATGCTCGCGACCGTCATGAACGGCCTGGCGCTACAGGACTCGGTCGAGCGCGCCGGCGTGCCGACGCGCGTGATGAGCGCGATCGCGATGAACGAGATCTGCGAGCCGTATATCCGCCGCCGCGCCGTGCGCCACATGGAGAAGGGCCGGGTCGTGATCTTCGTCGCCGGCACCGGCAATCCGTACTTCACGACCGACACCGCGGCCGCGCTTCGCGCCGTCGAGATCGGCGCGTCCGTCCTCATGAAGGCGACGAAGGTCGACGGCGTCTACGACGCGGATCCGCTCAAGGAGCCCAACGCCCGGCGATTCCGCGAGCTCGGCTACGCGGACCTGCTCCGGGATCAGCTCAAGGTCATGGACGGCGCGGCGATCTCGCTGTGCATGGAGAACGATCTGCCGATCGTCGTGTTCGATCTCAACAAGCCGGACAACATCGCCCGCGTCGCCGCCGGGGAGCCGGTCGGCACGCTCATCTCGTCGTCCTCGGCAGCGCCGGTGCCGGCATGAGCGCGGAAGTCGTCGCGAGCGCGGACCACAAGATGGCCCGCGCCGTCGAAGTCATGGCCCGCGACTTCCAGGGCATCCGCACGGGCCGCGCGTCGACGGCGCTCGTCGAGCGCGTGCACGTCGACTACTACGGCACCCAGACGGCGCTCAACCAGCTTGCCGGCATCAGCGTGCCGGAGCCGCACCAGATCGTCATCCAGCCGTGGGACCGCAGCGTCCTCTCGGCGATCGAGAAGGCGATCATCAAGAGCGACATCGGCGTCACCCCGAACGTCGACGGCGCCGTCGTGCGGCTGTCGTTTCCGCCGCTCACCGAGGAGCGTCGCAAGGAGCTCGTCCGGGTCGTCCACAGGCGCATGGAAGAGGCTCGGATCGAGATCCGCAACATCCGGCGCGAGGCGGCGGACCAGATCAAGAAGCTCGAGCGCGACGGCGAGCTCGGCACCGACGAGACGCACCGCGTCCTCGAGTCGCTCCAGCGCGCCACCGATCGGCATGTCGCCGAAGTGGACCGCGCCGGCGCCGCCAAGGAAGGCGAGGTCCTCGAAGTCTAGTGACGCGCGCACCCCTGGCCAGGCCAACGGACGCGCCGCCGACCGCACACGAGCCGCCGGCAGAAGCGCCGAACCCGCCGCAGGACGCGGAGCCGCTCGTTCCCGCGGCGGAGATGCCGCGCCACATCGCGATCATCATGGACGGCAATCGGCGTTGGGCCCGTGGCCGCGACCTGCCCGAGCTGGAGGGTCACGCTGCCGGCGTCGAGGCGATCCGCGAGGTCCTGCGCCACGCCGTGCGGCGGGCCCTGCCGGTGCTGACGCTGTATGCCTTCAGCCGCGAGAACTGGGCCCGCTCCGACGCCGAGGTGCGCGGGCTGTTCAGCCTCCTCGAAGCGGCGATCCGCAGCGAGACCGCCGAGCTCCGCGCGAACGGCGTTCGGGTCCGGCTCCTGGGCCGGCTCGATGAGCTGCCGCCGGAGACGCGCCAGTCGATCGAGGCGGCCCTGGCTGAGACGGCGGGCGGGACGCGGCTCCTCCTGAACATCGCGTTCAACTACGCCGGCCGGACCGAGATCGTGGACGCGTTCCGGCGCCTGGCGGCGTCGGGCGTTGCTCCGGAGGCGATCGACGAGGCCGCGATCTCGGCCGCGCTCTACACAGCCGGCGTCCCGGACCCCGATCTCGTCATCCGCACCGGCGGCGAGCAGCGCCTGTCGAACTTCCTCGTCTGGCAGGCGGCCTACGCCGAGCTGTACACGACCGAGATCCTGTGGCCGGACTTCGGGCCTGAGGCGTTCGATGCCGCGCTCGTGGAGTACGCCCGTCGAACTCGACGCTTCGGTCGCTGATCCAGCACTGATGCTTCGGGACCGGGCGGCCAGCGCCGCCCTGCTGATCCCGCCGCTGTTCATCGTCCTGTGGCTCGGTGGGCCGTGGATCGTCGCGCTCGTCGCGCTCATCGTCCTGCTCGCCGCGAGCGAGGCGTTCCGGCTCCTCGCCTCGGCCGGGATGTCGTCCTTCCCGTTGCTCGGCATCGCGATCGCGCTCGTCGTCGCCGTCGGTGACAGCCTCGCCCCGGCGCTTGGCGGGGCCGGGCTCGTCCTCGCCGCGCTGGCGGTCGTGCTCGTCGGCGTCGGTGCGCTGGCCCGGACGAACCCTGCCGAAGGCCTCGCGTCGTGGTCGACGACCGTGTTCGGAGCCTTGTACGTCGGCCTCCTCGGGTTCGTGCCGCGCCTCGGGGCGGCGGCACCGGATGTGCCACGCGATGCGATCCTCGGTGGGTTGGGTGCGGAGCGGGCCTGGATCCTCGCGCTGATCCTGTCTGTCTGGGCGTTCGATACGGGCGCCTATCTCGTCGGCCGGCGCTATGGCCGGCGACCGTTCATGACCCACATCTCGCCCCGCAAGACCCTCGAGGGCGTCGCCGGCGGCCTTGCCGCGGTCACGATCGTCGCGACGCTCCTCCTTACGGCGCTCGGCCAGCCGTTCGCCGGCGGCCTCCTGCTCGGCCCGCTGATCGCCGTCGCGGCGCAGGCCGGCGACCTCGCGGAGTCGATGCTCAAGCGAGCCGCCGGCGCCAAGGACTCGGGGCGGCTGATCCCGGGCCACGGCGGAATGCTCGATCGGATCGACTCGTTCCTGTTCGCGGCGCCGGTGATGACGCTCTTCGTCCTGGCATTGCCCCACTGAGATGACCGCATCCGTGCGTGTCGCGATCCTCGGCTCCACCGGCTCGATCGGGCGTCAAACCGTCGACGTGATCGAGAGCATGCCCGACAGGTTTCGCGTCGTCGCCCTCGCGGCGCGGACGCCGAGCGACGTCCTCCAGGAGCAGCTCCGCCGACTCCGACCCGCGGCCGTTTCGATCTCGGAGCCCAGCTCGAGCAAGAAACTCGAGGTCCCGAGCGGGACCGACCGATTCGATGGCCCCGAGGGCCTTCTCGAGCTGAGCCGCCGTCCGGACGTGGACCTCGTCGTCATCGGGACCGGCGGCGTCGTCAGCCTTCGACCGGTGATCGCGGCGCTCGAGACAGGCAAGATCGTCGCCACCGCGAACAAGGAGACGCTTGTCGCCGGCGGCCACCTCGTGATGCCGCTCGCTCGACGGGTCGCGGCGCCGCGGGACGGGGCTGACTCCAACGCCCCGCTCGCGACGCCACTCGGTTGGCTTCGCCCGATCGATTCAGAGCACTCGGCGATCTGGCAGTGCCTGGTGGGCGAGTCGCTTCAGTCCGTGGCACGACTGATCCTGACGGCGTCGGGCGGCCCGTTCCGGGATCTGCCGGCCGATGCGCTCGCGAGGGTGACGCCGGAACAGGCGCTGCGCCATCCGACATGGCGGATGGGCGCCAAGATCACGATCGACAGCGCCACCCTGGCGAACAAGGGCCTGGAGGTCATCGAGGCACACTGGCTCTACGATGTTGACTACGACGCCATCGATGTCGTGATCCACCCACAGTCCATCGTCCACTCCGCCGTCCAGTTCGTCGACGGCTCCCTGAAGGCCCAGCTCGGCACGCCCGATATGCGACTTCCGATCCAGTACGCCCTGACCTACCCCGACCGTCAGCCGTCCCAGGCCGCCCCTGCCGACCTCGTCGCGGCCGCCCAGCTGACGTTCGAAGCGCCCGACGAAGGCCGCTTCCCGGCGCTTCGGATCGCCCGCGAGGCCGGCCGGATCGGCTCCCGTGCCACGGCGGCGCTGATCGCCGCGGACGAGGTCGCGGTCGCACGGTTTCTCGATGGGAGCCTCGATTTCCCCGGGATCGCGCGCCTGCTCGAATCGGCGGTGAGCCGCTTCGGACAGGGCCCTGACCAGGCGCCCGACATCGCCGCCCTCGAGGCGCTCGACGCCGAGGTCCGGAACGCGTTTGCGACGGGCAGCGTCTGATGGACCTCGTGCAAGGCATCATCACGCTGCTGCTCTTCATCTTCATCCTTGGCGTGCTCGTCATCGTCCACGAGCTCGGCCACTTCATCGTCGCGCGACTCGCCGGCGTGCGCGTCCTCGAGTTCGGCATCGGATTCCCGCCGCGAGCCCGCGTCCTGCGCGACCAGGGCGAGACGATCTACACGCTCAACTACCTGCCGATCGGCGGCTTCGTCAAGCTCGAGGGCGAGGATGGCGGGGACGCCGCGGATCCACGCTCCTTCAGCGCCAAGTCGCTGCCGACGCGGCTCATCATCCTCGTCGCCGGCGTCACGATGAACCTCGCGCTGGCGTTCGTGATCTTCGCCGGGATCGCGGTCAGCGGCGACCCGACGATCGGCGTCCGGGCCGGGTTCGTGGAGCCGGACTCGCCCGCGGCGACCGCCGGGCTCGTTGCCGGCGACGTCATCGAGAGCGTCAACGGCCGCTATTTCAGCGCCTTCGGCCCGACCTCCTTGCTGGACGAGCTGCGAGCCAAGGCTGGGCAGACGGTCGTGATCGGCATCCGCCGCCCTGATGGCACCGTCGACCAGCTCACGGCGACGCTGCGGCCCCGGGCCGAGGTCACGAAGGACCGCGGCGCGCTCGGCATCAGCCAGCTCACGGGCCGCACCACCGACGTTCGGCTGTCCCACCCGCTCGATGCCGCGATCCAGCTCGGCGTCGATCGCACGTTCGGCGCGACGCGCCTCATCGTCGATGGGCTCGGGGAGCTCGCGACCGCGATCATCAGCCGGCCCACGGAGCCGCCGCCCGCCTCCGGCCCGGTCGGCATCGCGATCCAGATCGGCGACGTGTTCTGGCAGCTCGGGCCGATCGTGACGCTCTTCCTCGCCGGCGTCCTCTCGGCCAACCTCGCGGTCATCAACATCCTGCCGCTGCCGCCGCTCGACGGCGGTCGGATGCTCGTGCTGGTGCTCAAGTCGCTGTTCGGTGCCCGCCTGAGCATGCGCGTCGAGCGGCTCACGTACGTCGTCGGCTTCGCGTTCCTCTTCGGCTTCCTCATCTGGGTGACCGGCTTCGACGTCCTGCGCTCGCTGGGCCTCGTCGAGTGATCCCGCGCCGCTCGACGGTCAGCGTCGATGTCGGCGGCGTCATGGTCGGCAGCGGCCACCCGATCGTCGTCCAGTCGATGACGAACACGGACACGGCCGACGCCGACGCGACCGCGATCCAGGTCGCGCGACTCGCGCACGCGGGCAGCGAGCTCGTGCGCGTCACCGTGAACACCGATGCCGCGGCGGCCGCCGTGCCGGACATGATCCGCAAGCTCCGCGACCTCGGCGTCGGGGTGCCGGTCATCGGCGACTTCCACTACAACGGCCATCAGCTGCTCGTGGAGTTCCCGGAGACCGCGCGCCTCCTCTCGAAGTACCGGATCAATCCCGGCAACGTCGGCGCAAAACGCCACGACGAGAACTTCGCGACGATCGTCAGGGTCGCCATTGAGAACGACAAGCCCGTCCGGATCGGCGTGAACTGGGGCTCCCTCGACCAGGCACTGCTGACGAGCCTCATGGACGCGAACGCGACCCTTGCCGAGCCTCGCGAGTCCCGCGACGTGATGATCGAGGCGATGATCGAGAGCGCGCTTCGGTCCGCCGAGCTGGCCGAATCGACCGGGCTCGGCCACGACCGGATCATCATCTCGGCGAAGGTTTCGAACGTCCGCGATCTCGTCGACGTCTACCGGATCCTCGCGGCGCGCTGCGACTACCCGCTCCACCTCGGCCTGACGGAGGCCGGGCTCGGGATGAAGGGCATCGTCGCCTCGACCGCGGGCCTGTCGATCCTGCTGGAGGAGGGGATCGGGGACACGATCCGGGTCTCGCTGACACCCGCGCCCGGCGGCGAGCGCGAGGAGGAGGTCCGGGTCGCCCAGCAGGTCCTCCAGTCGATGGGGCTGCGGTCGTTCCTGCCGCAGGTCTCGGCGTGCCCGGGCTGCGGCCGGACGACCTCGACGTTCTTCCAGGAGATGGCCGAGCGGATCCAGGGCCACCTCCGCGATCGCATGCCCGCATGGAAGGAAACGCGCCCTGGTGTAGAGGAGATGACGGTTGCCGTGATGGGCTGCGTCGTGAACGGCCCGGGCGAATCCAAGCACGCGGACATCGGCATCTCGCTGCCGGGGACGTTCGAGGAACCGGTCGCCCCGGTCTTCATCGACGGCAAGCTCGACCGGACGCTCCGCGGCGATGGCCTCGTCGACGAGTTCATCGACATCCTCGAGGGCTACGTCAACCAGCGCTACCCTTCGCGCCCCGAATCGCGCAACGCCGTGGAGGCGCCGACCGTCTAGGGCGCGCGTCCGGCGTCGTTTCGATCGCTCCGGCATCGTGATCCGGCTGCCTGCCGGCGTGCGTGAGCCGTGAGTGGCTGATCGACGGTCCACGGGGCCGGGTGTATACTCCGCGCCAATCGAACGGCCGCCTCGAGGAGACGTGGGTGACCCCCACGTTTTTCTTTCGGCGGGTGTTCTGGTGTCAGTCGGGGGAAGCCGGCCGGCACCCTGGAGAACTGACAACTGACCAACTGACGAACTGACAGACAGGAGGACGGAAACGACATGAGTCGGGACTTCGTCGGCGCCCTCCTCCAGCTCAACGCTGAGAAGCAGGTCCCTCGCGATCACCTCATCCGAACCGTCGAAGAGGCGATCGCCGCCGCCTATCGACGCGTCGCGAACGAAGAGGACATCCACGTCCGGATCGACGCTGAATCGGGCAAGATCCGCGTGTTCCGCGCCCGGACCGCAGTGTCCGAGGTCGAGGACCCGCTGACCCAGTTCACGCTGGACGAGGCCCGGCCGTACAAGACGGATGCCGTCCTCGGCGATCTCGTGGAGACCGAGCAGCTTGACAGTGACGCGTTCGGCCGGATCGGCGCGCAGACCGCGAAGCAGATCGTGCTCCAGCGGATCCGCGAGGTCGAGCGTGACCAGGTCTTCGACAGCTTCGTCAACCGCGAGGGCGAGCTCCTCACCGGCACCGTCAATCGGGTCGAGCCGCGGGCGATCATCCTCGACGTCGGCAAGAACGTCGAGGCGATCCTCGCGACGACCGAACAGTCACCGCTCGAGCACTACCGGATCGGCCAGAACGTCAAGGCGTTCGTGCTCGAGGTACGCCGGACCCCACGTGGACCGCAGATCCTCGTGAGCCGCTCGCACAAGGGCTTCCTGCGCCGACTGTTCGAGCTCGAAGTGCCCGAGATCCACAACGGCACCGTCGAGATCAAGGCGATCGCGCGCGAAGCCGGGAGCCGTTCGAAGGTCGCGGTCGCGTCGCGCCAGGACGGCCTCGACCCCGTTGGCGCCACCGTCGGCCAGCGCGGTGCGCGCGTCCAGGCCGTCGTCGCGGAGCTCGGCGGCGAGAAGATCGACGTCATCCCCTGGAACGACGACCCGAGCCAGTTCGTGGCCAATGCGCTCTCACCGGCGCAGGTCGAGGGTGTCGTCATCGACGAAGAGGCTCGCGTCGCGAACGTGATCGTCCCGGAGCGGATGCTCTCGCTCGCGATCGGCCGCGGCGGACAGAACGCAAGCCTGGCCGCGAAGCTCACGGGCTGGCGGATCAACATCCGCAGCGACATGCCCGCCGAAGCGGCGCGGCCTGTTGTGGCCGCCGAGCCTGTTGAGGCCGAGACGTCGACGAACGGCAGCGTGCCCGATGCGGGCGAGCCGGACGTCGTCCCGGTCATGGCCGAGGTTGCGTCGACCGACGAGGCTCCGGTGAAGGCGGCCAAGACCGCGAAGGCCGCGAAGGCCGCCGCGAAGGCGCCGAAGGCCGCTGCGAAGGCGCCAAAGGCGACCACGAAGCCGAAGGCGACCGCGGCCACCAGCGCGAAGACCGTTAAGGGCGAGACCGCCGAAGCCGTCGAGCAACCGGCTCCGAAGCCGAAGGCCAAGGCCGCAGCGACGAAGGCAGCCGCAACCAAGCCGGCAACCGCGAAAGCCACGAAGGTCGCGGCCCCGAAGGCCGCCACGAAACGAACGAAGAAGGCCGAGGAGGTGGCGTCATAGCCGGCCAGGCGCGCCAGGCGCGGAGCCTGCCGAGCCGGACGTGCGTCATCTGTCGGAAGGCTCGCGCCAAGGCCGAGCTCGTCCGTGTCGTTCGAGCGCCGGACGGCGTTCTGAGCATTGATCCAAGCGGCCGTGCGAACGGTCGCGGCGCCTACGTCTGCCGTGACGCGGACTGCCTGACCCGCGCCGGCGGTCGGAGCGGGCTTGGCCATGCGCTCCGCACAGAGGTCCCGCCCGAGCTCCGCGTGGCGCTCGCGGCGCTTCTTGAACCGAACACGATGCCAACCCCGGAGGTCAACTAGTGGCTCGAAGTCGAAGCGGAACCCGGAACCGACGCGGGCCGCGCAAGCCGCAACGCCGCGACGAGTTCGCCGCTTCAGCCGTCCAGGTCGCGGATCCGAAGGAACGCGGCGCGATCGAGCTGCCCGCGACCGTCACTGTCAAGGATCTCGCCGAGCTCCTTTCGGTCAACCCGGCGGACGTCATCCGTGAGCTGATCAAGAGCGGCATCTTCGCCACGATCAACCAGCTCATCGATCGTGACACCGCATCACTCGTCGCGAGTGAGCTCGGCTACGAGGTCGCCGAGGTCCAGGCCGCGGTTGCCACGGCCGGAGCCGATGGCAAGGGCGAAACGAACGGCGCCCTCGAGGCCGCGACCAAGGAAGAGCTCTTCACCGAGGACGACACCGCGGACCTCGTCACGCGCGCCCCGATCGTGACGGTCATGGGCCACGTTGACCACGGCAAGACCAGCCTCCTCGACGCGATCCGCTCCACGACCGTTGCCGCAGGTGAGCGCGGCGGCATCACCCAGCACATTGGTGCCAGCGAAGTCGCGAAGGACGGCCGGCGGGTCGTCTTCCTCGACACCCCGGGTCACGAGGCGTTCACGGCCATGCGCGCCCGCGGGGCGAAGGTCACGGACATCGCCGTGGTCGTCGTCGCCGCGGACGACGGGGTGATGCCCCAGACGCTCGAGGCGATCAGCCATGCCCGCGCGGCGAAGGTGCCGATCGTCATCGCGCTCAACAAGATCGACAAGCCGGATGCGAACCCTGACCGCGTGAAGACCGAGCTCTCCGAGGCCGGCGTCATCGTCGAGGAGTACGGCGGCGACACGCCGCTTGTGCCCGTGTCGGCTCGCGCCCGGACCGGGCTCGACGACCTGCTCGAGATGGTCCTCCTCGTCGCCGACCTCCAGGATCTCAAGGCGAACCCGAACCGGCCGGCGATCGGCACGATCGTCGAAGCCCGGATGGATCGCGCCCGGGGCGCCGTCGCGACCGCCCTCGTCCAGACCGGCACGCTACGCGTCGGCGACGTGATCGTCGTCGGTGAGACCTTCGGCAAGGTCAAGGCCCTCGAGAACGAGATCGGCAAGCGCACGCAGAAGGCCGGACCGGCAACCGCTGTGGTCATCCTCGGGCTCTCCGAAGTCCCCGAAGCGGGCGACATCCTGCGTGTCGTCGCGGACGAGCGCGAGGCCCGAGCCCAGGTCGAGGCCCGTCGCGCCCAGGTTGCGTCGCGCGGCAGCGACAGCACGCGCGCGACGCTCGAGGACCTCTACTCGCAGATCCAGGCCGGCCAGGCGAAGGAGCTGCGGATCATCCTCAAGGCGGACGTGTCCGGCTCGCTCGGCGCGATCACCCACGCGCTCACGCAGCTCGCGACGGACGAAGTCAAGATCAACATCCTCCACGAGGGCGCCGGCGAGATCTCGGACAACGACATCCTGCTCGCGTCGGCCTCGAACGCGATCGTGGTCGGCTTCAACACGAAGATCAGCGATACCGCCCGCCGTGCGGCCGAGACCGAGGGCGTGGACGTTCGCCTCTACGACATCATCTACAAGCTGACGGACGACATCGAGAAGGCCCTCGGCGGCCTGCTCGAACCGGAGATTGTCGAGGTCGTCGAGGGCCGGGCCGAGGTGCGCAAGCTGATCAAGGTCGGCAAGACCCAGGTCATCGCCGGCTCGTACGTCACCGACGGCCGGATCGTCCGCGGCGGTGCCCGCGTGTACCGCGGCGGCAAGGTCATCGCGACCGACAAGATCGAGTCGCTGCGGCGCTTCCGTGACGACGTCCGGGAGGTCGCGACCGGCTTCGAATGCGGCATCAGCCTGGCCGGGTTCAACGATCTCGAGGAAGGCGACATCATCGAGTGCTTCACCTCGCAGTCCGTCAGCCGCTCGCTGTCGAACTGACGCGCCCGGGCGGGCGCGAGGCGGATCGATGAGTCAGCGGATGGACCGCGTCGACGAGCTCCTCCGCCAGGAGATCGGCGCGATCATCAGCCGCGATCTCTCTGACCCGAGGCTGGGCTTCGCGACCATCACCGATGTCGAGACGTCGCCGGACCTGCGCCACGCCCGCGTCTGGGTGAGCGTCATCGGCCAGCCTGACGAGCGCAAGGCGACGCTGGCCGTGCTTGGCCGGGCAACCGCGTTCATGCGACGCGAGCTCGGGAAGCGCCTGAGCCTCAAGCGAATCCCGGACCTCCACATGCAGCTCGACGATTCGGCCGAGCGGGGGACACGCGTGCTGCACCTGCTGAACGAGCTCGAGGCCGGCCACGAGGTGGAGCCCGAGGCCGCGGGATCCGCGGAGTCCCTGCCGACACCCGTTCGGCGCCTGCCCCACGAGGGCGATGCGCCGGCGGACCCGCTGGAGATCCCGGGCGCACCTCCCGAAGCGACGCGGCCCCGACGACGACGCGCCCGCCCGGCAGGCGAGGCGCGCTCGCGTGATGCCTCGTCGTGGCGCTCCGCCGGTACGCCAGGCCGGAAACGGCGATGAGCGTCGACCTCACGGGCTGGCTTGACGCCGTCCCGGCCGCGGCCGCCGGCCGTCTCCTTGCGGCTCGGCGCGTGCTCGCGGTGAGCCACGAGAACCCCGATGCGGACACGCTCGGCGCGGCGCTCGGAGTTGCCGAGATCGTCAAGTCGAATCGCGGCCGTACCGACATCGTCTGCTCGGATCCGGCGCCGCCGCTGTACGAGTTCATGCCCGGCATCGAGCGCGTACGGTCGGACCCGGACACCTCCGCGGATTACGACCTCCTCGTCGTCGTCGACTGCGGAACCCTCGATCGCGTTGGCTCGGTGCGGGAGCGTCATCGCGCGCTGTTCGCACGGCTGCCGCGGCTCATCATCGATCACCACATCTCGAACGACGCCGTCGGCGACTTCGACTGGGTGGACCCGAACGCCGCCGCCACCTGCGAGATGGTCGCGCTCCTCGCGGCCCGGCTCGGCGTGCCGCTTGGCGCCGGCGACGGCGGCATGGCCACGAACCTGATGGCCGGGATCGTCATGGACACCGCGACGTTCGCCCACCCGAACGCGACGCCACGAACGCTCGCGGTTGCGGCCGCCCTCGTCGACGCCGGTGCGCCATTGGCCGACATCTCGCGGCGTCTTTACCGCTCGAAGCCGGAATCGCAGCTGCGCCTGTACGGGCGCGTGCTCGGACGCCTGGAGGCGGCCGCGGGCGGGCGCATCGTCCACTCGACGCTGCTCCTGGATGACCTTCGGACGACCGGCGCGATCCCGGCGTACGGCGAAGGGATCATCGACCTCCTCGCGCAGGACGAAGCCGCGGACTTCGCGATCCTCTTCAAGGAGTCCGAGGACGACACATCGACGCGGATCAGCGTCCGAACGCGTGACGGCGGGCAGGACGCGACGGTCCTGACGGGCGCCTTCGGTGGCGGCGGTCATGCCCGAGCGGCCGGGGCCACGGTCGAAACGCCCCTTGCCGAGGCGCGCACCAGGGTCATCGCCGAAGCCGAGCGCCTGCTCGCGACCGCTGCGACCTGACGGCCGCCCGCTCATGGACGGCATCCTCGTCATCGCCAAACCAGCCGGGCCCACGTCGCACGACGTCGTCGCGCTCGTTCGACGGCTGTCGGCGACGAAGAAGGTCGGCCACGGCGGGACGCTCGACCCGTTCGCGACCGGCGTCCTGCCCGTGTTCGTGGGTTCGGCTGCGCGGCTGGTCGAATACCACCTTGGCGACGCGAAGGCGTATCGCGCGACCGTGTGCTTCGGGGCGACGTCGACGACGGACGATCTCGACGGCGAGCTGACCCCCGTTGAAGGCGGCGGACCGTCGCGCGAGGCCGTTGAAGCGGCGCTCGCGACGTTTCGCGGGCCGATCGTCCAGCGCCCGCCCGCGTACTCGGCTGTCATCGTCGGCGGTCGGCGCGCCTATGCCCTCGCTCGAGCCGGCGAGCGGCCGGTGCTGAAGGACCGGAGCGTCCGAATCGACCGCCTCGAGCTCCTTGCCTGGGACGACGCCGACCCCGATCGGCCGATCGCCGTCCTCGACGTCGAGTGCTCAGCCGGTACCTACGTCCGCGCGATCGCGCGCGATCTCGGCGAGGCCGTTGGCAGCGGCGCCTACCTGGGCGCGCTCGTGCGCACGGCGAGCGGGCCGTTTCGGATCGGTGATGCCGTCGATCTCGAGACCGTGCGTGCTGCGGCCGCCACCGGGCCCGAAGGCCTTCGACGCCACCTCCGCCCTGTCGATACCGGACTTGACGCGATGGCCCGAGTGGAACTGACCGCGACAGAGGTCGCCGAGGTCATCCGGGGCCGCATGGTGAGCCCCGCGGCTGGGCTCCCGGACGTCGACGAAGCCACGCCGATCCTCCTGTCGTCGGAAGCGTTCGGCGTCGTCGGTGTTGGTGTCCGTCGCGGCGGCCGGCTCGAGCCAGACAAGATCCTCATCGAGCGCGAGTCCGTCGTTGCCGGCTGATCGCGGCGTCACGACGGTCGTCCACGGCATCGACCAGCTCGAACGCGCGCACGGGCCGGTCTTCGTCGTCGTCGGCGTGTTCGATGGGCTCCATCGCGGGCACGCCTACCTGCTGGGGCACCTGGTCGCCGAGGCGTCGAAGCAGGCGGCGAAGCCCACCGTGATCACGTTCGACCACCACCCGGACGAGATCCTCGTTGGCACGGCGCCACCACTGCTGTGCGACCCGGACGAGCGGCTCGAGCTGCTCGCTCGGGCCGGTGTCGCGGTGACCGTCGTCCAGACGTTCGACGTTGCGCTCCGGATGACCGCCTACGACGAGTTCATCCGTCGGATCGCCGCGCGCGTCCACCTCGCGGGCTTCCTCATGACCCCGGACGCAGCGTTCGGCCACGATCGTGGTGGGACGGTCGAAACGGTGACCGAGCTGGGTCGCACGATGGGCTTTGACGTCGCTGTAGTGCCGCCGTTCGAGCTCGACGGCCGCCCGGTCCGCTCATCCGACATCCGCGCCGCCATCGCCTCCGGCGACCTCGTCACCGCCGAGCGTTTGCTCGGCCGGCCCTACAGCGTGGTCGGCGCGATGCACGAGGGCGCGCTCAAGTTCCCGATGCCGGTCGCCCTGCCCCCGCCGGGGAGGTATCGGGTCAGCGCGGACGACCGCCCGACGACGATCTCAGTCGTTTCGGGCGGGTCCATCCAGGTGGGGGAGGGGCGACGACGTTCCGACATACGCCTTCGGGTGACATTCGACGTACACCCGTGACATCACGCTGAGTGAGCTGACTGCGAACCCCACGCGTCGGTGCGTCGGTGGTGCAACGTTTCGTCGGAATTGCGTCGCAGTCTCGGGTTGGTCGTGCGATGGCGCGGCCGATCGTGCTCGCTGAAGCGCCCGATCGGCGCGGAATCCGAGGTCTCGTTGCACGAGTGACGCACGAGGCGCGTGGCTCCGAGGCTGTCGGAGGGTCTGAGGTGGTTGCCCGTTCAACGGTCGGCTGGTAACATCCGCCGGTCAAAGAAGAAGGAAAACGTCATAACCACGTTCGCAGTGGAGGAACGAGTGCCCCTGGCGCGAGACGAGAAGCAAGAGATCATCGAGACCAACGCCACCGTTGAAGGTGACACGGGCTCACCCGAAGTCCAGATCGCGCTCCTGACGGAGCGGATCAAGGACCTGACAGATCATCTCAAGCGCTTCCCGAAAGACAATCATTCGCGCCGCGGCCTCCTCAAGCTCGTTGGCCAGCGCCGCCGCCTTCTCGCGTACCTCGTGAAGAAGGACAGTGCGCGCTACCGGGCAGTCATCGCCCGGCTGGGACTGCGCCGCTAGGCACGTCGCTTCGGAAACCCCCGGCAGGACCGGGGGTTCGTTGCGCAAGGTCCCGGTCTCTCGGTCAACAAGCTCAAGGGTTCGAACCTCCTCCGCGTCCAGGAGGAATCTCTCTCCGTGTCCAAAGTTGTCGAGACCACATACGGTGGTCGTCCATTCATCATCGAAACCGGCAAGCTCGCGAACCTCGCCGGCGGCTCGGTCACCGTCCGCTACGGCGACACGATGGTCCTCGGGACCGCGAACCGCTCCGAGCCGCGGCCGGGCCTCGATTTCTTCCCGCTCACCGTCGACTTCGAAGAGCGGATGTACGCCGCCGGCAAGATCCCGGGCGGCTTCATCAAGCGCGAGTCGCGCCCGTCCGAAGCGGCGATCCTCGCCGCGCGACTGACCGACCGGCCCATCCGGCCGCTGTTTCCCGAGGGCTACAAGGATGACGTCCAGATCGTCCTGACCGTGCTTTCGACGGACCACCTGAATGACCCCGACATCCTCGGGACGATCGCGGCCTCCGCCGCGCTCACGATCAGCGAGATCCCGTTCGGCGGGCCGATCGGCGCGGTCCGCGTCGGCCGGATCGACGGCGAGTTCGTCGTCAACCCGACCTACGACCAGATGGCCGAATCTGAGCTGGACCTCGTCGTCTCGGGCACCCGCGACGCGATCATGATGGTCGAGGCGGGCGTCAAGCTCCTGTCCGAAGAGGTCATGGCCGAGGCGATCCTGTTCGGCCACCGCTCGCTCCAGCCGATCATCGATCTGCAGGACGAGCTCCGCGCCGCCGTCGGCAAGCCGAAGCAGCTTGGCTACATCGAACCCGGCACGGGCTCGGTCCTCGACTTCGTCAAGGCCGTCGAGGACAAGCGCGAGTTCGTCGTCGTCGACGTCGAGACGACGGGCTTCGACACCACCCTCGCCGACCTCGTCGAGGTCGCCGCGGTCAAGGTCAAGGGCGGCAAGATCACCGACAAGTGGTCAACGCTCGTCAAGCCGGCGCGCCCGATCGTCGGCAACCAGATGCACGGCCTCACCGACAAGGACGTTGCGAAGGCACCGTCCGCGCGCGAGGCGGCCGAGCAGCTCCTGAAGTTCGCCGGTGATGGGCTGCTCGTCGGCCACAACGTCGGCTTCGACCTCGGCTTCCTGTCCGCGGCGCTCGACGGCAAGACGTTCGAGCCCGGCACGTACATCGACACGCTCACGCTCGCGCGTGACGGCTTCCCGGTCGGCTCCGAGTCGCACAAGCTCTCCGAGCTCTCGCGCTTCTTCGGCATCGAGCTCCAGGGCAACCATCGGGCCCTGCCGGACGCCGAGGCGACAGCGAACCTGCTGATCGCGATCGGGAACGACCTGCCGGGCCGTCTGGCGAAGCTCCACGACGGCATCGCCGCCGCGATCAAGGCGACCCGCAAGGACGCCGCAGCCGGCGCAGCCGCGCTCGACGCCGCGAAGCGCGAAGCCCGGGTC
>DASRJS010000074.1:0-27275 GCA_035649355.1 Candidatus Polarisedimenticolia bacterium
GCGTCACGGCGGGACGTTCATCCTGCGACTCGAGGACACGGACGTCGCCCGAAGCTCGATCGCCTACGAGAAGGACATCCTCGACGGGCTGCACTGGCTCGGGATCACCTGGGACGAAGGCCCCGACGTCGCCGGCGGCGCCGACATCGGGCCGTTCGGGCCGTATCGCCAGATGCAGCGCCGCGAGCATTACGACGCCGCGGCGAGCCACCTCCTCGCGAACGATCTCGCCTACCCCTGCTACTGCACGCCGGACGAGCTCGAGGCGGATCGGAAGGCCCAGGAGGCGGCCCACCAGGCGCCGCACTACATCGGCCGCTGCGCCGCGCTCACTGCGGACGAACGAGCCGCCCGCGAGGCGGAGGGCCGAATGCCGGTCACCCGCTTCCGCGTGCCGCCGGGCATCATCGAGATCGACGACATCGTCCGCGGTCGCATCGAGATCGATACCGCGAACATCGGCGGCGACTTCGTCATCGTCCGGAGCGATGGGACGCCGCTCTACCACTTCGTCGTGGTCGTGGATGACGCCGAGATGGAGATCAGCCACATCATCCGCGGCGAGGACCACATCTCGAACACGCCGAAGCACATCCTGCTGTTTCGTGCGCTGGGCCACGAGGTCCCGAAGTTCGCGCACCTGCCGCTCATCCTGAATCCGGACCGGACGAAGATGAGCAAGCGGATGAGCCAGACCGCGATCTCGGACTACATCGCCCAGGGCTACATCCGCGAGGCGCTGGTCAACTACCTCGCGCTCCTCGGCTGGTCCACCGGCACCGAGGAGGAGATCCTCACGCTTGACGAGCTCGCCGCCCGGTTCGACCTCGATCACGTCCAGAAGGGCGGCGCCGTCTTCGACCGCGAGCGGCTCGAGTGGCTGAACGGCCAGTGGATCCGGAAGCTCGAGCCGGACGACCTCATCGACCGCCTGCGGCCGTTCCTCGAGGCCGAGCATGCGGCCGGCCGGATCGATCGGATGCCGTCCGACGAGGAGATCGGGGCACTGCTGCCGATGGTCAGGGAGCGGCTGCCGGTCCTCGGCGCGATCGGCGAGCTCACGGACTTCCTGTGGGTCGAGAAGCTGGCCGTCGATCCGGCGCTGCTCGTTCCGAAGCGCTGGGATCGGGCAACGACGATCGAAGGCCTGACGGCGGCGCGCTCGACGATCGCGGACGTCCACGACGTGACCTTCGAGGCCGACGAGCTCGAGCCGCCCCTGCGGGCGCTGGCCGAGAGCCGCGGCTGGAAGGCCGGCGACCTGTTCATGGCGATCCGCGTGGCCGTCACCGGGCGGACCGCGACGCCGCCCCTCTTCGACACCCTCGTCGCGCTCGGCCGCGAGCGCGTCCTCGACCGCCTCGACCGGGCCCTCGAGGCCCTCGTCGCCGACCACTGAAAGGAGCTCCGACGATGGCGATCGATCGCGCCCACGTCCAGGACTGGCTGGATCGCTATGTCGCTGCGTGGAAGTCGTACGACCCTGCGGCGATCGGGGACCTGTTCTCGGAGGACGCCGAATATCGCTACCACCCGTGGGATGAGCCCGAACGCGGTCGCGACACGATCGTCGCGGACTGGGTCGCCCCGGAGGGCAAGCCCGAGCAGCGCGACGCCGAGGGCACCTATGACGCCACGTACTCGCCGTGGGCGATCGAGGGCAACCGCGCGGTCGCGGTTGGGACGTCGGACTACTTCACGGACGCGACCCGCTCGACCCGCGAGCGTCGCTACCACAACACGTTCCTGCTCGAGTTCGACGACGACGGCCGCGTCCGCAGCTTCACGGAGACGTTCCTGCTGGAGCGCTGACCTCCGCGCGGCTCCGGCCGCACCGAAGCGACGCTTGGGACAGATTCGCTCGGCCGTTCGTTGAGAAGGGCATGAGCGCCACTGCGGCCACGCTTCGCTGGGAGCTCCTCGCGATCCTGGAGCGGCCCAACCGCCCCGCCCGCGATCCCGAGCCCGCGGCCCCGGCGGAGAGCTTCGAGGCGGTCTACCGCGAGCACTATCGGGACGTCTACCGGTTCGTGCTGCTGAGCCTTCGACGAACCGACGATGCCGACGACGTCGTCGCGGACGCGTTCGACCGAGCCTTCGCGGCCTGGCGGTCCGGGCATGGCCCGGCCGGCCGTGCGCTGCCGTGGCTGCTCGTCATCGCCCGGCGGATCGTCGTCGATCGCTGGCGCCGCGAACGGCTGATCCGCTGGCTGCCGTTCACGACCGGGCCGTCCCCGACGGGTCGGTCCACCCCCGAGCCGGCCGATAGCTCCGGCGACGAGGCCCGTGCCGAGTTCTGGCTATGGCTCGAACAGCTTGCGAACGCCCTCCCGGAGCGACATCGCGAGGTCATCTTCCTGCGCTACCAGCGCGACCTCTCCGACGAGGAGATCGGCGAGATCCTCGGCCTGTCGGCGTCCGGTGTCCGGACGCTCGCCTCGCGCGCCATCGCCGGGATCCGGAAGCACCCGGAGTTGTGGTCATGAACGAGCGGTTCGACAGCGCCGTGTGGTCCGGGGTCGAGCGGCGGCTCGCCGGCGTGGAGGCGTTCATCCCGGACGCCCCGCCGTGGGCCCAGCCCGAGGACGCGGCGGACCGACGCGTAGTGATCCGTCCCGGATCGGCGTTCGGAGAGAGGGACGCCACGCGGCGGCAGGCCCGACCTCGTCTCGCACTCGCGCTCGTGGTCATCGGTGTGCTCCTCGCACTCATCGCTGCGCTGGTCCTCTCGGGCGGGCCGGACCAGGACCCGGTCGACGAGCCCTTCGGGCCGTACGGGCTCTATCGCGGTTCTGACGCCTCGGCGAACGCGGCTTTGCTGCACGACGGCCGCGTCCTGATCGTGTCAGGCGCCTGGGTCGGGATCGGGAATGCGGCTGGAAGGGCCGACCTCTGGGATCCCGGGCTCGGCACCGTCCCGGCCAACCCGCCAAACACGGCTCGCGTCAACCCGACCGCGACGCTGCTCCTCGACGGGCGGGTCCTCGTCATCGGCGGCTACGGCGGACCCTTCGCCTACGCGTCCACGGCCCTCGCCTCGGCCGAGGTCTGGGACCCGGCGACGGGCCAGTTTCAGCCGGCTGGCTCGATGGCGGAGCCTCGAGTCGGCCACACGGCCACGCTTCTCGGGGACGGGCGCGTCCTCGTCATCGGTGGCTCGGGTCCGGACGGCCCGCTCGGCTCGCTCGAGCTCTGGGATCCAGCGACGGCGAGCTTCAGCTCGGCTGGGGGTTCGCCGCGAGCCGGCGGCACGCTCGCGGCTGCGGCCCTGCTCGTCGACGGCACCGTTGCCTACCAGGGCGGGATCTGGCGACCCGAGCTTCGAACTGCCGTCTCGGGCTGCTGCAGCCTCGACGGACCCGAGTTCCTGACGATGACCCGCCTGCTCGACGGTCGCGTGCTCGTCGTCCAGGGCACGGAAGCTTCGGCCTCGATCGACATCATGTTCGCGTTCCTCATGGGCGAAGACGGCCCGTCTTCGTTCCGCGAGAACCTCAACCAGGTGCGAACGCGTCACGCTGCGACGCTCCTGGCCGACGGCCGGGTGATGATCAGCGGCGGCGTGGCGAAGAACGGCGACGCCCTCGACACCGTCGAGTTCTTCGATCCCGCGGTCAACGCGTTTGTCACCGGCCCACCGCTGCAACGCCCGGTCGCGGACCACTCGACGTTCCTCCTGCCGGACGGACGCGTCCTCGTCGTGCTCGACGTCAACACTGAAGGGGGTTTCGTCGACCCGTTCCCCTACGACCCGAGGGTCGAGCCGTGAGCCGCTCCATCGCTGCCCACGCCCGCTCGCCCTGAGCGGCGGGTGGCAGGCCTGCACCGCTCCGCTCCTTTAGATCCCAACCGTATCCCGATCATTCCGCGCGGCCGCCTGCCAAGGCAGGGCTGTTCGCGCCCTGGAGGTTGCTTCGACATGTCCCATTCGACCGCACAGCGCCCACGCGCCGCTCTTCTTCTCGCCATCACAGCCACGCTTCTCGGCGGTTGCGCGTCCGGGGCGACGGCCCCGCCGACCGACCCACCGCCATCTGCCACCGCGGCGCCCGAGGCCGTGGCCGGCGGAACGATCACGCTCACGGACGACGGCTGCACCTGGGCAAACAACCCCAGCTCCGTCTCCGGTCGCGAGACGACGCTCGAGATCCGGAACGAGACCGACGACTACGGGGCCTTCTTCGTCCATCGCATGAAGCCGGAGTTCACCTGGCAGGACGGCGAGGCAGCCATCGCGGCCATCCAGGACGCGATCGCCGCCGACGAGGACTGGCCGAACTGGGCATCGAACGTCTCGGTCGTCGTGTCCGAGGGCGACGCTGCCGCGGGTGGGGTCGACGTCGTCGGCGTCCCGGCTGCGAACGGCACGTACGGCGTGGTCTGCTCGGCGAATACGAACTCGCAGGGCGACGTTCTGACCGTCTTCCTGGCCGGGCCGCTCGAGGTCTCCGGGACCTGAGCCGCCGCCGTAACGCCCGATTGGAATCCCAATCGGGCGTTAACACTCGCCCGTATCCTTGGCGGAGATGGCCCGCACGATCCTCGTCGTCGACGACGAGCCGACGCTGCGCGAGACGCTCGTGGAGGCGCTCGAGTCGGAGGGCTATCGGGCTATCCCGGCTGCGGATGGGCGCGAGGCCCTGGCGAAGTTCCGGGCGGAACGGCCGGACCTGATCCTCCTCGACCTCATGCTGCCGGAGCTGTCCGGCGTCGAGGTGACCCGGATCATCCGCGCCGAGAGCGGCGTGCCGATCGTCATGCTCACGGCCAAGGACTCGGAGGTCGACAAGGTCGTCGGGCTCGAGCTCGGCGCCGACGACTACGTGACGAAGCCGTTCAGCCTGCGTGAGCTCTCGGCCCGCGTCCGCGCGATCTTCCGGCGCGGTGAGCAGCTTGCAGCGGACGTGCCGCCAACTGCGGTCGATCTCGGGCCTGTCCAGGTCGACACGGCCGGACATCGAATCCTCAGGGACGGCCGCGAGATCAGCGTCAAGCCGAAGGTCTTCGAGCTCCTGTCGTTCCTCGTTCGGCATCCGGGCCAGGTCTTCAGCCGAGATCAGCTCCTCGAGCGGGTCTGGGGCTACGACTACGCCGGCGAGACGCGCACCGTCGACGTCCACGTCCACTGGCTGCGGTCGGCGATCGAGGAGGACGCCTCGAGCCCGGCGTTCATCCACACCGTTCGTGGCGTGGGGTACGTCTTCCGCCGCCCCGCCTGAGGACCCGGCCTAGAGGACCCGGCCTAGAGGACCCGGCCGAGAACCTCCCACGCGAACCACGCGACGATCGCCGACGCAGGAATCGTCAGGATCCACGCGACGACGATGTTGCCGGCCACGCCCCAGCGAACGGCGGAGAAGCGATCGCTCGCGCCGACACCCATGATCGCCGACGAGATCACGTGCGTCGTCGACACCGGCATCCCGAAGTGGGAAGCCGTGAGGATGACGGTGGCCGCCGTCGTCTCGGCCGCGAAGCCGTGGATCGGGTCGAGCTTCACGACGCGCTGACCCATCGTGCGAATGATCCGCCAGCCGCCGGCGGCCGTGCCGAGCGACATCGCCGAGGCGGCGAGAAGGATGACCCAGAGCGGTATCTTCGCGTCGGTCGGCAATAGACCGGCGGCAACGAGTGCGAGGGTGATGACGCCCATCGTTTTCTGGGCGTCGTTGGAGCCATGGCTGAACGCCATGAATGCCGCAGAGACGACCTGCAACCGCCGAAAGCGCTCATTGACCCGGCGCGGGTTGGCGCGCCGGAAGACGTTGAGCAGGATCACCATCAGCGCGAACCCGATGAGGATGCCGACGACGGGCGAGGTGACGAGCGGGAAGACCACCTTCCCGAGGATGCCGTCGACCTTCAGCGCGCCGGCCCCGCTGGCGGCGATGACGGAGCCGATGATTCCGCCGATGAGCGCGTGGCTGCTCGATGACGGGATGCCGAGCCGCCACGTGATGAGGTTCCAGGTGATCGCCCCGACGAGCGCCGCAGCAACCACGATCTGACCGGCGTCGCCGTCCGGCGTGACCGCGATCCCGGACGAGATCGTCTTCGCCACGGCGGTGCCCGTGAGCGCGCCGACGAAGTTCGCCGTGGCCGACATGAGGATCGCGTGGTCGGGCTTGAGGGCCCGCGTCGAGACCGACGTCGCGATCGCGTTCGCCGTGTCGTGGAAGCCGTTGATGTAGTCGAAGGCAACGGCGAGGCCGAGGACGGTGAGGAGGAGCACGGTCACACCGTCGGGCACGGCCGCCACGGTAGCAGGGCCGCCCCACCCGAGCGCGGCTATTCTTGTCGGCCATGCGCCTGAGCCAGCTCTTCTTCTCGACGCTTCGCGACGACCCGGCCGACGCCGAGATGGCGTCGCACCGATTGCTGCTCCGCGCTGGCTACCTGCGGCAGCTCGGATCGGGGATCTACTCGCTCCTGCCGCTCGGCAAGCGGGTCAGCGATCGCGTCGAGCAGGTCATTCGGGAGGAGATCAACGCGATCGGAGGGCAGGAGCTGGAGATGCCCGTCGTCCATCCCGCCGAGGTCTGGAAGGAGAGCGGTCGCTACTTCAAGATTGGCCCGGAGCTCGTCCGGTTCAAGGACCGTGGCGAGCGTGACATGGTGCTCGCGATGACCCACGAAGAGGTCGTCGCGCTGCTGCTCCGCGACATCGTCCAGAGCTACCGCCAGCTCCCGAAGATCGTGTATCACTTCCAGACAAAGTTCCGCGATGAGCCCCGCTCGCGGGGCGGTCTCATCCGGGTCCGCGAGTTCGTCATGAAGGACTCGTATTCGTGTGACCTGGACGACGCAGGCCTCGATGTCAGCTACCGCAAGCATTACGCCGCATACGAACGGATCTTCGAACGCCTCGGGCTCGACGCGATCGCGGTGGGCGCCGACGTCGGGATCATGGGCGGCACCGGTGCCCACGAGTTCATGGTCCTCAACGAGTTCGGCGAGGACACGCTCGTGCTCTGCGACAGCTGCGGCTACGCCGACAACCAGCAGATCGCGATCGTCGGGAAGCCCGATCCTGAACCCGAGGCGCTCCTCCCGATGGAGGACGTCGAGACGCCCGGCGCGACGACGATCGACGCGCTCGCGACGTTCCTCGGCGTGCCGACGAGCCGAACCGCGAAGGCGGCCTTCTTCGTCACCGGAGACGGGCGGTTCGTGGTCGCAATCGTCCGTGGCGACTACGACGTCAACGAGACGAAGCTCGTGAACGCCGTGAAAGCCCGTGGCGGACTTCGGCCGGCGCAGCTCGAAGAGATCAAAGCTCGCGGCATGGAAGCCGGCTACGGCTCACCGCTCGGCGCCAGGGACGCGGTTGTCGTGGTCGACGAGCTCGTCGCTCGGTCACCGAACCTCGTCGCGGGCGCGAACCGCGTTGGCTGGCACGTGAAGAACGTCAACGTGCCGCGCGACTTCACGCCGGATCACGTCGCCGAGATCACGAACGCCCGCGAAGGCGATCCGTGTCCCACGTGTGGCTCGCCGGTGAAGCTCCGGCAGGGCATCGAGGTCGGCAACATCTTCAAGCTCGGCACCGACTTCACGAATGCCTTCGGGTCGATGTACCTCGGCGAGGACGGCGAGCGACATCCCATCGTCATGGGCTCATACGGGATCGGGCTCGGGCGCAACGTCGCCTGCATCGTGGAGGCGCATCACGACGAGAAGGGCATCGTCTGGCCGGACGAGGTCGCGCCGTACGAGGCCCACCTCGTGACGATCGGCGGAGCCCGCGAGGCGCGCGTCGTCGAGATTGCCGACCGACTGCACGACGTCGCCTCGGCCGCGGGTCGCGAGATCCTCTACGACGACCGCGAGGAGTCGCCCGGCGTGAAGTTCACGGACGCCGAGCTCCTCGGGATGCCCTGGATCATCACGGTCAGCCCGCGTTCGCTGGCCGCGGGTGGCGTCGAGCTGACGCGCCGCGAGACCGGCGAACGGACGAGCGTCAGCGTCGAAGCGATCGAGACCCAGCTCCGGGACGGCTTCGCGGCCTGACCCCATCCGGCGCCGCACAGGACGGGGCCCGCCGACCGCTCAGATCGGCTTCGTGACCGGCGGTGCCGAGTCGACGTTCGTGATGTTGACCTCGATCGCGAACGTGCCGCCGCCGTTCGCGTCCGAACCCTGGACGCCGGCCTGCGCGGCGACGAGGAAGCCGCCCGCCTGGGCGAGCCAAATGTCGGAGCTCCAGGAGCCCTGGACCCCGGCGATCGAGCCGAGGATGGCGCCCACGTCTTCGCCGCCGCGGTAGTGCGTCGAGGCGACACCGTTCCGGGTCTCCTGGCCAACGAAGGCCGAGTCCGTTCCGATCGGGACGAAGTAGAGCGCGAACATCTCCTCCGGCCGGAACGAGTCCAGGAGTTGTGTGAACGCGGCCGCCTGGTCCGCGGGGATCTCCTGCCACGCACCGCTCGGGCCGCCTGAGCGCAGGTACGCGGACGTCCCGACGACCATGATCTCGGTCTCGTCCGTGATGGTGCCGGCCACGTCCGCCGTGACGAGATGCAGCGACGACGCCTTCTCCGGCGCGTTGATCACGGTGCCCGACATCGTCGTCGTGCCCGGGTGAGCGACGGTCTGGCCGGCCTGCGTGTTCGTCGATTGGATCTCGACGCTGAACGAATACGAGTCGAGCCCGTTCAGCGCCTCCGCTGCGTTCGAGAAGTCGACGGCGATGCCATCGGAGGCGGCCGGCTGACTGGCTGCGCCACTGGGCTCGGCCGAGGCGGCGCCCGGCGACTCACCGAAGCTGTGCGGCGACGACGTCGTGCTGTCGCACGCCGCCATCACGAACCCGAGAACGAGCGCGAGCCCGCCGAGGCTGAACGCACGGACTGCCCGCGCGCCCCGTGTTGTTCGAATGCGCATCGTCGCGAGGACCCCCCGGTGACCGGCCGTCAGGCCGACACTTCCTCGGCGAGCTTCGCCTCGTCGAGCTGCGTGCCGTCGAGGGCGGTCACCGTGCCCTCCGGCTGGTAGCCGACGGCCTGAAGCAGCTCGGACGACGACACGGCGGTCGCCGACTCCAGCGGATCGTCGATGCGCTCGATCGTGAACGTCACGCTCGGCGGAATGGCCGCGCCGATGCCGATCTCGCCGATCCGGTAGACGGAGCCCTTCGCCTTGAGCGCGGCATTGGCCTTCTCCTGGAGAGCCGTCGCCTTGATGACGACGTCGGCGAGGACCGAAGGGTCAATTCGGTCGATCGCGGTCGAGATGCCCTTCTTCGCCCGCGACAGCGCCTGGCGCGCCTTCTCGGCCGTGGCCGGATCCGACAGCTTGTCGGACGTGCGCTGAGCGGCCGCCTGCGCCTCCGTCGCTGCATGCTTCGCGGCCTCGGCCGCCTGGTTCGCGGCCTGCTTCGCCCGGTCCAGAAAGCTCATCGTGATGCCCCTCCTGTCAGGCGTGCTTGATCGTGATCCGCTCGATGATGTTTGCGACGTCCTCGCATTTGTCGATCGTCGTCTCGAGCAGGCCGTAGATGTCCTTCCACTTCACGAGGTTGACGGCGTCGACCTTGTCCTCGAACAGCGCCGCGATCGCCTGCCGCGCGATCCGGTCGCCCTCGTTCTCGAGGCGGTGGACCTCGATCCAGTACTTGTCGAGGCCCTTGAACTCGCGCAGATGGGTCAGCGCCTCGTGGAGCGCCTCGCACTGCTTGACGATGATCGATGCCTGCTTGATCGCGACCTTCGTCGGCGCCTCGATCCGATAGAGGACGAACGTGTCGGCCGCTTCCTCGATGAGGTCCATGACGTCGTCGAGCGCGCTGATGAGGCCGTGGATGTCTTCGCGGTCGAAGGGCGTGACGAATGTCGCCTCGAGACGATGGCCGATGTCATGGCTGATCTCGTCGCCGCGGTGCTCGGCGTCCCGGATCTCGCCTGCCCGCCGCTCGAGGACGTCGTACGAGCGCAGCATCGCCTCGAGCAGGCGCGCGCCACCGAGGACGTTCGCCGCGTCATCGACGAAGAGGTCGAAGAAGCGCTCCTCGCGCGGAATGAGCCGCAGTCGCACCGCTGGGTCCTCGCAGGTTCGGGGTCGCGGACAGGGTAACCCGGCAGCGGTCCGGCCGGGCGCTGGTATGCGATGCTGGCATTGTGCCGGTCGATGCGCTCGTCCTCGGGTTCATTGCGATTGGCGCATTGATCCTCGCGCTCGTGGCCGGCCAGTCGATGGCCCGCGGGCGCGCCCTCGACGCCATTGCGGACCTTGCCGGCGCCCCGGAGCACGACGATCCCGAGGTGATCAGCGAGAGCGTCAGGCGGCTCGCCCGTGAGGCCGCGGACCTGACGCTGAAGCTCGAGCAGGAACGCCGCGACATGGCCTACCTCGCGAACCTCGTCGGCGTTGGGATCATCCGACTCTCGGACGACCTCCGGGTCGAGTTCGCCAACGCCGCGGCGCACCACTTCCTGGGCCGGGAACCCGGTTCGATGACCGGGCGAACGGCGATCGAGGCGTTCCGGGACCATGGCGTCGAAGCCGTCGCCGTCGCCGCCCGGGGAGGACCCGCGACGACAGCTGAGGTACAGCTCCGGCCACCCGAAGGTCCGGTCCTGCTCGTTCGGGCTCGCCGGTCTCCAATCCTTGGCGTCTGGATGGTTCTCGAGGACGTGGCCGAGCTGCGAAGGTTGCAGCGCATCCGTTCGGAGTTCATCGACAACATCTCGCATGAGCTCCGGACGCCCATCGCGACGGTCGGCCTGCTGTCCGAGACACTCGAGCGAGACGCCGAGGCAGCTGCGGACGTCGTGCCGCCGAAGATGCGCGAGCGCATCTCCAAGCTTCGCGTCGAATCCGGGAACATCAGCCAGATGGTCGACGAGCTCCTCGACCTCCGCCAGATCGAAAGCGGCGAGGCACCGCTCCTCCTCGACGACGTCGATGTCGGCCGGGTCGCGAGCCTTGCGGTCGAGCGGTTGCGACCGTTCGCCGAGCGGCAGGGCGTGCGTCTGCTGACCAGGGTCACGCCGGACCAGCCAGTGATCCGCGGCGACGCGACACGCCTCGGTCAGGTCTTCACGAACCTCGTCCACAACGCGATCAAGTTCAGCCCGGACGGCGGTGACGTCCTCGTCGCCGTCCGCTCATCGGGCGATGGCCGGGTTGAGGCGGCCGTCGAGGATCACGGCATCGGCATCTCGCGCTCGGATCTGCCTCGAATCTTCGAGCGGTTCTACAAAGCCGACCGAGCGCGAGTCCGCGGCGGCGGGACCGGACTCGGCCTGGCGATCACGCGGCACATCGTCGAGGGCCACGGCGGCGGCATCCGGGCAGAATCCGAGCTTGGTGTGGGGACGACATTCACGATCAGCCTCCCCGTCGCGGAGGCTCGCACGATCGAGGCGGAGGCACGATGGACCGGCTGACGATCGGCACCCTGAACCTGCGCAACATCGCGGACCGCTGGGACGAGCGGCTTCCGCTGCTCCTGGCCGACATGGCCGCGCTGCAGCCGGACCTGCTCGGCCTCCAGGAGTGCGTGTTCGCCGTCCAGCAGGATCGGATCCTCGGCGCCGCGGGCGCCGGGCGTTACACGGTTCGGCGCGCGTGGGCCGGCCGGCCGGAATACGGCAATTCGTTGCTCGCACGGGAGCCGCTGACCGTCGGCGACAGTGAGCGGCTGGAGCTCGGTCGGAACCGATCTGGCCTCCGGGCTCACGTCAGCGGGCCCAGCGGCGCCGCGTTCGTGATGACCGTCACGCACCTCCACCACCTGACCGCGGACGAGGCGATCCGCGACGAGCAGGCGGCAGCCGTCCTCTCCTGGCTTGACGAGGGGCCACGGCCGGCAGCCGAAGTCGTCGTCGGCGACTTCAACGCCGGTCCCGACGAGCCGACCTATGCGCGCATGGTTGCGGCCGGCTTTCGTTCGGCCTACCTCGAGGCGAACGGCGCCGAGCCGGACGTCACGTGGCCGTCGGGCATCCGGGCGCCGGGCATGGACACCGAGGGCCCGGCCGAGTGCCTCGACTACATCTGGCTCCGGGGCGACGCCACCGCGGAAGCCTGCCGGCTGGCCTTCGATCGCCCCGCGGTCCACGACCCGACGCTCTTCCCTTCCGACCACCTCGGTCTCATTGCGACGGTCCGCTTCGGCTGATGAGCGCGCTCCGGCTGGCCCACCGGGGCGACTGGCGGGTCGCTCCCGAGAACTCGCTCGCGGCGTTCGCCGCCGCGCTGTCCAACCCGCGCTGCGACGGCCTCGAGTTCGACGTCCGAACCTCGGCCGATGGCGTTCCGGTCGTGATCCATGACCCGACCCTCGGCCGCGTCCAGGGACGCGACGACGCCGTCGCGGCGATCACCGCAGCCGAGCTGCTGGCGGCGGGCGTCCCGACGCTTGCGGACGTCCTCGCGGTCGTCCCGACGACAGCCTTCCTCGACATCGAATTCAAGTCGCCGCCGGCACCGTCGGCGGGCGACATCATTCGCGCCGCACGAGGTGATGACGGCGAGCGGACGGTCGTCTCGTCGTTCGACCCAGAGGTTCTGCGGCATTTCGCGATGGAGGGCTGGCCGTGGCCGCGCTGGGGCAACGCGCCGGTGATCCTGCCGGAGATCGTCGAGCTCGCGGTCGAGCTGGGCTGCCAGGGCTTGGCGCTCGAGTGGCATGCCGTCGACGAGTCAGCCCTCTCGGCGATCCGCGCTGCCGGTCTGACATTGACCGCCTGGACCGTCCGCGAACGCGAGACGTTTGACGCGCTCGAAGCCCTCGGCGTGAACGCGATGTGCGTCGAAGCGGAGGCCCTCGATGGTTGAGCGGGCGGATCTCGTCGTCGTTGGGGCCGGCACGGTCGGCGGCTGGGCGTCGGTGTTCGCCCGGGAGTCCGGGGCTCGTCGTGTGGTCGTGCTCGAGGCCGGCACGGTCGGCTCCGGTGCGAGCTCACGCGCGGCCGGCATCGTTCGGGCCCAGGGCGGCACACCCGCGACGGTCGCACTCGGCTCATGGTCGATCGACTTCTACCGTTCGCAGGGCGCCCGCTACGGCATCGACTCGGGGTTCCGCGAGCTCGGCTACACGATCCTCGCGGTCACGGAGGCGGACGAAGCCACCGCCCGCGAGCGGATCGCGATGCAGCGCCAGAGCGGCCTCGACGTCCGCTGGGTCGGCGTCGATGAAGCGCGACAGCTGACCCCAATTCTGGGCGATGCCTGGTTCCGCGGTGGCTCGTACGTCGCCACGGACGGCTGCATCGACCCGCCGCGGAACGTCCTCGCCTACACGGTCGCGATGCGGGCGGCGGGCGTGGAGCTGCGGGAGCGGACGTCATTCCGAGGCGTCCAGCGGGCTGCCGGGGGTGGTCTGACGGTCGAGACGTCGGGCGGGCCGATGGAGACCGCGCGCCTGCTGCTGACCGGGGGACCGAGCCTGCCTTCCGTCGGCGCACTGGCCGGGACCCGCATCGCCTCCGGTGGCACGCGCCACACCGTGTGCGTCACAGAACCCCACGAGGCCTTCGCGGTCCCGCGGATGGCGATGGTGTTCGATATCGGCGCGGGCCTGTACTTCCGGCTCGAGGAGGGCGGGCTCCTGTTCGGCTACAGCAACCCCGACGAGCCGCCCGGGATCGCGCGCGAGATCGACTGGCCGTTCCATGCGCGGATGCGCGACCGCCTGGCCGAGCTCGCACCGATGACGCGCGACCTCGCTCTGCGGAAGCTCTGGGTCGCCACGATCGACTTCACGCCGGACCACTTCCCGATCGTCGGACCTGCGCTCGACCCCGCTGGCGCGCCCCTCGCGGGCGTCACGGTCGCCTCGGCCGGCGGCCACGGGATGATGTGGGGGCCGGCGGTCGCTCGCGTGGCTGCGGACCTCGCGCTCACGGGTGAGACCGCGCTCGTGGACGTCGCCGACCTCGGCCTCGACCGATTCGATGCCGAGGGTCGAAGCCGGCTGACTCCCGATCCGATCGCCCTGCCGTTCCCGCCCGCGGCGGGGGAGTGAGCCGAGGCCGGGCCGTTGTGCGGGACCGGCACCACCGAGACGAAGCTGGCGCGAAACCTGGTCACTTGGTGCTCGGTGCGCACGGACTGGCAAGGAACCGGGCCGTCACGGGCAGTCAATTGGCGCCCCGCCCGGGTTCTCGGTCGCGGTGGTGCTCCCACAGCACAGGTGCGTGCCGGCTGGCATCACCGAGGCCCGGCATGCTGCCGGGCCTCGGTGCACATTCCTAGCCGCCGCAACAGGTTCCGTCGCAGCAGCAATCGCATTGCTCGGGCGTCATGAGAACCTCCTTTCCGATGTTCAGGTGCTCGCGACGAGCCGCGTCGCGTCGGTTGTCGCGACCTGGCGTCGAAGGATCGTGAGGATGGCCGCGAGGATCAGTGCCGCACCGAGCCACTGCTGGGGCTCCAGGCGTTCGCCGAGCAGGACGTTCGCGCCCGCGAGCCCGAAGACGGGGATGAGGTAGAACGCCGTCGACGCGATCGACGCCGGCACGTCCCGAAGCGCCGAGAGGTAGAACCAATAGGCAGCCGCGTAGTAGAGAACCCCGGAGGTCACGGCGCTCGCCAGCCCGATCGGGGTGATCGAGGCAAGGCCGACGTCGCTGCCGGTGATGGCCAGGGCACCGACGACGAGGAACATGAACACGAGTGCGTGGACCTGCTGGGCAAGGACGACCGGCGCTGTCCCGTCGGACGCGGCGATGAAGCGGCGGCAGATGATCGTGTACACGGCGCAGCAGACGACGCCGGCGATCGTCAGCACCACGCCCACGAGCTGCCCGCCCTCGGGCTGGCCGATGACGAGCACAGCGCCCGCCGCCGCGCCGACCGAGGCGAGGACCAGGCTGGCCGTGACCCGCTCGCGGAGCACGAGCGCCGCGAGGCCGAGGATCAGGAGTGGCTCGAGGGCCCAGAGCAGGACCGACAGGCTGGCAGAGACCGTGACCAGGCCAACGAGGCTGAGGGCATAGGCGATGCCGGGATTCAGGATCCCGAGCCGCCCAAGGAGTGCCGGATGGTCACCCCGGAGCGGGATGCCCCGCGAGCGCATGAGCAGCGCCAGCAGGAGAACGCTCGCGCTGAGCTGGATCGCAATCAGGGTCAGCGGCGGAACTTCGTCCACGGCACGCTTGCTGATGACGGTCCCGATGCCCCAGGCGGCGGCCGCGAGGATGAGGCCGATGACGCTGCGGGACCGGACGGCCACCGCGGAGAGCCTGGCTAGCAGCAGCCGGGACCGCAGCCGCAGCCGTCGTCCAGAAGCGCGAGCTCACGGGTCGCGGCCGGGGAGGGGACCGCCGCAGCGAGCGCGGTCACGTCGACCCCGGACCATGTCGCAGGCTTCGAGGCCTTGACAATCGCGCCGTGGAGCCCGTCGCCGACGGTGTGGGTCGGCTCGATCGATTCATCGGTGAGCCCGGCTGCAAGGAGGCCCGAGCGGTACTCGCCGAAGCTGAGCGCGCCGGCGATGCACCCGGCAAAGCCGCCCCGGGAGGCTCGTTCGGCGAGCGTCAGGCCGTCGTCGGCGACGACGTCGCTGATGCCGATGCGGCCGCCTGGTCGAAGGACGCGTGCGATCTCGGCGATGACTGCCGCCTTGTCCGCGGAGAGGTTGATGACGCAGTTGCTGATGACGACGTCGACGGTCCCGGCCTCGAGCGGCAGGGCTTCGATCGTGCCCTTCCGGAACTCGACATTCGTGGCGCCCGCGTCGGCTGCGTTCTTCCAGGCCAGCTCGAGCATCTCGTCGGTCATGTCGACGCCGATCGCGCGGCCGGACGGGCCGACGCGGCGCGCCGAAAGCAGGACGTCGATGCCGCCGCCGGAGCCGAGATCGAGAACGGTCTCGCCCTCGCGGAGCTCGGCGACGGCCGTGGGATTGCCGCAACCCAGGGATGCAAGCACGGCTGCGTCTGGGAGCGCGGCTCGCTCGTCGGCGGCGTAGAGCAGCGACCCGAAGGACACAGTGCCGGCAGGTCCACAGCAGTCGCGGAGGGCCTCGGAGCTGTCCGCAGCCTGCTCGGCTGTGACCGCGGCGCCAGCAGCGAGGGCCGCCTCGGCGTAGCGCGAGCGGACGATCTCGCGCGTCTCGTCGGCGGGGGTCGTTGTCGGTTCGAGCGTCGCGGCCATGGTCGATGCCTCCGAGCATGAAGACGCCGGCCCCGAGGGACCGGCGTCAGGTTGGTGGTTCAGGCGCAGCAGGCGGCGCCGAAGTCGGCCGAGAGGCTGGTCGAGCCGCCGGCGAAGGCGAGTCGAGCGACCTTGAGCGGCTGGCGGTTCGGCTCCGCGGGGTCGAGATGGCGGTTCGTCACCGACTCGCTCTCGTCAATCGCTCGAAGGTGCGAGCGGTTGCGCTCCTGGCCCGGATCCTCGGCGCGCGAGAGCGCGCCAGCGAAGTGCGTCGGGAACATCTGGTGGCTCCTTTCACGCCGGGATGGCGTTGCTGTATTGACAGTGATCAATATCGCAGGAATATCGACGCTTGTCAATATCGAAGATTGTCGATACAGTGGCCGGCATCATGACTCGCACCACGAAGCCTTCGGGCACCCGCCATCTCGACCCCGACATCCAGCTTCTCGCGGCCCTCGCCGACCCTGTCCGCCTCGCGATCGTCCGCGAGCTTGCGGCGTCAAACGAGGTCTGCGCCTGTGACTTCACGACCTGCTGCGACGTCCGCCAGCCGACGGTTTCGCACCACCTCAAGGTGCTCAAGGAAGCCGGGATCGTCGAGTCGGAGCGCCACGGCTCGTTCGTCTATTACCGGCTCCAGCCGTCGGCGGCAGCCCGGTTGAGCTCGATCGCCCGGGAGATCCTGCCCGGCAATGTCATCCCGCTCGCCGAGGTCACGCGCCGCCCGACGCCACTTCCGGCGCCGCGCCCGAGCTGACCCTCAGCCGCCGATTGCGTCCGGCGGCAGCAGCCAGCGCAACCGCCCCCCGCCGGGGGCGAGCGCTTCCTCGACATCGATCCGGACGAGCGCGCCCTTCTTCAACGCCACCGTCGCCGTCCCGCTGAGACCCGCGGCGAGGTCGCTGAAGTCCGGGTCGTGGCCGACGAGGACCGGCCGCCGAGGGCCTCCGGCGTCGCGAAGGATCGCATCGACGATCTCGAGATCGAACCCTTCCGCGAGGCGCTCATCGAGCCGCACCGTCAGGTCGAGAGCGTCGGCGACGATCTCGGCCGTTTCGCGCGCCCGGAGCTTCGGCGAGCTGATGATGGCATCCGTCTCGAAGCCGATGGCGACGAGATGACGCGCGAGGCGCTCGGCCTGGCGGCGGCCCTTCGCCGACAGCGGCCGCAGGGCGTCGTCCGAGGTCCAGGCCATCGGATCGCCGGCGTCGGCATGGCGCAAGAGGTAGAGGCGCAGGCTCATCGCGACGGCGCTTCCTCGCCGGCTCGCGCCGCTGCGAGGACCTCGGGCACGAAGCCGCGCGCCCACGCCGCGATCTCGTCTCGGACTCGGCGATAGACCGGCAGCTGCGCCGCCTCGTCCCCCGGCGCCACCGCTGGATCATCGAACGGCACATGGATCGTCCGCCCGCCGCCCGGGAACACAGGGCACGCCTCCCGCGCGTCGTCGCAGACCGTGACCACGATGTCGAACGGCTGTCCGAGGAACTCGGTCATCGACTTCGAGCGCGCGGCCGTGATGTCGAGCCCGATCTCGTCGAGCACCCGAATGGTCAGCGGCTTGATTGGTGTCGGATGGGTCCCGGCGCTGAACGCCTCGATCGCGCCGCCACCGAGGTCTCGCAGGATCGCCTCGGCCATCTGGCTCCGGCACGAGTTGCCGGTGCAGAGGACGAGCACGCGGACGGCCATGCTAGGAACTCTAGTTCAGGTCCTCGACCTCGCCGGTCGCGAGGTAGACGACGTCCTCGGCGATGTTCGTGACCCGGTCGCCGATCCGCTCGAGGTAGTGCGACGCGAGAATGAGCCGCGTGCCCCGCTCCACGTTCGCCGGATCGGCACGCATGAGCTCGATGACCTCGTTGAAGATCCGGTGGTACAGCGCATCGATCTCGTCGTCGCGCGCCGCCACAACGCGGGCGGCCGCGTCGTCGACGTCGATAAGGGCGCGCAGGATGCCGTTCACGAGCTCGGCCCCGATCTCGCCCATCTTCGGCAGGTCGATGTAGCGCTTCAGCGGCGGCTCGACGGCAAGCTTGCGGACCTGCTTCGCGACGCTCGAGGCGTGATCGCCGATCCGCTCGAGCTCATAGGTGACGTGATCCAGGGCGAGCAGGAAGCGGAGATCCCGCGCGACGGGTTGCTGCGTGGCGATCGTCGTCACGATCATTGACGAGACCATCCGCTGCGCATCGTTGATCGCTTCGTCGGCCACGGTGACGGCCTCGGCTGCGCGGGTGTCGTGATCGACGAGCGCGGCGATCGCGGCCCGGATCTGAGCCTCCACGAGCGAACCCATCCGCAGGACGTTGTCCTTGATCTCGCGCTCGCCGCGGTCGAGCGGCGCTCGGGCAGCGTGGATCTGCGGGTTCGTCCCGCCATCGGACACCGCTTCGCCGAGGCTGATCGCGACCTGCGCGTTCACCACGCTGCCTTCGGGGCTGCGCTTCTCGTCGCTCATGTCCGGCCTCTCGTTCGCGCGGCTCAGCCGAAGCGACCCGAGACGTAATCCTCGGTCAGTCGGTTCTTCGGATTCGTGAAGATCTGACGCGTCTCCCCCTGTTCGATCACAAAGCCAGCGCGGTCGTCGCCCATGGTGAGGAAGATCGTCTGATCTGACGCCCGCGCCGCCTGCTGCATGTTGTGGGTGACGATGACGATCGTGTACTGCTCGCGAAGCTCAGCCATGAGCTCCTCGATCTGGAGCGTTGACCGTGGATCGAGCGCCGAACACGGCTCGTCCATGAGGATGACATCGGGCGAGGTGGCGATCGCGCGGGCGATGCACAGGCGCTGCTGCTGCCCGCCCGACAGGGCGAGGCCGGACTGCTTGAGCTTGTCCTTGACCTCATCCCAGAGCGCCGCGCGCCGAAGGCTCGTCTCGACGAGCTCGGCGAGGTCGCCCTTGTAGCCATTGATCCGCGGACCGAAGGCGACGTTGTCGAAGATCGACTTCGGGAATGGGTTGGCCTTCTGGAACACCATCCCGATCCGCCGCCGGACTTCGACGGGATCCACGTCCCGGTCGTAGATGTCCTGGCCGTGGTACAGCAGCCGGCCCTCAAGACGGGCCGACGGGACCAGGTCGTTCATCCGGTTGATCGAGCGCAGGAGCGTGGACTTGCCCGAACCGGACGGCCCGATCAGCGACGTGATCCGGCGCGGCGCGATGTCGATCGTGACCTCGCGAACGGCGCGGAACATGCCGTAGTAGATCGAGACATTCTCGAGCCGCACCACCGGTGGCTGCGTCGCTGCCGGCTCGGCCTCCGATGCGGGCTGGGACGCAGGCCCCACGCCGACCAGCGGTCGTGGCGGCAGCGTGGCGTCGGCCGTGGCGGCCTCGACCTGGTCCGCGGTGATGACGGTCATGTCCTGGTCCGCGGTCACGTCCACGTTCGTCATGTGGCGCGTTCGAAGCGATTTCGGAGCAGGATCGCTATTGCGTTCGCGAGCAGCGTGATGACAAGGAGCACGACGATCGCCGCGGCGGTCAGCTCGCGGAAATCGGCCTGCGGCTTCCGGGCAAAGTCGAAGACGGTGACCGGCAGGACCGTGAACCGCCCGAAGATCTGTTCGATGATGTCTTTGTTCCCGGTCGAGAACCCGCCGAGCACGGCGCCGGTGAGGATGAGCGGGGCCGTCTCGCCGAGAGCCCGGCTCAGGGCCAGGACCGTACCGGTGAGGATGCCGGGCGCCGCGGCCGGCACGACGAGCTTGCGTGTGACCTCCCAGCGGCTTGCGCCGACGCCATAGCCGGCCTCGCGCAGCGCGCGCGGGACGGCGCGGATCGCCTCCGACGAGGTAATGATCACGATCGGCAGGACGAGAACCGCGAGCGTGAGGCCGCCGGCAATCATGCTCCGGCCGCCGGTCAGCGGGCCCAGGGTGAGCACGAAGATCGACAGGCCAAGCAGGCCGTAGACCACCGACGGGACGCCGGCCAGGTTGCGGATGTTGAGCGAGATGAACCGCGTCAGGCGGCTGTCGCGGGCGTATTCCTCAAGGTAGATCGCGGTCATGATCCCGATCGGGAAGGCGAACGCGATGACGAAGACCGCCATCATTCCGGTCCCGAAGATGCCCTGCGCCACGCCGGCCTTCGTGGGCTGGCTCGAGGTGGGTCGCGTGAGGATGTCGGTGCCGCGCTCCGCGATCACGGGAACCGCTCGCTGGACGATGTCGAGGAGCAGCGTCGCGAGGACCGCGAGCGAGAACAGCAGCGAGAAGAGGAGCAGGCCCTGGAAGGCCATGCCCCGCCAGTCCGGGCCGGACCGGCCAATCGGGCGGACGCCGGCGGATGCGATCGCGGTCATCAGTAGATCTGCCGCGTGCGGCGGACGACGAGCTCGCCGAGCTGGTTGAACACGAGCGTCAGGATGAACAGGACGAGCCCCAGGAAGAACAGGCTCTGGAAGGCGGCGGTGCTGCCAACGACCTGATCGGTGCCGGTGGCGAGTGCGGCCATCGCCGCCGTGATCGTCTGCCCGGGTTCGAACGGATTCGCGGTGAACTGCGAGCCGCCGGATCCACCCGCGGCAACGGCGACGACCATCGTCTCGCCGATCGCCCGCGAGACCCCAAGGATGACCGAGGCGACGATGCCCGAGATGGCGGCCGGGACGACGATCCGCAAGCTCGTCGTCATGCGCCGAGCGCCGAGCCCGTAGGACGCCTCGCGGAGGGCAGTCGGAACGGCTCGCAGCGAGTCCTCTGAGATCGAGGCGATGAGCGGGATCGTCAGGACGCCAACGCCGAGCCCGGCCGCCAGCAGGCTGAAGTCGTTCGCCTTCGGGTTGAACAGCTGGACGACATTCGGGCTGATCCAGGTGAGCGCGAAGAAGCCGATGACGACGCTGGGGATGCCGGCGAGGATCTCGAGGATCGGCTTGATCACCGAGCGGGCCCGACGGTTCGCGTACTCGGACAGATAGATCGCAGCGAGCAGGCCGACCGGGACGGCAACGAGCGTGGCGATGAACGTCACGATGAACGAGCCGACGATCAGCGTCGCGAGATCGAACTCGTCGCGTCGTGGATACCAACCGTCGGCGACGAGCTTTCCCAAGTCCACGATCCGCAGGAAGTCGATCGCGCCGCCCAGGAGCGACGCGACGATGAGAACGCTGATCAGGACGGAGCCGAGGGCTGCTCCGAAGAAGAGCCCGTGCACGATCCGCTCAGGCCCGCGCCGCCGCGGGTTTCCGCGGAGGCTCGTCGCTGGGATCGAGGCTGCAGTCATCGTGGCTCCTCGAAATCTGGCAGAGGAAAGGGCCGATCGGCCGAGCCTCCGAGCTGGCTCGGCCGATCGGTTGGAGGAGCGGGCGGGGTCAGCGGCCTTCCCAGGCCGTGCGGCTCTCGGCGAGAACCTCGGCAGCGAGGTCGACATAGCCGACGGTCTCGTTGACCGCGGCGATCGTGCCGTCCGCGAGATAGAAGTCCACGAACGCGGCGAGGGCTGCGTTGTCCGCGGCCTTGTCGACGTTCACGTAGATGTAGAGCAAGCGGCTGAGCGGGTAGGAGTTGTCCGCGATCGTCTCCTTGGTCGGGGCCACGCAGGTGCCGGGCTCTTTCGCGACCTCGAAGAACTTGACCTTGTCGAGGTTCTCCTCTGCGTAGGCATAGCCGACCCAGCCAAGAGAGCCCTCGGCGCCGGCGATGCCTTCGATGATCACGTTGTCGTTCGGCGAGGACTGGTAGTCCTTGCGCGTCGCGTTCTCCTGGGAGCGTTCCCCGGCCCACTTCGTGATGACCTGCTCGACGAAGTAGTCGTACGTCCCGGACTCTTCACCGGGACCGGAGATCGTCAGCGCGGCGTCCGGCAGGGTCGTCGTCGCGCCGAGCTCGGTGGCGATGGACTGGGCGTCCTTCCAGTTGTCGAAGCCCTCGGCCTCCGGGCCAACGAGCGCGTACAGGTCCGCGTAGGACAGGCACTCGGGGGCCGTCGTGTCGTCGATCGAGGTGAGCACGGACAGGCCGTCGATCGCGACCTTGAGTTCGACCCAGTTGACGTTGCCGTCCGTGCACAGCGTCTTCTCGTCGTCCTTGATCTTCCGCGACGCATCAGCGATGTCGATCTCGCCGGCGCAGAAGAGCTTGAAGCCGTCGCCGGTGCCCGGACCGTCGACGGTGATCGCGACGTCGGGCTGGATCTCGTTGAAGGCTTCCTGCACACCGAGGCTGATCGGCTCGACGGTCGACGAGCCCGAGATCGAGATCTCGCCGGTCAGGGGCTCGACGCTCGGCTCCTGCGATGCGCCGGTGCTCGGCTCGGACGAGAGCTCGGTCGATGTCGTGCCACCGCCACCACAGGCAGCCACGACAAGCAGGCTGCTGAGAGCGACGGCGGCAAGGCGCTGTCGACGGGACACAGTCACGCGATCGCTCCTCCTCAAGGACAGGCCCAGGTTCGGGGCCCGTCATCACGATCCGGTGAGGCGATCAACCGTGGGTCTGCGGCCTGTTAACAATCGATGAACCTGGGAGCTGGGCTGGCGCACGCACCTCGAGTGGCTGGCGCATCGCTGGAGCCGCGGCGCGCCCGGGCCGGCGCCGGCGCAGGAGAGGCCGGTCTCAGAGGCCGGCGAGAACCCGACCCAGTCGCCGTCGGAAGAGGACGCCGGAGACTGACCGGAACGGCCGCCCGGCCGTGCGGTGCAGCCGCCGCAGCTCGCGGTCGCGATCCACGACGAACGCCCCGACGGCGGCGCGTTCCGCGGGAGACAGCTCGGCGGAGCGGGTCGCGAGGAAGTCGCGGGCCACTGTCGCGGCGACGTCGGCGTCGTTGAGCAGCCCGAGGTGGTCCTGCATGGCGGTTACCCGCTGGATGAGCGGATTGACCTCCGGTCCGAGCGCCTCGCGCACGAACTCGAGGCTGTAGCGCAGCCGCTTGCCCTCGATCCGCAGGGCATGGAGCGTCGGCACATCGGCCCAGCGCTGGATGCCTTCATACGCGAGGACGCGGCCGAAGGCCGCCCAGATCGCCGCCGGCGCAAGCTCGCGAACGAGGCGCGGCTCAGCGGTCGTGGCCGTTCGCGCGGCGCGCCGCGGGCTGCCGAGGAAGGCCACCGAGGCATGCAGCCAGCGACCGTATCGCGGCTGGTCGAGGACGTCGTCGAGCTGGCGACGAGCCGCCTCGCGCCGCAGCTCGAGATCTCGGATGAGCGCTCCGAAAGCGACCGCTTCCGGGTCCGGCAGGGCGGCACGGTACGCGCCGGCAATCTCGAGCAGGACGTCGAGGTCGCGCACGGCGCCGAGCGCGGCGGCGACAACGCGCAGCGGCCGCTTCAAGCGCTTTGCGTCGGCCGGGTCGAAGGCATCGCCGAACACCCGCCACGCCGCGCGCAACCGGCGCGTCGCGACGCGCATCTGGTGGAGCTCCTCGATGTCGCGGCCCTCGCGCGTCCCCGGCTCACGTGCGAGCACGCGCTCGAACTGGAACGCCAGGACCTTGCGACCCGCCTCCGCGAGCGTGTCCGTCGCCAGCACACCGGGTGTCGGCCCAACGGTCAGGCGCGGTCGCGCGGCTTCACGGTCCGCGCGCTCGACCGCGGCCAGGGCCCGCTGGAGCTTCGACTGCCTGGCCGGCGCGAGGCCCTGGGCCGTCGCGAGATGGACGCCGAGCGCCGCGAGGCGACCCTCATCGCCGGACCGCAGCTCGGCCTCGAGCTCGACGAAGCGCGCGATCGAGCGCCCGTTTCGAATCACGGACACGCGGTCCAGGCTGACCTCGACGCTAACCTCGTCGTTCCCGAACGGCCGGACCTGGCGCCGCTGCCGGATCGTGACCAGCTCGACGAGCGGCGCATCGCCGGCCAGCTCCAGGACGATCGCACGGGCGTCGGACGATGGCCACTCGGCCGGCGGCTGCTCGGCCGAGGCCGGACCTTCGATCTCCTCGCGCCGGTGGACCGGGCCGTCGGTCGCGACGGCCAATGACTTCACCGTGACCAGCGTCGCCTCGCCGGTCCGGCGGAGTCGGGCCACCCGCCCGGCGGCCTCGAGCGCCCGCCCGTCGGTATCGAAGTAGCGATCCTCGACCTCGACCGTCACGAGCGGCCCGGTCGCCGCCAGGCCGTCGAGCTCTTCGGCATTGAGGAGCCGGCGGATCGGCTTCGGATCCTCGACCTCGAACTTCAGCTCGGTCTCGATGGGCGCGCCGGCTCCCGTCGTCAAGCCCAGGGCTCCAGAGAGCCGGAGCCGGCGCGTGGGCGGCGCGGTATCGCGGACGCCTCGAGGCCGGCCACCGCGAGCGCCTGGAGCACCGCGTGCGTATCGATCGCGCCCGGCGTCCCGGTGATCGCCTCGGTGCGCCGCCATTGCCCGCTCGAGTCGAGCTGCCAGGAGCGGCGGTCGTCGCTCGTCATCACCGAGAGGATCTCGTCCAGCCTCCGTTGAGCCTCTGCGTCCTCGATCGGCGTGACGACCTCGATCCGGCGATCGAGGTTGCGGTCCATCAGGTCCGCCGAGCCGATGTACCACTCCGGTTCGCCGCCATTCTGGAAGCGCCAGATCCGGGAGTGCTCGAGGAGCTCACCGATGATCGAGCGGACCTCGATCCCCTCGGAGCGACCCTCCACGCCCGGCAAGAGCGAGCACGCCGCCCGGACGACGAGTCGGATCGGCACCCCGGCCGCCGCGGCCGCGTACAGCGCCTCCACGCAGGCGACGTCGACGAGCGCGTTCATCTTCAGCACGATGCCGGCCGGCCGGCCGGCCGAGACGTGCTCGACCTCGCGCGCGACGAGCTCCAGGAACCGCGAGCGCAGCGTCATCGGCGCGACGAGGATCTTGCGGAACGTCGTCTGGCGGGACAGGCCGGTCAGCACGTTGAACAGGTCGCTGACGTCCTGGCCGATCTCCGGCCGGCAGGTCAGGAGGCCCAGGTCCGTGTACAGGCGCGCCGTCTTCGGGTTGTAGTTGCCGGTCCCGACGTGGACGTAGCGGCGCAGGATCGAGCCCTCGCGGCGTACGACCAGCAGCGTCTTCGAATGCGTCTTGAGGCCGACGAGGCCGTACACGACGTGCGCGCCCGCGTGTTCGAGCTTGCGCGCCCACGAGATGTTCGCCTCCTCGTCGAAGCGCGCCTTCAGCTCGATGAGGACGACGACCTGCTTGCCCTTTTCCGCCGCGCGAATGAGGTCGCGCACGATCGGCGAGTCGCCGGACGTCCGGTAGAGCGTCTGCTTGATCGTGAGGACATCGGGATCGTCCGCCGCCTGGGCGACGAATCGCTCGATGCTCGCGGTGAAGCTCTCGTACGGGTGGTGGACGAGGATGTCCTCGGCGCGGATCGCGGCGAAGACGTCGACCGGCTCATCCTCATCCGGGGCCAAGAGCCGCGGCGGGACGACCGGTGTCCACGGCGCGGACTTCAGATCCGGACGGTCGAGGTCCACGAGCTGATTGAGACCGGTCAGGTCGAGCATGCCGCGGACCTCGAAGAGGTCGTCCGAGGTCAGGCCGATCCCGCGCAGCAGCAGCTCGCGGGTCGTCGCTGGCATCGAGCGCTCGACCTCGACGCGCACGGCCTCCCCGAAGCGCCGCCGCCGGAGCTCCTCCTCGATCGCGAGCAGGAGATCGTCCGCCTCGTCCTCCTCGATCGTGAAGTCCGCGTTGCGCGTGACCCGGAAGAGGTGCTCCTCCTCGACCTGCATCCCGGAGAACAGCAGATCGAGGTTCGCCTCGATGACCTGGTCGATCAGCACGAAGCGCTGGTGGCCGGCGGCCTGGTCCGGCGTCCGCGGCAGCTCGAGGAGCCGCGGCAGGACCGGCGGCACCTTGACTCGGGCGAAGCTGCGCTCGCCGGTCCCGGGGTCGCGCAACCCGACGGCGATCGACAGCGACAGCGTCGAGATGTACGGGAACGGGTGGCTCGGGTCGACGGCGAGCGGCGTCAGGACGGGATAGATCTCGTCGATGAACCGTTGCCGGAGCTCGGCGTGGTGCTCCGGGACGTCCTTGTAGGCGACGAACTGGATGCCGGCATCCGCCAGGCCCCGGCGGACGTCGCGCCAGATCGCCGAGTGCTCGCCGACGAGCTCGAGCACCCTGGCGCGGGCCGCGGCGAGCTGCTCGTGGGCCGTTCGGCCGTCGGGTGAGACGACCGCAGAGCCGGCGCGCACCTGCTGGCGCAGGCCGGCGATCCGGACCTGGAAGAACTCGTCCGTGTTGTTCGCGAAGATCGACAGGAAGCGCACGCGCTCGAGGAGCGGGTTCCGGTCGTCCCGCGCCTCATGGAGGACGCGGGCATTGAACTCGAGCCACGAGAGCTCGCGATTCAGGTACGGCATCGGTCCCGCCCCGGGCAGGAGGCGCATGCGGGACTTGCCCTTGCCGCCCTTCTTCGGGCGGTCGCTCGGCGGGTTCGGACGGAGGACGGCCACGCTCGTCAGCCCGCCGCAGCCCGACCCGGACACGCGCCGCACGGGCACGCGTCCCTGAGCATCCTGAACGTGTAGTAGCCGGTGTGGTGGCCGTCGCCCCAGCTCGGCGCGATCGCGTACGAGCCGACGAGGTGGACGTCGACGAGGCGGGTCTGCTCGGGCGTCAGCGTCGGTCGGCTGTCGAGCCAGCCCGGCAGGCCGGCCTCGCCGCGGCAGAAGGCGCAGGGACAGAGCCAGCGCAGCGGCGTCGCCTCGAACGCGGACTCGTGGCCGTCGGCCCAGCCGATCTCGAGCCGCCCCGCGGCGCGGTCCGCGTGAATCCGCAGCGGGCGCGTTCGGTCGGCGCCGTCGTTCGGCGCGACGCTGTCGAGCGCGGATCGCGGGCTGGTCATCCCGCGATTGTGCGCCAAGAATGTGAACACACCAACCCCCTGACCTTCGGGCCAGAGGACGGTACCGGCGCGCGGACGTATTCTCGGCCGCGATGTCCCTGGTCATCGACGGCCTGACCAAACGGTTCCGGTCGGTCGTCGCCCTCGATGGTCTCTCGTTCAGCGTGCCCGAAGGCCACGTCTTCGGATTCCTCGGCGCGAACGGCGCGGGCAAGACGACGACGATGCGCATCGCCCTCGGTGTCCTTCGGGCCGACACCGGCACGATCCGCTGGCGCGGCGTCCCGCACGAGTCGCTGCCGCGGACGACATGGGGCTACCTGCCCGAAGAGCGCGGCCTCTACCCGCGGATGAACATCCTGGAGCAGCTCGTCTACTTCGCCGGCCTCTACGG
>DASRJS010000075.1:0-46026 GCA_035649355.1 Candidatus Polarisedimenticolia bacterium
CGCGACGTAGACCGGCGTCAACGCCGCCAGCCCGCCCATCTTCGCGATCGTCCGGTCGTGCGTCCGCTCGTAGATCACGCCGACGGCGAGGAACAGGGCGCCGGTGATCAGGCCGTGGTTGATCATCTGGAGGATCGCGCCATCGAGGGCCTGCGGCTGGAACACGAAGATCCCGAGCGTCACGAAGCCCATGTGGCTGACCGACGAATATGCGACGAGCTTCTTGAGGTCCGGCTGCACGAGGGCGACGATCGCGCCGTAGATGATCGCGATCAGGCTCAGGCCGATGATCAGCGGCGCATACGTGTGGGCGGCGTCCGGGAAGAGCGAGATGGAATACCGGATGAGGCCGTAGCCGCCGAGCTTGAGGAGGACGCCGGCGAGGATCACCGAGCCCGCGGTCGGCGCCTCGACGTGGGCGTCCGGCAGCCAGGTGTGGAACGGGAACATCGGGACCTTGATCGCGAACGCCAGGAAGAAAGCCGCGAAGGCGAGCAGCTGGAGGTTCGGATCGAAGCCGCCCGCGGTTGCGAACGCGCGCAGCTGTTCGAAGTCGAACGCCCCCGTCCAGTCGCCGCCGTGTGCGGCCTGGAACGAGAACGCCGTCGCGAGGATCGCCACGAGCATGAGCAGCGAGCCGACGAGCGTGTACAGGACGAACTTGATCGTCGCGTAGATCCGGTTCGCGCCGCCCCAGATTCCGATGATCAGGTACATCGGCACGAGCACGACCTCCCAGAAGATGTAGAAGAGGAACGTGTCGAGCGCGAGGAAGACGCCGATGCAGCCGACCTCGAGGATCAGGAAGGAGACCATGTACTCCTTGATCCGGGTCTGGATGGGCTTGAAGCTCGCGAGGAGGCTGACCCACATCAGCGTCGTCGTCAGGACGACGAGGAGCAGCGACAGGCCGTCGACGCCGAGCTTGTATTCGATGCCGAACAGCGGGATCCAGCTGACCTCCTCGACGTACTGGAAGAGCCCGCCGCGGCCCGTCGAGAAGCCGATCGCGAGCAGCAGCGAGACAACCCACGTCAGGAGCGCGGTCGCGAGCCCGAGGCTCCGCGCCAGCCGCGCCGGGGAGATCGCGACGAGGATCGCCCCGACGAGCGGCAGGAACGTGACGAGCGTCAGGATCGGCAGCTTGTCCATCGCTACGTGCCCGTGAACACGAGGTAGGCGCCGGCCATGACGATCAGCCCGATGGCGATCCCGAGCGCGTAGTTCTGGACGCGGCCTGTCTGGATCCGCGCGAGGCGCGTTCCGCCGCGGCGCGTGACGGCGCCGATGCCGTTCACCGTCCCGTCGACGACATGGACGTCGAACCACCACATCGCGGCGGCGATCCGGCCGCCGATGACGATGAACAGCAAGTGGTTCAGCTCATCGAACCACCACTTGTTCAGGGAGGCGCGGTAGAGGAAGGGTGCGCGGGCGCTCAGCGCCTTGACCCGCTCCGGCTGTGGCTCCTGGTTGAAGAAGCGAGAGCGGATCGGCAGCTCGACGCCGAACAGCCGCCACGCAGCGAGGACGCCGAGGACGGCGACGAGGACCGAGGCGAGGATGAGTGCACCGTCGATGCCGAAGAGCGCGAACGGGTGTTCGCCGCCCATCCGCTCGATCGTCTCCGCGAAGACCGGCTCGAGCCAGTGCTTGATCGTCCCGTCACCGAGCGGCAGCGCGAGCGCCGCGCCGAGGAGGACGGACGGGATCGCGAGGAGGATGAGCGGCACGGTCATCGAACCCGGCGACTCGTGGATCTTCGGCTCGACCGCCGGGTCCACGCGCGACTTGCCCCAGAACGTCAGGCCCATGAGCCGGAACATGTAGAACGCGGTCATCCCGGCGACGACGAAGCCGGTGATCGAGACCCATAGAAAGCCGTTCTTCCAGGCTTCGGCGAGGATCTCGTCCTTCGAGAAGAAGCCAGCCAGCGGCGGGATGCCGGCGATCGCGACCGAGCCGATGAACATCGTCCAGTAGGTGATCGGGATCTTCCTCGCGAGGCCGCCCATCCGGCGCATGTCCTGCTCCTCGTGGACCGCGTGGATGACGGAGCCCGAATCGAGGAACAGCAGGCCCTTGAAGAAGCCGTGGGTCATGAGATGGAAGATCGCCGCGGTCCACGCACCAACGCCGAGCGCCGCGAACATGTAGCCGAGCTGGCTGAGCGTCGAATAGGCGAGGACGCGTTTGATGTCCGTCTGGGTGAACGCGATCGACGCCGCGAGGATGGCCGTGAAGATGCCGATCGCGGCGACGACGACCATGACATCCGGCGCCGCACCGAAGAGTGGGTTCGCCCGGGCGACCATGTAGACGCCGGCGTTGACCATCGTCGCGGCATGGATGAGGGCGCTGACCGGGGTTGGGCCCTCCATCGCGTCCGGCAGCCAGACGTGGAGCGGGAACTGGGCGCTCTTGCCGACGGCGCCAGCGAAGATCAGCAGAGCGATGATCCAGACCGGGATCGCCAGCGGCTCGCCGGCTCCCACGGCCTCGACGATGTGCTCCAGCGACTCGCGGATGTTCAGCGTCCCGGTGCTGACGAAGATCGCCATGATCCCGAGCGCAAAGCCCACGTCGCCGACGCGGTTGACGATGAACGCCTTCTTCGCCGCGAGGCTGGCGCTGTTCTTCCGGAACCAGAACCCGATGAGCAGGTAGCTGCACAGGCCGACGAGCTCCCACGCGACGAACAGCGTGAGCCAGCTGTCCGACAGGACGAGCAGGAGCATCGAGAACATGAACAGGTTCAGGTACGCGAAGAAGCGCCATTTGCCCGGGTCGTGGGCCATGTAGCCGATCGAGTAGACGTGGACGAGCATCCCGATCGTCGTGACGACGATCAGGAGCGCCGCCGTCAGGCCGTCGACGAAGAAGCCGGCCGTCACGTTCAGCGCGCCGGCCGGGATCCACTCGAACAGCGTCACGCCGTGCGCGCCCTCGGCATCGAACGGCGCGCCCTTTCCGAGCGCGGTGATCACGACGACCATCGCCGCGGCCCACGACGCGACGACGACGCCGACCGGCAGCCACCACGACCGATCGCCGAGCCGTCGCCCGATCGCGGCGGTGATCACGAAGCCCGCCAGCGGCAGCAGCGGGATCGCGATGATGAGGACGTCGATCACTGGCGCATCGCGTCGTATTCGTCGACGAGCGGCGTCTTCCGGTTCCGGTAGATCGCGATGACGATCGCGAGCCCGACGGTCGCCTCGGCCGCCGCGACGGCCATGACCATGAGCGCGATGACGGAGCCGTCAGCGCGGAGCGCCGCGACGAACGAGCCGAAGGCGACGATCGATAGGTTGACCGCGTTGAGCATCAGCTCGATCGACATGAGCATGCTGATCGCGTTGCGCCGGGCGAGGAACCCGAAGGTCCCGATCGCGAAGAGGATCCCCGAGAGGACGAGGTAGGCGTCGAGGGAGTCGGCGAGGCCCATCAGGTCTGGTCCGGTTCGCGCTTCGCGATGAAGACGCCGCCGATGACCGCGGCCAGCAGGAGCACGCCGACGACCTCGAACGGCAGCACGTACTGGTCGAAGAGGACGCGGGCGACCTCGTTCGCGCCGATCCTCACCCGCGTCGCGAGCTCGTGCCAATCGGTCGCCGTCACGGCGACGCCGATGACGACGGCGAGGACGATCGCGGCAACGGTCGCAGGCGCCCGCTGGGTCTGGAAGACGAGCGCCGAGGGCCCGGCCTTCGACTGCGTCAGCATGATCGCGAACAGCACGAGGACGCTGATCGCGCCGACATACACGAGGACCTGCGCCGCGGCGACGAGCGTCGCGCCGGCGAGGACGTAGATCCCCGCGAGGGCCAGGAAGCAGACGATCATCGCGAGGCCGCAGCGGATGATGTCGCGCATCGTCACGACCATGAGCCCGGAGACGAGCATCAGCGTTGCCAGCGCGGCGAACAGCGCATCCTCGAACGTCCCGCCGAGCAGGAAGAACACGAGCAGCGCCGGGGTCGTGACGATCGCACCCGCGACACCCGCGGCGATGAGGTAGAGCCAGGCGCGCACCGCGTTCGGGCCTAGGACGCCGGCGTGTGCCCGCCGCCAGGCCGTGACGCTTCGTCACCGGCCGTGAGCTGGGCGTGGGCGTGACCGCCGTGGTCGTGGCCGTTGCCATGGCCGTTCCCGCCATGACCGTTGCCGCCGGCGATCGACGCGGGTAGGACGGGCAACGAGCGCGCCGCATCGACGACGCGACCCTCGGCCATCGCCCGGGCCAGCCAGTCGCGTTCCTTGCGGATGTACGTGACCTCCGTTTCGCGGTCGATGGCGGCAAGGGCGATGAGGTCGATCTCGGGGTTCTCGCGGCTCGTATGCGAGGTCTCGAACTCGCCGCCGTCGCGGACCGCGTCGTACGGGCATGCATCGACGCAGATGCCGCAGAGGATGCAGCGGCTCTCGTCGACGTCGTACTTCTGGAGGACACGCGGCTTCGGCATGAGCGCGCCGGTCGGGCACGTTTCCGCGCAGCGGCCGCAGGAGACGCACGGCGTGTCGTTCAGGCTCATGTCGAGCGGCGTCGTCACGAGCGTGTCGAAGCCGATCCGCATGAAGTCGTAGCAGGCCGCGCCGACGACCTCGGCGCAGACGTTCGCGCAGCGGCCGCAGTCGATGCAGCGCGACGGCTCGCGGAGGATGAACGCGTGGCTGTCGTCGCGCACGTAGTCGTGGTTGATGCCCGTGAAACGGTTCTCGGTGACGCTCCGGAAGCCGGCGCCCTGGTGGAAGTTCGGCTCGAGGGTCTGGAGCGTCGTGCCGTATTCGATGCCGAGACGGCGGAGATCGCAGTAGCCGATCGCCTCGCACGTGCACTGGAGGCAGCGCGTCGACTCCGAGACGATCTCCTGGGTCGTGTACGGGATCTCGTACTCGATGTAGCTCTTGTTGCGGACGTCCGCTTCGAGCGCCTTCAGCCGGTAGCGCGGCTCCTTGACCTCGGACGTGAACGGCACGATCGAGAGGAACTCCGGCTGCGGCTCGGCGAGCGTCTGGCGCGTCTTGATCTGGGCGAGGTCGTGGCCGCGCAGGTAGGCGTCAACGGCATAGGCCGCGCGCCGGCCCTCCGCGACGGCCTGGACGACCGTCGACGCGCCGATCCTGACATCGCCGGTGCCGAACACGCCGGTCCGGCCGGTCTCGAACGTCACCGCGTCGGCCTGGAGGCGCTTGTTGCGGGTCGCCTGGACGCCCGTCGATCCGGGCCCGATCCAGTCGAGCTCGGGGCCCTGGCCGATCGCGAGGAGGACCCGGTCGCAGGGGATCGTGAACTCGGTGCCCGGCGCCGGCTCGGGCCGGCGACGACCCGAGGCGTCGGGCTCGCCGAGCTTCATGCGAATGAACTCGACTCCGGTGACATTGCCGTCCTTGTCGGTGATGACGCGGCTCGGGCCGGCCTGGAAGATCGCCGTGACGCCTTCCTCGATCGCCTCGTGGACCTCGTTCGCGGCCGGCATGTCCTTCATGTCGCGGCGGTAGACGAGCGTGACCGCCTTCGCGCCCTGCCGGATCGACGTCCGCGAGCAGTCCATCGAGGTGAAGCCGCCGCCGATGACGACGACGCGCTTGCCCTTGTGGTTCGGGTAGGGCAGGCCGAGCGTCGCCGTGCGCAGGTACTCGAGGCCGTCGAGGACCTCGGCGGCGTCCTCGCCCGGAATGCCCAGCGTGTTCGTGTCGTAGCAGCCGATCGCGACGACGGTCGCGTCGAAGCCCTGGAAGCGCAGGTCGTCCAGCGTGAAGTCGCGGCCCAGACCCTGGTTGCAGACCATCTCGCCGCCGAGCCGGGTGACCGACTCGTATTCCGCCTCGAGGATCTCGACCTTCGGCAGGCGGTACTGCGGGATGCCGTAGCGGAGCATCCCGCCCGGCGCCGGGTCCCGCTCGAAGACGGTGACGTCGTGGCCGTTGATGAGCAGGTAGTAGGCCGCCGCCATGCCGGTCGGCCCGGAGCCGATGACCGCGACGCGGCGGCCGGTCTTGTGCAGCTGCTCGAACGGCACCGGCGGATCGATGCCGTCATCGAGCTGCTGGCGGATGACCATGTCGCCGGCGTAGCGATGGCTGTCGCGGATCGCGATCGCCTCGTCGACCTCGTCGCGCCGGCAGTGGTCTTCGCATGGCGCAGGGCAGACCCGCCCGAGCACCGACGGGAACGGGATCGTGCGCTTGAAGATCCGCGTCGACTCGCGCCAGTCGCCCTCGGCGTTCTGCTTGAGGAAGCCGGGGATGTCAATGTGGCTCGGGCACTTGTTCTGGCACGGCGGCAGGCAGTACGCGTTGTGGTCGCTGAAGATCAGCTCGAGGTTCGTCCGCCGCAGCCGCCGGATCTCGTCGGTCTGGGTCTGGACGACCATGCCCGCCTCGGCCGAGCGCGAGCAGGAGATCGGCGGGTGCTCCTCGCCTTCGACGTCGACGACGCACATCCGGCAGGCGCCGAAGCCCGGCAGCTTGGGCTCGTAGCAGAGCGTCGGGATCTCGATGCCGTTGTCGCGGCAGACCTCGAGGATCGTCTGGCCTTCGTGGCCCTCGATGACGCGGCCGTCGACCTCGATCCGGATCGCCGGCGTGGCCTGTGGCCGCTGCGGCGCCTGGGTCGTGATCAGGCGCTCGGCGAGCGTGTCCTCGAGGGGCTTGATCGTGTCGAGCTTCGAGGGGTTGTCGGGCCGCGTGTCGCGGCGCTTCTCGGGCTGCTCGGGGGCCTGGTCGGGGCGGACGATCATGTCGGTCATCGGTCGGCGCTCAGTGTGCCGCCCCGGCGGCCAGCGCGATGGGCCGGCAGACACCGGCCGGGCACACGCCCCGCTCGACGTGCGCATCCAGCTCCTCGCGGAAGTAGCGCAGGCCGCTCATCAGCGGCAGCGTCGCGAGCCGTTCGTGGTCGCACAGCCCCGAGCCGACGATGTCCGTCGCCAGGTCCGTCGCGAGCTGGACGTCGCCGGCCCGCGACGTTCCGGCGGCCATCCGTTCGTTGATCTCCGCCAGGCGGGTGGTGCCGATCCGGCAGGGGATCGTCTTGCCGCAGGCCTCGTCCGCGCAGTAGCGCGTGAGGACGCGGGCCAGGTCGACGACGCAGGCCCGCTCATCGGCCGCGACGACCGAACCGGACCCGACGTGGGCACCGGCCGCGCGCAGGTCGCCGAAGGTGTACTTCGTGTCGAGCGCCGCCGCCGGCAGGATCCCGCCGGAGGGACCGCCAACGAGCACGGCTTTGATCGTGCCGCCCTTCGCCGGGCCCTTCGGGGCGCCCGCGAGCGCGACGATGTCGCCCAGGGTCGTCCCGAACGGAACCTCGGCCACGCCGGCTCCACCCGGCCCCCGGACGGAGACGAGGATCGTGCCCGGGCAATCCCGCGGCCCGATCCCCGCGAACGCCGCCGCACCGTTGACGAGGATCCATGGGACTGCCGCGAGGGTCTGGACGTTCTGGACGACCGTTGGCCGCCCGTCGAAGCCTTTCTCGGCGGGATGGGGCGGACGCTGCTCGGGCTGGCCGCGCTTCCCGGCGAGCGCCTTGAGGAGCACGGTCTCCTCGCCGAGCATGTACGCGCCCTGGACCGTTCGAACCGACACGAACACGTCGAGGCCGCTGCCGGCGACGTCCTCGCCGAGGAGGTTCGCTTCCTCGGCGGCGCCGATGACGGCGGTCAGTCGAGCCACCGCCTCGGTCGCCTCGGCCCGCACGGCGACGATCGCCTCGTCCGCGCCGACCGAGATCGCCGCGATCGCGAGGCCTTCGATGACCGCGATCGGGTTGCGTTCGAGGAGCTCGAGATCCGTCCGCGATGCCGCATCAGCTCCATATCCGTTCGCGACCACGAGCGGGCGGGCGCCGTCGCGCGCAACCGCGGCCCGCGCCGTGCGCCACTTGTCGGCGGTCGGGTAGCCGGAGCCGCCTCGGCCCCGCAGCCCGGCTACGGCGATCGTCTCGATCGTGCCATCGGGTCCCTGCTCGATCGCCGCCCGAAGGCCGGCGAACGCTCCGGCTCGGATGGCCGCATCGAGATCGGTCGGGTCGTCGGTGCCCGGCCGGAGCAGGATCGCCGGCCAGCTTCGCGGCGTCTTCAGCAGCGTCGCCATCGTCAGTTCGGCCGCTTGCCGCTGAGTGCCGCATCCAGCGCGGAGCCATACGCCGTTTCGGACGGCCGCCGTTCCGCAAGCGCAGCCGTCTGGGCGGCCGCAGCCGGCACTTCGAACCGCAGGTGGCGGTAGTACGAGGCGGTGCCGTAGATCATCGCGTACCACGCGCCCGTGGCCTCGCTGATCCGCTTCAGCGCAGCGACCGGCAGGTGGCCGTACGCGGCCTGGGTGCCCTCGAGGATCTGGAGCATCTTCGCCGGGTCGTGGTCGTGCTCGTCGAGGACCGCGTCCACGGCAGCCAGGTCGATCGGCGCGAAGTGGTCATAGGCCGGGTCCGGGACCGGCCGGCCGGAACGCCGCAGCGCGGACTCCTCGCGTCGTTCGCCGTACGTCTCGGGCGCGCCCCAATGGACGTGGTAACGGCCCTTCGTGTCCATGCCGCCCATGTCGATGCACTCGACCGGGCAGGCCTGGGCGCACTGGAAGCACGTCTCGCATTTGAGCGTGCCCCACTCGTCGTAGAGCAGCTGGAGGCGGCCCCGGAACTTGTGCGGGACGTCCGCCTTGACCTCGGGGTAGCGGATCGTCGCCTTCGGCGCGAAGAAGCGGCGAAGCGTCAGGAAGAGGCCCTTCGCCATCCCGAGGCCGGGCACGAAGCTCATCGCCTCACCCGCCGATCACGAGGACCGCTGCGGCGGTCACGAACAGGTTGAGCAGCGAGGCCGGCAACAGCCACTTCCAGGCGAAGCCCATCAGCTGGTCGATCCGAACCCGCGGCAGCGTTCCGCGCAGCCACACGAAGAGGTAGACGAACGCGAACGTCTTGCCGAGGAACCAGAACAGGCCCGCCGCCCACTCGAAGTTCACGTAGGCCCACACGAGGAGCAGCCCGACGACGAGGACGTTGAAGAGCACGAAGCCGATGAGGATCGCGTGCCACCACTTCGTCGAGCTCCGGAGCAGGTAGAACGGCGCGCCGAGGATGAGCGTCGCCAGGACGGGCGCCAGGGCGACGATGAAGAGCAGCGGCAGCCCGACGGCGGCGGGGTTGACGTCCCAGGCGAAGGCCGTCGGGAACGTCACGACGGACTGGACGCTGTTGAGCCACGCGAAGATGCCGTTGATGTCGAACGGCGCGTTCCAGCCGCCGAGGAACAGGACCACCGTCAGCGCCGAAAGGACGAAGACGTTGATGTACTCGGCGAAGTAGAAGAATCCGAAGCGCATGCCCGAGTACTCCGTCCCGAACCCAGCCACGATCTCCGAGTCGGCCTCGGTCAGGTCGAACGGCGTTCGGTTGCCCTCGGCCGTGGCGGCGATGAAGAAGATCAGGAAGCCGAGCGGCTGGCGGAAGACGAACCAGTCGGTGAACCACGCGCCGGTCATCTGGCCCGTCGCCGCGTCGAGGTGCGGCCCCTGGAGCTCGACCAGCTGGTTCAGGCTCATCGTGCCCGCGAGGATCAGCAGACCCACGACGGAGAGCGTCAGCGGAATCTCGTAGCTCACGATCTGGGCCGCCGAGCGGAGGCCGCCGAGGAGCGAGTACTTATTGAAGCTCGACCAGCCGGCCATCAGCAGGCCCACGATCGTCAGCCCGCCGACCGCGAAGAAGTAGAGCAGCGCGATGTTCATGTCCTGGCCGAACAGACCGGGCGCGAACGGAATGACGAGCACCGCCATGATCGTCGAGGCGAACACGACGACAGGGGCCCAGGTGAAGACGACAGCATCGGCGCCGGTGGGGGTGAAGTCCTCCTTCATCAGGACCTTGAGCCCGTGGACCGTCGACAGGAGCGTGCCCCACGGCCCCACCCGGTCCGGCCCGAGCCGGAGGTTCATCAGGGCGATGATCTTCATCTCCATGTAGATGATCACGAACGCGATCGGCGGCGAGAGCAGCAGGATGATCGTCACGGCGACGACGAATCGGACGATGCCGATGTTCGCGATGAGGATGTCGACCACGAGGGTGCCGAACAGGCCGATCGCGACGACCAGGGCGATCGTCAGCAGGACGAGCAGCGGGACGATCGTGAAGACGACCTTGCCGGGCAGCGTCAGCCGGCCCCAGGCGCGCGACACAGCGGTCACTTATCGACTCCGCCCATGATCGGGTCGAGCGAGGCCATGACCGCCATGGCATCGGCCACCAGGTTCCCGGGCATCAGCGTCCCGACCGCCTGGAGGTGGATGAACGACGGGTCGTGGATCCGGAAGCGGAACGGCTGGTCCGTGCCATCCGAGACGGCGTAGACGGCGTACTGGCCGCGCGGCCCCTCGACGGCGCCGTAGGCCCGCCCGGGCCGCGGCCGCAGGAGCCGCGGCAGCTTCGCCATCACGGGGCCATCAGGCATCTGGTGGAGGCACTGGTCGATGATCCGGAGGCTCTGCTTGATCTCGTCGACGCGGAGCAGGTAGCGGGCCAGGCAGTCACCCTCGGTGCGAGTCGGGATGTCGAACTCGAGCTCCGGGTAGACCGAGTACGGGTGAGCGCGTCGGATGTCGAACGGCAGGCCGGTCGCTCGGAGGTTCGGGCCGGTCATGCACATCCGGATCGCCGTCGCGGTGTCGAGCGTCCCAAGACCGCGCATCCGGCGAACGAAGATCTCGTTCTCATTCAGCAGTCCGATGTTCGCGGCGTGCTGCTCGGTCGCGCGGCTCATCCAGTCGCCAAGGCGGCTCATGAACTCGTGGTTGAGGTCGCCGTTGACGCCGCCGATCCGGAAGTAGTTGAAGAGCATCCGCGCGCCGGTCAGCGCCGAGAGCATGTCGACGATCTCGTCGCGCTCGATGAACGACCACAGGATCGGCGTCAGCCCGCCGAGGTCCAACGCCATCCAGCCCATGAACAGGGCATGGCTCGCGATCCGCAGCAGCTCCGACGACAGGACGCGGATGTACTCAGCGCGCGGCGGCACCTCGACGTCCATGAGCTTCTCGAACGCCAGGCACGGCGCCCACTCGTTGAACAGCGCGCTGACGTACTCGAGCGGGTCCGTGTAGCAGATCGTCTGGTGGTAGTCGGCGTTCTCGCAGAGCTTCTCGACGCCGCGGTGGAGATAGCCGAGGACGGGGTCGAGATCGACGACGCGCTCGCCGTCGAGCTTGAGGACGATCCGGAGCACGCCGTGCGTCGACGGGTGCTGGGGGCCCATGTTCAGGAACATCTCGCCGTCGCGGAGCGTGTAGAACTCGGCCTCACGCTCGGTCCGCGGCGGGTACGGCGGGACCGGCTCGAAGACACCGATCTCCTCGTCGAGGAGCACCCGCGGGTCGTCGGCCGAGGCGTGACGCGGGATCGTGGTCGTCATCGCTCGATCACGCGTTCGTTCGCCGGACGAGCGCTTCCTTCGGTGCGCCGACCGGCGCTTCCGTGCGCTCCATGTGCTGGACGCCGGCGCCCGGCGAGCGGGCGGCGTCGTCCGCGAGGAAGAAGTCCTTCCGCAGCGGGAAGCTCGTGTAATCGGGCGGCATGTAGATCCGACGCAGGTCGCGATTGCCCTCGAACGTCACGCCGAACATGTCGTAGGCCTCGCGCTCCTGCCACTCCGCGCCGGGCCAGAGCGCGACGACAGACGGAACGCGGGGATCGTCCCGCGACAGGCCGTCCGCGATGACCCGGAGCCAGTCGCCGCTGGCCGGGCTCCAGAGGTGGTAGACGACCTGCATCTGCGTGCCGGTGTCGACGGCCGTCAGGTCGAGGAGCATCTGGAAGCTGAGCTCCGGCTCGTCGTGGAGCGCGCGCAGCACTTCGGAGACGCTGCCCGGGCCGATCCGGATCTCGGTCTCGTCATGACGCTGGCGGACGGGTCCCGTCAGGGCATCGGAAAAGCGCGCCTCGAGGCGCCGCCGCAGGGCACGATCCACTCAGACGTCCTTCGGAACCGTGGGCCCGATCGCCCGATCCTGCCACTGGCCGCGACGCTGCAGGACGAGCTGCTGGAGCTTCATCATCCCGTAGATAAGGCCCTCGGGCCGGGGTGGGCAGCCGGGCACGTAGACGTCGACCGGCATGACCCGGTCGATGCCCTCGATCGTCGAGTAGCTCCGCTTGTAGCGGCCGCCCGAGCACGTGCAATCGCCCATCGCGACGCACCATTTCGGCTCCGGCATCTGCTCCCAGAGCCGAACCAGTGGACCGGCCATCTTCGTCGTCAGCGTGCCCGCGACGATCAGGACGTCGGCCTGGCGGGGCGAGGCCCGGAACGGGAACATGCCCCAGCGGTCCATGTCGTTCTTGCTCGTTGCCGCGCTCATCATCTCGATCGCGCAGCAGGCGAGGCCGGACAGCAGCGGCCAGAGCGAGTTCGCGCGAAGGAGGTCGAGCACGACGTCGGCCTTCGTCGGGATCGCCTCCAGGACGCCGGACCAGCGGGCGTCATCCCGGCGCGCGATGCCCGACGCCTCCACCTGGGCGAGATGCGTGATCTCTGGCGGCCGCCCGCCGCCGTACGCGGCCGGGTCGGCTGCGGACCAGAGCGTGTTCGGGACGACGATCGGCGCGACCAGCGCGTCATCCGGTGCGACGACGAGCGCCGTGCCGGGGCCGGGCTTCGTCACTTCCACGTCAGCACGCCCTTCCGCCAGGCGTAGGCGAGGCCGAGCAGCAGGATCAGGACGAAGACGAGCATGCTCACGAAGCCGGTGAGCAGGAGATCCTGGAAGGCGATCGCCCAGAGGTAGATGAACACGACCTCGATGTCGAAGGCGACGAACAGCAGTGCGTACAGGTAGAAGCTCAGGCCAAAGCGGCCATGCGTGTCGCCGTAGGTGTCGATGCCGGACTCGTAGGGCAGGCCCTTGTGAACGTCGCCGCGATTGCGGTGCGACAGGAGCCACGCGGCGCCGAACGTCAGGAACGCAAACGACCCGGCCGCGAAGGCGAAGCCCACGACATACCAGATCCCGGTCACTGGTTCCTCACTCCGGGCGGCACCGGGCCGGCGTCGCCCGCGACTGCTGCGTTTCCGACCGGGTCGTCGTCGTTCGCCGGCGACCCGGCGAGACCGGCGCAGACCCTGCGTGGCGTTCGCGACCGACCGTCCGAAACGGCCGTCACCCGTCGGCATTCTAGCAGGGGAGCGCCTCGGAACCGGGCCGGCCGGCAAGGCCGAAATGGGCGCGCGCGAACAGCAGAAGTCGTGTTGGTGGAGGTTGGCCGCCGCGGCCGCGATCCCGCAAGAAGTCCGTCGGGGGACGAGCCGCGCCGAGCGCGCGTGCAGGATCGCGGCCGTCCCCCGGCGAGTGCCCTGCGGCACTGACGAACGGTCGCTGTGAGGCCCCTGTCGAGGCAATAGGGAACCTGCCCTATCCCCGTTCAGCGGCCTCCGAAACGACTTGGACCGTCCCATTTCGTCGGATTCTCACCGGGTGACCGTTATGCAGAGACCCCTTCGAATCAGCGCCTCACGGGCTCGACTCTGCCCCGAGATCGTGCACGACCGCGCCGGGCAGGCGGCATCAAGTCGCCAGGTGGCTCGCATAACTGCCACCACACGGCAATCTGACGGAGATCAGCTCGAAAGCGACGGCGTTCGTGGCAACGCGAACCCGCGGAGCGGCGGTTCAGGCTCAACTCCGCGGCCGAAGGCCCGGACCGCGAAGCGCCCGGTCACGCGCGGGTCGAGCATCCGTCGGAGCGCACCCCGCGCCTCCAGCGCCGCCTGGAGGTCTGTCCCGGCGTCCTTCTCAAAGGCGGCCAGGAGCTCGCCGATGCCCAGCGCTATCAGGAACTCCGCCTGCGTCGTCGCCCCGAGCGGTGTCAGGCCGGCGGCGACAGCCGCCCGTTCGACGGCCGTGAGATCGACGTGCGTGGTCAGGTCCTGCCGCCCGAGATGGCGATACGGGTCAGCGTGGACGCGGTGCCGGATGTACGCCCGGAGCGTGCCGTCAGGTCGCTCGCCGGCGTTGTAGAGCGCCGCCGCCGGGTAGCCGTAGTCGATGAGGAGGAGGACACCCTGCTCGAGGCTCGCCGCGGCGGCCGCGACCCAGTCGTCGATCGCGAGGCAGATCTCCGCGCGCTGGCCGCGCTCGAGCCCGACGCCATCGGCCGAGAGCCTCTCCTCGAGCTGCGGGGTCGATGGCTCGGCAATGACGTCAATGAGCGCGCCGGCGGCGTCGAGGCCGACGAATACCTCGCGCAGCTCGCCCCTCGAATCGCGAAGCACGCGATGCGCCGGCAGCGCATCGAGGAGCTCATTCGCCAGGACGACGCCCGTGACCGGCCCGCTCGCGGGGTCCAGGAACTCCCCGAGACCCGCGCTCGCGAGCCGCGCCTCGATCGCCGCGAGCCGCACCGCCGCCGTCTCGACCGGCTGGTAGCGGACCGTCGCCGCGACCTCGGGTGCCTCGTCTCGCAGTCCAGCGAGGATCGCCACCCCGAGCGCGCCGCTGCCGGCGCCGTGCTCGCGGACGACGAATCGCGCCGGCCGGCCCAGCCGCTCCGCCACCTCCGCCACCTGGCGCGCGATCGCGCGACCGAACAGCGGATGGCTCTCCGCGGCGGTGAGGAAGTCGCCGCCACGGCCCGCGCGCGTCTCGGCGCCGGTGTAGTAGCCCGCCTCCGGGTCATAGAGGGCGATCTCCATGAACCGCGCAAACGTGATCGGGCCACGGAGCTGAATCTCGTTTCGGAGGCGGAGGGCGATCGCCGGGTTGTCGGCCGGCAGGGCGTCGGCCTCGGAGGTCACGCGGCGCGGGCCGGCCTCGTGCGGCCGAACGTCAGGCGCAGGCCCGGACCCACGAGCGTGTGCCCACCGAGGAGGATCGGGATCGGCGCCTCGCTGGCGGCCCGCGTCAGCTCCCGCAGCCACGGGTCGCGCACGGCGGCGAAATGGAGGAGGTCGCTGGCGAACCGGTCCTCGGCCGCCGGCCAGGCCGCTTCGTCCACGCCGAGCCGGTGCGCGAGCAGGACGCGGGTGTCGATGACGGCGCCGTCGGCGAGCTCCCCGATGATCGAGCCGAGCGCGCCAGGCCCGTCTCGGTCCAGGAGCAGCCCGAGCGCCGAGCGCACGGGTCGCTGCCCGGCCACGGCCGTCTTCAGGCCGCGCTCCTCGACGAGGCTGCGCGTGCGGCTCGCGGTCGAGCGCTCGAGCCAGCGCAGGGTCGTCGACGAAGTACGGCCCGACACGAGCAGCTCCTGTTGCGGGTTGTTCGCGACCCGCCGGAGCGCCTCGGCCGCCGCACGAACCCGTTCGAACGACTCGTCGGATGGCTCGTCGAGGCCGGTCAGGAACGCATCGATCGGCGAATCGAGGTCCACCTGGAGTCGCCATCGACCCCGCAGGTCGCGGACGTCGCGACCCATGCCCGCGAGCCACCGCGGCAGGCCGTTGTCCGCGGTCAGATCGGGCAGGTCGCGGAGGTCGACATCGGGCGGCATCGCGACGCAGTCGGCGGAGTAGCGGTTGTTCGCGACGACGGGCCCGCCCGGGCGTCGCGCCGCAGCCACGAACGTCTCCCAATCGGCCGGCAGGGCGAGCGGGATGCTGCCAGAACCGAGAATAACGATGCCAGCGTCGTCATCGAGCGCGGCGAGCCGCCGCAGCCGCGCCCCGAACGGCGCCCCGCCCGGTGCCACCTCGAGGACCCGCGCGGTTGCGCCCGCGGCCTCGAACCCGGCGGCCTGCTGTCGCGCATTCGCCGCCCGAGTGGCCTCGAAGGACTGCTCGAGGGGCCCCGGCATGCCCGACGGGAGCCCGTGGAGGATGATGGCAACGACGCGGCTCATCACGCGAGTCTAGGGGTGCGCCGCGCTCTGATCGAGGCTGTCGTGGCAACGAAGGCCCACATCGCCCTTGGCGCGAACGTCGGCGACGCGAAGGCGACGCTCGAGGCGGCGATCCGCGCGCTCGATGAGCTGCCCGGCTACACGGTCCGCGAGGTCTCGAAGCTCTATGCGACGAAGCCAGTCGGTGTCGAAGACCAGCCCGACTTCCTCAACGCCGTGGTCGCCGTCGACGTGCCGTCCGGTCCCGACCCGCAGAGCGGCGCCCTGGCGCTGCTCGTCTCGCTGAAGCAGCTCGAGCTGTCGTTCGGTCGAAAGCAGCGCAAGCGCTGGGGCCCCCGTGAGCTCGACCTCGACCTGCTCGCCTTCGGCCGCGCCGAGATCTCGGTCACCCGCCCGAAGGCCGGCCGTTCGAAAACCGAGCCCGCGCGACTCCTCGTCGTGCCGCACCCAGAAGCCCCGAAACGCCTCTTCGTGCTGCAGCCCTGGTCCGACGTCGCCGGCTCGTTCGCGCCGCCCGGCTGGGGCGAGACCGTCGACACCGCGCGCCGCAAACGGGCGCTCCTCGAGCACGACGATGCGGTCCGGGTCGTCGGGACGTGGGACGAAGAAGCCGGCAAGTGGCACTCATGACATCACCGCGAGCGACGTCGACAGCCGCAATCTCCGCAGCGACTTGTGCGCGTGGCTGCGGAATATCATCGGCTCGACATGCGCACGGACCCTCGGGCGAGCCTACCGCTTGAGTTTGCGGTTGCGGGCACCTTCAAGCTCGAGCGCCGAGGGATTGTCACGTACGGCTGGATAAAGGCCGGAACAGTCCGACCCGGCGACACGGTCGTGGTCTCGCGACTGCCGGGCCGTCCGACAAAGGTCACAGGTGTCGGGTGGTTGTCGGGACCGGGCCCGTCAAGCGGCGGTCCAAATGCGGACCTCAGCTTCGAGGATCAGGCGCTCGCGGCTGAGGTCATCGAGGGCGACACAATTACGAGTGATATTCGCGAACACTAAGCATGGGCCGAATTGACTCCACACCTCAACCGGACCGATGCCTGGCTCCTCGGGGCGCTCACGGACACCCGAAAGAGCGCCAAGCCTGCGCAACTCTGGGAATTCGTGAACCGTGCCGACTGGCTTAACCGCGCGATTCCGACGTTCGACGAGGTGCGGTTCAGTCTTCCGCGGCTCGCGGCTGCGGGACTCGTCATGCTCGACCGGGATGGCGCTGGCCGCCTCACGCTCAAGGCAACGGAGCCAGCGTTCGAAATTCGCTCTCGCGTCCGGGACCGCACTCTGGGCGGGGCACTTGGCGACCTCGCGGCACTGGTCGGTGCGCAGCCCTACCCGGTTGACGAGCATGAAGATCGTTCGCTCGGCCCGTTGGAGGGATTCGAGGAAGCCGAGTGGGATCAGGCAGTAACGAAGAATGCCGATTGGATGACGAGAGCGGTGCGCAGGTTCCTGCCCGGCTACACGGCGCCCGGTTCCTCACGTGACAGTCGCAAACGTTGAGCGACGAGATGGTGACCCCCGAAGGAGTTGACGCCGGCGCCAGGCCGCGCGGTGGAGGGTCCGACAACCGACGGGGAGGCCTGCCGACTGACGCGGGCACGTGGGCGGCGGTTGGATTCGTTGCCGTCGGGACGCTCCTCGTGGCGGCGGCGCTCGTTCCGGCGGTTCTCTCTGGACCTGCGAACCCGTACGCGGCGGCGATGTTGATCGTGCTGGCGCTCGGTGCCATCGCCGCCGGCTGTGCCATCGAGGCGTACGGGCTTGCTCGGCGGTACGTATCGAGAGTCCCGGCCATCCTTGCAGCGCTGGTCGCGTGCGTTCCCGCGATCGCACCCATCTTCCAGCCAGGCGGCGGGGACCTGACCGTCGTGCTGGTCTGGATGGTCCTGCTCGCATTCGCGACGTTGCTCGTCCGCCGGTCGCGAGCAGCGTGGATCCTGGCGGCCGTCACGGCCCTGCCCGTGCTCGGTCTGTTCGCGCTCTCTGTGGCGAAGTCCGGCTAGCGGTCGAGACGCCCGGCGTCATCGCCGTCTCGCGGACGCCGGCGCCATCGCGTTCGACGCGATAGGCGCGCGGGCCGTCGCGAACCGCGACCACCTCAGCGACCTGAGCGCCCTCGAACAGCACGCCGACGCCGTCATCGGCGGCGTACCCGGACGGGAGTGCGCCCGAGCCGACCCAGTCGTGGTAGCGCGGCCGGCGCCGTTCCTCGGAGTCGTAGTGCGGGCAGAAAGAGCCTGGCAGGAGGCCGAGCCCACCTCGCAATGGGAACAGCTGCGGCCCGAACGAATCCGAGGTCCCGGCTTCGAACCAGCAGACCGCTCCCGCCGACGGCCCTCCAAGCAGCACGCCGGCTTCCCACGCCGCTCGCAATGCGCTGTCGACGCCATGGAGCCGCCAGATCGCGAGCATGTTCGCGGTGTTGCCGCCGCCGACGTAGATCGCGTCCTGCGCACCGAGGAATCCCGCGATGTCGTCCACGCGTCGATCGAACAGCGCGAGGTGGCTCGCCTCGGCCCGTCGCGCGAAGAAGCTGTAGAACGCGGCCACGTATTCGTGGTTATCGCCGCTCGCCGTCCCGATGAAGCAGACCCGCGGTCGCGCTGCACCGGTGAGCGAGAGGAAGTGCTCGTGCAGCGCGTCGTCCGTCGACCCGGGCAGCAGCGATGCGCCGCCCATCGCCAGGATCCGGGGCTGCGCCACGCTCAGAGGCGGACCGACGGCGGCCGGCTCCGGTCGAACATGTGGACCGTGTCGACGAAGCGGACCGTCTTCGTCTGGTAGGCCATATACAGCGAGTGGGTCCGGGCGCCACCACCGAAGAAGCGCACGCCCTCGAGGAGGTCGCCCTTCGTCACGCCAGTCGCGGCGAAGACGAGGTTGTCGCCCGAGGCCAGATCTTCGGTTTTGTAGACCCGTGACTCGTCGCCATGGCCCATCCGGGCGCCACGCTCGCGCTCGTCGTCACTGCGATAGCGGAACCGGGCCTGGATCTCGCCACCGAGACAGCGCAGCGCCGCGGCCGTGATCACGCCCTCCGGGGCGCCGCCGATGCCCATGACAGCGTGAACGCCTGTGCCCGAGACCGCGCAGGAAATCGCCGCGGAGAGGTCGCCGTCGGAGATCAGCTTGATCCGGGCGCCGGTCCCCCGGACCTCCGAGATCAGCCCTTCGTGGCGGGGCCGGTCGAGGACGACGACCGTGATGTCGTCGACACGCCGGCCCAGCGCAGCGGCGATGGCCCGGACGTTGTCGGCCGGCGGCTTCTCGATGTCGACATGACCCACCGCCGGCGGCCCGACACAGAGCTTCTCGAGATAGGTGTCCGGCGCGTGGACGAGGCCGCCGCGCTCGGAGGCTGCGAGAACCGTGATCGCGTTCGCGGAGCCGGTCGCGACGAGGTTCGTACCCTCGAGCGGGTCGACCGCGATGTCGATTTCGGGGGCCGCATCGTCCTCGTGCGCCTCCTGGGCGCCGACGCGCTCGCCGATGTAGAGCATCGGCGCCTGGTCGCGCTCGCCCTCGCCGATGACGATCGTGCCGACCATGTGGACCTCGTCCATGGCCTTGCGCATCGCCTCGACGGCGAGCCGGTCGGCCGCGTCGCGCTCACCCCGGCCCATGAGCCGCGCCGAGGCGATCGCCGCTGCCTCGGTGACGCGGACCATCTCGAAGGCGAGGAGCTGCTCGACGGTCTTGACGCTGGCAGGCATCGTCGGATCGCGGCTCAGTGGCGGAAGTGGCGGCGGCCGGTGAACACCATCGCCAGGTGGTGCCGGTCGGCGACCTCGATCGCCATCTCGTCGCGAATGGAGCCGCCCGGCTGGATGATCGCGATCACGCCGGCCTGGGCCGCCATGTGGATGCCGTCCGGGAACGGGAAGTAGGCATCCGAAGCCATGACCGCGAGCTTCGCCCGGTCGCCGGCGCGCCGCAGCGCGATCTCGACCGAGACCTGCCGGCTGGCCTGGCCCGCGCCGATGCCCACGCTCGCGCCATTGCGGGCCAGCACGATCGCATTCGAGCTCACGTGCCGCACGGTTCGCCAGGCGAACAGCAGATCGGTCAGCTCCTCCAGCGTCGGGCGGCGCTTCGTCACGACCTGGAGCCCGCTCCGGTCGAGCTCCTCGGTGTCAATCGTCTCGACCAGGAGCCCGCCGCCGACGCGCTTGAAGTCGAGGTTCGCGATGCCGTAGTCGCGCATCCCCTCGGTGGGATCGGGCGGGATCGAGAGGAGCTCGATCCCCGCCTTCTTGCGCAGGATCCCGATCGCGGCGCTGCTGTAGCCGGGCGCGATGACGGCTTCGTACGAGTTCGCCGCGATCTCGCGGGCAGTCGCACCGTCGAGCTCGCGATTGACGCCGACGATGCCACCGAACGAGGCCACGGGATCCGTCTCGAGCGCCTTCCGGTAGGCCTCGACGAGCTCATCCGCGGACGCGATCCCGACCGGCTCCGTGTGCTTCGCGATGACGACCGTCGGGGCCGTGAAGTCCGTCGCGGCCCGATAGGCGGCGTCGAGGTCGAGGAGGTTATTGAACGACGGATACGAACCGTGGACGACGGTCGCGTCGGCGAGGGTGCCGGAGCGGTGGGTTGTCTCTCGGTAGAACGCCGCGCCCTGGTGGGGGTTCTCGCCGTAGCGCAGGTCCGTGACCTTCTCGAGGACCATCGCGAGACGGCTCGGAAACGTGTTGCCCGAGATCTGGTTCAGGTACGCGGCAATCTCGGCGTGGTACGCCGCGACGAGGCCGAACGCCTCAGCCGCGAGACGGGCTCGCAGCTCGGGGCTGATGTGGCCGCGCTCGCGGAGGTCCGCGAGAACCGCCGGATAGCGCTCGCTGCTCGCCACCGCGGCGACGCCGGCCGCGTTCCGCGCGGCGGCCGAGAGGAGCGCCGCGCCGCCGACATCGATCATCTCCATCGCCTCGTCGAGGCCGACGAGCTGGCGCCCGATTTCCGCGCCGAACGGCTTGAGGTTCACGACGACGACGTCGATGAGCGAGATCGACTCGCGAGCGAGCTCCTCGACCTGATCGGGCTTGTCGCGGCGCGCGAGGATGCCCGCGTAGACCGACGGGTGGAACGTCTTGACGGCGCCGCCGAGGAGCGGCGCGACGCCGGTCAGCTCGCTCGCCGCGGCGACGGTGATGCCATCGGCCGCGAGGTGCTCCCGCGTGCCGTCTGTCGCATAGATCTCGACACCGAGGCCCACGAGATCTCGCGCGAACGTCGAGATTCCCTCGCGGTCTGCGACGGACAGCAGAGCTCGCACGCGGGTGGCTCCTCCGTTCCGGTGTCGGGCGATGTTGTCGGTCGCTCGGCACGTGCCGACGGGGCGCACCGGGCTCACTCCGGTCCCCGCGGGCGGATGCTGCGCCGCTGGTGCGGCCGAGTATAGCCGCCGGCCATGGCATACTCCACGACCGTCCGACCCTTCCGCCCGTGACGCCCGAGGAGCACGCGTGACCCAGCCGCCCTGGGAGTACCTCTTCCAGCCGTTCTCGAAGTCGAACTTCCAGGATCTCTACGACCCGATCTGGATCTCGTCGCTCGTCCTGCTCGTGGTGCTCGTGATCATGTACAACCTGCGTGTCCGGGCGCTCCATCGCCACCGCCTCTATACCGAGATGTGGGAGTGGCTCCTGTGGACCGGGATCATCACGTTCTTCCTGCTCGTCGTCGGCGCGGTGTTCCTGTTCGACTTCGTGATCGTCCTGCTGACGGCCGTCATCGGGGTCGGAGTCATGGTCTGGGTCCGCTTCCGGCGCTATCCGCCCCTGTTCGAGGCCTACGAGATGCAGCTGGCGCGGCAGTCGTACTTCCAGCGGGCACGGGTCGCGAAGCCCGAGGCAACGATCCGGGCGAAGGTCGGCCCGCGGCCGTCGAAACGGCGCCGCCGGCGCTAGCCCCAGCGCCACTCGTCCGCCGGGTCGCCTGACCTGATGCCGATCGAGATTCGTCGCTTCGGCGTCGGCCACCGCCGGCCCGACGGGCCGCCCGGCTCGACGGGACTCACCGGCCAGCCGATCCAGTGGGACGCGCGTGGCGGTATCTCCGAGCTCGTGTTCAGCCGGGGCGGCAGGATCGAGCCGCACTCGAACCCGAACACGACGTTCTTCTGCGTCATCGAGGGCGGTGGCTGGACGTCCGTCGGCGACGAGGAGATCCGAATTGCCGCCGGCGAGGTCGCGGTCTGGCCGGCGGGCGAGATCCACGGCGCCTGGACGGACCACACGACGATGCGGGCGATCGTGATCGAATTCGCCGGTTCGGACGACAGGCTCGTCGAAGGTACGGCGCGGCCCGCGCTCGGTTCGGGGGCGAAGGCTGAACGCGGCGAGGGCGCCCTCGCCCCGCGGCAGCCGGAGCTCGACGAGCGGCGCGACGCGGAGGGCGAGCCCGCCTAGTCAGGCGATTGTGCGCTGGCAGCACCACTGCGACGACGTGGCCCTCCGAAGTCGTCTCTTGACCCGGATTCCGCTGCGATTGGTGCTCTGTCAGCACATCGCGACGCGGATTGCTGGATCCGACCGCATTCCGAAGATGAATCGGTCTCAGTGGTGCTCCGGGAGCACTTCAGGCGCCCCGCTCAGCCATCGATCTGATCCGACAGGACGGCCCCAAGCTGGCCAAGGATCCGCGCCGTCGCGCCCCAGATGGCCGGGCTGTCCGAGATCGCATCGAGGGCGTACGCGCCGTAGCGAATCCGCCACTCGCGGACGTCGCGCTCGAACGTCTGGATCGGCGCATCAGGCAGGAACGCCGCGAGCGGCGCGTGGATGACGCGCCGCACCTCGCGCTCCTGGGGTGTCCACTCCGGCAGCCGGTCCGCGAGCGCGACGATCGGCGTGACGTGAAAGTTGCTGACCGGGATCCAGAACGGCTCGAGCTCGCCAACGACCCGCAGGCCGACGGCCTCGGGTTCGAGCCCGATCTCCTCGTTCGCCTCGCGCAATGCCGTCGCCGTCAGGTCAGCGTCACCGGGCTCCGCCGCCCCGCCGGGAAACGCGATCTGGCCCGAGTGCGGTCCGTCGTAGCTCGTCCGCTCGATGAGCACGACCTGCGCCTCGCCGGCGTCATCGGGCGCGAGGAGGACGAGGACGGCGGCCGGCCGCGCGGCCCCGGCAGCCTCATCCGGGGTCTTCCACTTGCCGCCGTCGACCCGGATCGGGACGAGCGCCTGCGGCGGCGCCGGGAGGGTCGCCGGCCAGTGCCGCAGACGCGAGGCGACCTCGGCGTGCCTCAGTTCGGGCGGCTCCCGCCGTCGTTGGGTTTGCCGCCGTTCGCGTCCGGCAGCTCGAGCACGGACTTTCGGCGGCCGTTGCGCCCGCCGGTGCCGGCGCCGACGGGCTCGTCGCTCCGCCGCCGGGCGTCCCGATGTTCAGCGGCATCTGTGACGACCGTCTCGCCCTCCGACGAGAAGACGAGCGTCGTCCCGACGGCGTCGCCGTCGGCCGTGATCCGATCACCGGGCTTGAAGCGGCCCTCGAGCAGCGCCTTCGCGAACGGGTTCTCGACGAGGCGCTGGATCGTCCGCTTCAGCGGCCGCGCCCCGAACGCCGGGTCGTGGCCCTCGCGGGCGATGAGCGACCGGGCGGCCGGGGTCAGCTCCAAGACAAGCTCCTGACCGGCGAGTCGGCGCTGGAGGTCCGCGAGCAGGAGATCGACGATCGCGGCCAGGTCGGCATCGGTCAGCGCGTGGAACACGATGACCTCATCGATCCGGTTGAGGAACTCCGGCCGGAACTGGTGCTGCAGCTCGTCCGTGACGGCGCGCTTCATCGTTTCGTAGCTGTCGGAGTCCTCGCCGCGGCCTGAGAAGCTCGCGATGATCGGCGATCCGACGTTGCTCGTCATGATCACGACGGTGTTCTTGAAGTCGACCGTCCGGCCCTGCGAATCGGTCAGGCGGCCGTCATCGAGGACCTGCAGGAGGACGTTGAAAACGTCCGGGTGAGCCTTCTCAATCTCGTCGAGCAGGATCACCTGGTAGGGCCGGCGCCGGACGGCCTCGGTCAGCTGCCCGCCCTCTTCGTAGCCGACGTAGCCGGGCGGAGCGCCGACAAGGCGCGAGACGGCGAACTTCTCCATGTACTCGCTCATGTCGATGCGGACCATCGCGTGCTCGTCGTCGAACAGGAACTCGGCGAGCGCGCGGGCCAGCTCGGTCTTGCCGACGCCCGTCGGGCCGAGGAACAGGAACGAGCCGATGGGCCGGTTCGGGTCCTTGAGCCCGGCGCGAGCGCGGCGGACCGCGTCCGAGACCGCCTCGATCGCCTCGTCCTGGCCGACGACGCGCTCGTGGAGGCGTTCCTCCATGTGGATGAGCTTCGCCGTCTCGCCCTCGAGGAGCTTCGAAACCGGGATGCCGGTCCAGGCCCCGACGATCTCCGCGATGTCGTCCGCGGTGACCTCTTCCTTGAGGAGGGAGCCGGGGCCCTGGAGCGCGGCCATGGCCGCCTCCTGCTCCTTGAGCCGCTCGGTCAGCTCGCGTTGCGTGCCGTACTTCAGCTCCGCGGCGCGCTGGAAGTCCGCCTCGCGCTCGGCCTGCTCGATGCGGACGGCGAGCTGCTCCAGCTCGCTGCGGGTCGCCCGGATTGCCGCGATCGCGGTCTTCTCGGCCTCCCAGCGCTGCTTGAGCGCGCCGCCCGCCTCGGCGTTCTCGGCGAGCTCCTTCTCGAGCGCCTCGAGTCGGGCCTTCGACGCGTCGTCCTTCTCCTTGCGCAGCGCCTCGCGCTCGATCTCCAGCTGGATGCGCCGTCGTTCGAGCTCGTCGAGCTCGATCGGCATCGAATCGATCTCCATTCGCAGCCGTGAGGCGGCCTCGTCGACGAGGTCGATCGCCTTGTCGGGCAGGAAGCGCTCGGTGATGTAGCGGTTCGACAGCGTCGCCGCGGCGACGAGCGCGGAATCCGTGATCCGGACGCCGTGGTGGACCTCGTAGCGCTCGCGCAGGCCGCGCAGGATCGAGATCGTCTCCTCGACCGTCGGCTGGTCGACGAGGACGGGCTGGAAGCGCCGCTCGAGGGCGGCGTCTTTCTCGATGTGCTTTCGGTACTCGTCGAGCGTCGTCGCGCCGATCGTGTGCAGCTCGCCCCGGGCAAGCATCGGCTTCAGGAGGTTCGAGGCATCCATGGCGCCTTCGGCGGCGCCGGCTCCGACAACAGTGTGCAGCTCGTCGATGAACAGGATGACCGCGCCTTCGCTGTCCTTGATCTCCTTGAGGACGGCCTTGAGACGCTCCTCGAACTCGCCGCGGAACTTGGCGCCGGCGATGACCGCGCCGAGGTCGAGCGCCACGACGCGCTTGTCCTTCAGGCCCTCGGGCACGTCGCCGCGCACGATCCGCTGGGCGAGGCCCTCGGCGATCGCGGTCTTGCCGACGCCGGGCTCGCCGATGAGGACGGGGTTGTTCTTCGTCCGGCGGCTGAGCACCTGGATGACGCGCCGGATCTCCTCGTCGCGGCCGATGACCGGATCGAGCTTTCCGGCGCGAGCCTCGGACGTGAGGTCGCGGCCGTACTTCTCGAGGGCCTGGTAGGTGCCTTCGGGGTTCGGCGACGTCACGCGCTGGCCGCCGCGCACGGACGCGAGGGCGTTGAGGATCGCCTCGCGGTTGGCGCCGCTCTTCTCGAGCAGGCGCTGGCCCTCGCCGCCGACCTCGGCCGTGCCGAGGAGGAGGTGCTCCGTCGAGACGTATTCGTCGCCGAGCCTGCGGGCCTCTTCCTGGGCCCGCTCGACGACACGCTTGGCGCGCGGATCGAGGGTCAGCGTGCCGCCGGCGATCTTGGCTCGGTTGGCCAGCGCCGCGGCGAGCTCCGCCCGAAACGCGGGCAGGTCCACGCCGAGACGCCGAAGGGTCTCGGCCGGCACGCCGTCATCCGGTTCGAGGAGCGCGGAGAGGAGGTGCTCGGCATCGAGCACGGGGCTCTGCAGCCGATCCGCGAGCGACTGGGCCGTGACGACGGCCTCCTGGGCCTTCTGGGTGAACTTTTCGAGCTGCATCAGCTGGTTCCTGTGGTGGCGCCGGCGGCCGCCGTGGGCCGTGGCTCTCGGGGATCGGGTTGGTCGGCCAGTTCGAGGAAGCGGCGGGCCGCCGCGATGGCCTCGTCGTCCAGGCCGGTCGGCAGGACGACGCGGACCTTGACGAGCAGGTCACCGGTGCCCTCGCCTTTCAGCTTCGGCATGCCCTGCCCGGCGAGGCGGAATGCCCGGCCAGTTTGGGTCCCTGCGGGGATCTTCAGCAGAACACGCCCCTTCAGGGTCGCGACCGGGACCTCGCCGCCGAGGAGCGCCTCCTCGAGGCTGATCGGGAGCTCGCGTTCGAGGTCAGCGCCCTTCCGCGTGAAGACGCGGTGTGGCTTCATCTTCGCGACGACGACGAGGTCGCGGCCACCACCGCCTTTGCCGGTCAGGCGGATGCGGCTGCCGGTGTCGACGCCGCGCGGGATCGTCACCTGGAGGCGCTTGCCCTCGATCTCGACGAGCCTGGTCGCACCGTGGAACGCTTCCTCCAGGTCGAGCTCCGCGGTCGCCTCGACGGGCGCGGGCCGTGACGCGGTCGTCCGCCCGCCGTTTCCGGCGGACGCGACGCCCATGCCGGCGAGGAGATCGTCGATCGAGGTCGCCCGGCTCCCGCCGAACGAGCCGCCCCCGAACGCCCCGGCGGCGCCGCCCGGACCAGCCGCTCCGCCGGCCGCCTGGCCGAAGAAGGTCTCGAAGAAGTCCGAGAACGCGCCCGGGTCGCCGGACGTCCGGAACTCGTAGCGGATCCCGCCGCTGCCCGGCGCGGTGCCGTAGGTGAAGCCACTGAACGGGCTGCCGGCCGCGCCGCGCGCCCCGCCCGCACCGGCACCGGCGCGCGAGAACGCCTCCCAGTTCGCACCGAGCTGGTCGTACTTCTTGCGCTTCTCCGGATCGGAGAGGACGGCATTCGCCTCGTTGACGTCCTTGAAGCGCTTCTCCGCGGCCTTGTCACCCGGCTTCTTGTCGGGATGGTGCTCGCGGGCGGCCTTCCGGAACGCCTTCTTGATCTCGGCCTGGGACGCGGTCCTCGGGACGCCGAGCGCCTCGTAATAGTCGCGATATTCCATCGCGCCTCCGGCGGTCGCCTAGACCACGACCGGTGGTTGATCAGACGGCGGGAACTCCGGGCGCCGCTGGACGGGCGTCTCCGCCGGCTTCTCCTCGGCGCGCTTGCCCGGGATCGTCGCCGGCGTCGGCTCGACGACGAGCGGCTTCGGGCGGCGTCGGAGCGCCGCCTCGAGCACGTTGTCCATCGAGTCGACGAGGACGAGCTTCATCGACTTCCGGATCTCCTCCGGGATGTCGCGGAGGTCCTTCTCGTTCTTCTTCGGCAGGATGACCATCTTCGCGCCCGCGAGGTGGGCGGCGAGGATCTTGCTCTTCAGCCCACCGATCGGGAGGACGCGGCCGCGGAGCGTGATCTCGCCGGTCATCGCCACGTCCTTGCGGACGGGGATGCCCGTGAAGGCCGAGACCATCGCGGTCGCCATCGTGATGCCGGCGGACGGACCGTCCTTCGGGGTCGCCCCCGCGGGCACGTGGATGTGGAGGGTGTGCTTCTCGAACAGATCGGACCGGATGCCGAGCTCGGGGGCGTGTGAGCGGATCCACGACAGGCCGGCCCGAGCTGACTCACGCATGACGTCGCCGAGCTGGCCGGTCAGGACGAAGTCCTCCTTGCCCTCCATGCGCGTCACCTCGATCGCGACGATGTCGCCGCCGACCTCGGTCACGACGAGGCCCGTGGCCGAACCGATCTGGTCCTCGGCCTCGAGCTCGCCGTACTCCCAGCGCGGCGGACCGAGGTACTCGATGAGCTTCTTGCGATCCACGACGGTCTTGCGCTTGCGGCCCTCAGCCACGGTGCGCGCGACCTTGCGCATGACGTTCGCGATCTCACGCTCGAGGTTGCGGACGCCGGCCTCCTTCGTGAAGGCCTGGACGAGCTCCGTCATCGCCTCGTCGGTGAACTCGATGTTCGACGGCTTGAGGCCGTGGTTCGTCATCTGCTTCGGGACGAGGAAGCGCTTCCCGATCTCGATCTTCTCCTGCTGCGTGTAGCCGGGCAGCTGGATGATCTCCATCCGGTCGCGGAGGGCCGCCGGGATGGGGTCCATGAGGTTGCCGGTCGCGATGAAGAGCACCTTCGAAAGGTCGAACGGCACCTCGAGGTAGTTGTCCTGGAACGTGTTGTTCTGCTCGGGGTCGAGGACCTCGAGGAGGGCGGACGACGGGTCGCCCCGGAAGTCCATCCCGATCTTGTCGATCTCGTCGAGCATGAACACGGGGTTCTTCGTGCCCGCGGTCTTGATGCTCTGGATGATCCGGCCGGGGAGCGCGCCGATGTAGGTCCGCCGGTGGCCGCGGATCTCGGCCTCGTCGTGGATGCCGCCGAGGCTCATCCGGACGAACTTGCGGCCCATCGCCCGCGCGACGCTCTTGCCAAGCGATGTCTTGCCGACGCCGGGCGGTCCGATGAGCGCGAGGATCGGGCTGCGGATCGTGTCCGCGAGCGAGCGGACGGCGAGGTACTCGAGGATCCGCTCCTTGATCTTCTCGAGGCCGTAGTGGTCCTCGTCGAGGATCTTCGCGGCCTCCTTGATGTCGACGAGGTCCTCGGTCTCGGTCTTCCACGGCAGCGTGATCAGCCAGTCGACGTACGTCCGGATCACGCCGACCTCGGGCGAGGCGGACGGGATGCGGCTCATCCGATCGACTTCCTTGAGTGCGCGGGTCTTGACCTCGTCCGGCATGCCGGCTGCCTCGACCTTGTCGCGCAGCTCGCTGATCTCGGCCTGCTGCGGATCGTCCTCGCCGAGCTCGCGCTGGATGGCCTTCAGCTGCTCGCGAAGGATGTACTCGCGCTGGGTCTTGTCCATCTCGGACTTGACCTCGGACTGAATCTTGCCCTTCAGCTCGAGGATCTCGATCTGGTGGCCGAGGAAGTTCGAGACGAGCTTCAGGCGCTCGACGACGTCGATCGTCTCGAGCAGCTCCTGGCGCTGCTCGGTGGTCATGTCGGGGCTGTACGCGGTCATGTCCGCGAGGAGGCCCGGCTCGGTGATGTTGCGCGCGGCGACGGCCGCCTCCGGCGGCACGGGCGCGCCGTTCTGGACGTACTGCTCGATCTGGCCCTGGACCGTTCGCATCAGGGCCTGGACCTCGACGCCACCCGGCGTCGCGTCCTGCAGCTCCTCGATGCGGGCGAGCAGGAAGGGGCTCGTCTCCGCGAAGCCGTGGAGGCGCAGGCGGCGCTGGCCCTGGACGATCGCGCGGACGGTGCCGTCCTGGAGCTGCACGACCTGGGCGATCTTCGCGAGCGTGCCGATGCCATACAGCTCGTCAGGAGCGTTGATGTCCTCCTGGTCTGCCTGGCGCTGGGTCACGAGGGCGATGAAGCCACCGCGCTCGACGGCCGCATTGAGCGCGGCCACGCTCTTGTCCCGGCCGACCTGGAGCGGGACGATCATCTCCGGGAAGATCACGGTCTCCCGGAGGGCGACGAGCGGCAGCTCGCGGATGGACGCCTGCGAGCTGCCGGGCGCCGGTGGATTGGGCTTCTTGGCCATCGGGTGACTCCTGTGGATCGGCTGGCTGAGCCGGCGCTTACGTCGCGCCGGCGGGTGAGGCTTCAGATGCGTCGCGTTCGGCCCGGGCGTCCTCGGCCGCGCCCTCGTCGTAGAGGCGCTCGAGGATGCGCGTTCCGAGCCGGTTCTCCAGCTCGAAGAGGATGCGCACCCCAGCGAGGTTCACGCCCAGGTTCTGCGTCAGGTGGCGAATCCACAGGACCCGACGGAGGTCCTTCTCGGAATAGAGCCGGATGTTCGTTGGCGTCCGCGCCGGGCAAACCAGCCCTTCCTCCTCGTAGATCCGCAGCGTGCGCGGGTGCACGGACACGATGCCCGCGGCCACGCTGATCACGTAGACGGGTCGGGAGGGGTCGGGCTGGTCCGGCCGACGGAACGCCATGGGTTCTAGGCCTTCACGACGTGCGTCTCGCCCGTTCGCTTCGCCGTTGACTCGCTGACCGGCGAGATTTTGATCTGGCGCGGCTTGACCTGCTCTGCCTTCGGGATGCTCAGCCGGAGCATGCCGTTCTCGAATGTGGCGGTCGCCTTGTCTGCCTCCAGCCCTGCGGGCAGGCTGACCGAGCGGCTGAACGAGCCGCGCCGGATCTCCTGGACGAGGTGGCTGCCTTCGCCGGTCTCACGCTCATCGAGGGTCTTGCCACTGATCGTCAGCGTGTTGTTCTCGAGCGTGATCTCGACGTCCTCGGGCCTGACGCCTGGGAGCGACGCCTCGACGACGAGCGCGTCAGGGTTGGTCGACACGTCCAGCGGCAGGCTCAGGCCGTCCTGGCTCCAGACCGGCCGGAACACGTCTTCGTCGAACAGGCGATCCATCGCCTGTCGAAGGGTCATTAGTTCGCCAAATGGGGTTGGTCGACGAACGATCATCACACGCACCTCCTGTGTCGTGGTGTGGTTAGCGGAATGATCGCATCCTAGAACCCTGACAATGGCGTTGTCAAGACTTTGGGGTATGAGGTTTTCGCAACTCTGGGGTGCGATGGTGCTTGCCCGCGCCACCTTGGGCGGCGCGGCGGGCCACGGGGCGACGAGGGCTAGAGTCCGGGCCGCAGCGCCTCCGGCTCGCTGCCGATGAGCTGCTCGTGGAGCTTCGCCTCGCAGTCGGCGCGGCCGATCGCGATGACCTTGTCGCCCGAGCGGAGGACCGTGTCCGGGCGCAGCGGCGAGGCGACGCCGTCGCGGACGACGGCGAACAGCGAACAACCCTCGGGGATCGACAGCTCGCCGGTCGTCCGCCCGATCGCCGGGGAGCCGTCCTGGAGATGCGCCTCGATGATCTCCAGCTCGCTGCCGCCGAGGCCGCCGAGATGGAGCAGCTCGTGGACGGGGATGTCCTGCTCGATCGAGCCGAGGATCATCCGCGTCGGGCTGATGATCTCGTCGACACCGAGGTGCCGGAACAGGTCCTCGTTCTTCGGGTTGTTGACGCGGGCGATCGTCCGACGGACGTCGAAGTGGTGCTTCGCCATCTGGCAGATGACGAGGTTGTCCTCGTCGTCGCCGGTGACCGCGGCGACGATGTCCGCTCGCGCGCAGCCGGCCTCACCGAGGTATTTGCCCTCGCAGCCGTCCTGGGCGACGACGATCGAGCCGATCTCGTCCGTGATCTGGGCCGCTCGAGCGCGATCCTTCTCCATGACCACCACCTCGTGGTTGCTCTCGATGAGCTCCTTCGCAAGGTAGTAGCCGACCTTCCCGCCGCCGACGACGAGAACGAACATGACTCAGGCCTCCGTGCCGCCGGCCGCGGGCCGGACGGGCTCGTGATGCTCGCCGCCGTGATGGCGGCCGGTGGGGGCGATGACCCCGGGCATGTCCGACGTCGGGAGCCCGAGGTACAAGTGGACCGCGTCCGATTGCATCGTGGTCCGGCAGATCGTCGCGATTCCGAGGTCGGAATACGCGGCCGCACGGACCGGATCGTTGATCTTCGCGATCACCCGCGCCGCGCCGAGGTTCTCCGCGGCGACCTGGGCGGCCATGACATTCCGATTGTCGCCCTCGGTGAACGCGAGGAAGACGTCCGCGCCCTCCGCACCGGCGCGGCGGAGGACGTCCTCGTCCGTGCCGTCACCGCGGATCGCGCTGCCCCGGAACTCGTCCGAGAGACGGTCGAAGGCGCGCGTCGTGATGTCGATGATGATCACTTCATTGCCGAGCGCATCGAAGCTCTCGGCAAGCGCAGCGCCGACGCGACCACAGCCAACAATGACGATCTTCACGGCGCGCCCTCGCCGATTCGTTCACGCACGACCCAGACCTCGCACGGTGCATTCTTCAATACGTACGGGATCGTTCGCCCGATGACGAACTCTCCGCCGAAACGCTGACGATACGGCAGACCGAGCACGAGCAGGTCTGCCTCCCTCGCCGTCGTCTCGTCGACGAGCGCCGCGCCAACGTCGCGCGCCTGGAGGAGGACCGTCTCGAGCCGAACATGGGCGTCCTCGGCCACGCCCTCGGCGAGGTCGAGGATCCGCTGGGCGTCCTCGGAGCGGGCCGCGATGTCCGCGTCCAGGGGCTGCGACCACTCGATCTCGACGACATGGACGCCAACGACCTCGGCCTTGGAAGGCCGGGCGAGCTCGCAGGTCAGGCGCATGACGCGCTCGTCAACCGCGGCTCCCGTCAGCGCGACGACCGCGCGCCGGAAGGGGTTGGGCTGTGGGTCGGTCACGGACGCCGGCCACGATACACCGTGGCCGGAAGCCGAGCGCCGATCACGGCACGCCCGGCTTCGGCGCCTCCGGCACCTCGCCTGGGGGCTCCTCATCGCGCCGATACGGGACGTTCACGACGACCGTGTGCGGCCGCCCGAGGAGGGTCGTCCGGAGGCGCTTCGAGGACTGGTTGTAGAGGAGCCGCTCCCACCAGCTCCGGGCGACGTACTCGGGGATGATCACGAACGTGATCGGCGATGGCTTGCCCGCCGGCCAACCCGCGTCGAGGACGTCCAGGTACGCCACGAGCGGCCCGGTCAGCGCGCGGTACGGCGACTCGACGATGACGAGCGGGACGCCGGGCACCTGGCGTGCCCAGCGCTGTCGCATCTGGGTTGCGGCGTCGGGATCGTCCGAGATGAACACCGCTCGCACGTCGTCGGCAATTGATCGGGCGACGTTCACGGCCTGAACGACGGCGCGGTTCAGCGCCGGGACGGGCACGACCGCGCGTTCCTCGCGACGCGGAATCGGGACGACGGCGTCCGGGCGCAGCGCGAGGTGCTGCGCCGAGGCCTCGTACTGGCGGTGGATGAACAGCATCATCAGGACGAGGAGCGGCGTCAGGATGACGACGAGGTAGGCGCCGTCGACGAACTTCACGCTCGCGACGACGATCAGGACGATGAACGTCAACAGCCCGCCGAAGGCATTGATCGCCGCCCGCCAGGCCCAGCCGGATGACCGCTCGCGGAACCAGTGCCGGACCATGCCGACCTGCGAGATCGTGAAGCAGACGAAGACGCCGACCGAGTAGAGCGGGATCAGGGCGTGCGTGTCGCCGCCGAACACGGCGAGCAGGATCGCGGCGACGGCGGCCAGCAGAACGATGCCCCAGGAGAACGCGAGCCGATCCCCGCGGAAGCTGAACTGGCGGGGCATGTAGCCGTCGATCGCGAGGAGGGCGGCGAGCCGCGGGAAGGCGTTGAAGCTCGTGTTCGCCGCGAGGAACAGGATCAACGCCGTCGCTGCCTGGAACGAGTAGAACAGCGGCGAGCCGGCGCCAAACACCGTGCTCGCGACGAGCGCCACCACCGTCTGCCCGCCATCGCCCGTCGGCAGGATCCCGAAGCCGTCGGCGACGACCGTGATGCCGATGAACAGCACCGCGAGCAGGATCGCCATCCCGACCATCGTGTCCGCGGCGTTCCTGGCCTCCGGTTTCTTGAAGGCCGTCACGCCGTTCGCGATCGCCTCCGTGCCGGTCAGGGCGACCGAACCCGAGGCGAAGGCCTTCAGGAGCAGGAACAGGCCGATGCCCTCGGTGCCGACGCCGACGGCGTCCGGCTGGACGACGTCCGTGGCGTTGCCCGTGACGATCCGGAACACGCCGACCCCGACCATGAGCAGGGCGAGCCCGATGAACGCGTACGTCGGGACCGCGAAGATGTTGCCGGACTCACGCAGGCCCCGGAGGTTCGCGATCGTGATGAGCGTGATCGCGATGACCGCGATCTCGATCCGGAGCGGGTAGAGCTCGGGCACGACCGAGTAGGTCTGGGCGATCGCGGAGGCCGTGGAGACGGCCACGGTCATGACGTAGTCGATGAGGAGCGCCGCGGCCGCGACGAGGGACGCGACGGCGCCGAGGTTGGCCTTGGCCACGGCATACGCGCCGCCGCCGTTCGGATACGCCCGGCAGACCTGTCGATATGAGAGCGCGACGACCGCGAGGAGGCCGGAGATCGCGAGCGCAACCTGGATCGAGACGAGGATCGCGCCCGCTCCCGCGAGCACGAGGACGCGCAGGATCTCCTCGGTCGCATAGGCAGACGAGCTGATGGCGTCCGAGCTGAAGATCGCGAGCGCCTTCTTCTTCGAGAGCCGTTCGCCGATCTCCTCCTCAGAGGCGAGAGGCTTCCCGAAGAGCGCCGCGCGGACGCGCGCGAACAGCCGGCCGGCAGGTGTCCGCGGTGCCGACGCAGCCTTGCGCGCGACGAGCTGTCCAGGTCCGGTGTACCGGAAGTAGGGGCTGTGCGGACGCTCGACGACGACGCGCCGGTCCGCGAGCTTGCGGCCCTTCAGGGGCCGCTCGCCACCGATCATTGGGCTCCATTGGGCGCGCCGGAGGGCGCCGGCGGCTACTGATCGCGGCGGTACGGAACGTCAGCGATGACCGTGTGCTCGCGACCGACGAGCGCAGCCTTGAGGCGCTTCGCTGTCTGGTTATACAGCACGCGATCCCACCAGTGTTTGGCAACGTATTCGGGCAGGACGACGATCGTGATCGGTGCCTCTTTGTCGCCCGGCCAGGCCTTGTCGAGGACGTCGAGGTAGGCGAGCACGGGCTCAACAATTGCTCGAAATGGTGATTCGACGATGACGAGCGGGATGCCCGGCAGCTGGCGCTCCCAGCGCTTTCGGAGCACCTCGCCCGCGACGGGATCCTCGGTCACGTAGACGCCGCGCACGTCGCGTGTCAGCGTCCGTGCGAAGTTCAGCGCCTGGACGACCGTCCGGTTCAGGCCGTTGACCGGGACGACCGCGCGCTGCTCGCGGTGCGGGCCCGCGAAGATGATGTCGTCGCGGACCTCGAGCTCGGCGGCCTGGGCGTCGTACTGCCGGCGGATGACCGTCATGAGCAGCACCAGCACCGGGATGAGGAAGACGACCACGAGCGAGACCGGGGCCTTTGCCAGCGTCACGACGACGGCCACGACGGCAGTCAGGAGGCAGCCGAAGGCATTGATCGCCAGTCGCCTGAGGTAGCCGGGCGGCTTCTCGCGGAGCCAGTGCCGGATCATGCCGCCCTGGCTGATCGTGAAGTCGATGAAGACGCCGACGGCGTAGAGCGGGATCAGCAGGTGGGTCTCGCCCTTGAAGGCAATGATCAGCAGCGCCGCCAGCCCGGCGAGGACGACGATCCCATACGAGAACGCCAGGCGGTCGCCTCGGAGCGCGAGCTGGCGGGGCATGTGGCTGTCCGTGGCGAGGATCGCGAGCAGCCGCGGGAAGGCGTTGAAGCTCGTGTTCGCCGCCAGGAACAGGAGCAGCGCCGTGAAAGCCTGGAAGAGGAAGAACGGGATCGTCCCGTCGCCGTAGACGCGCCGCGCGATCTGGGCGATGACAGTCTGCTTCTCGGGCACGTCGATGTGGGCGATCCCGAAGTTCACCGCGAGGAACGTGATCCCGATGAACAGCACGCCGAGGAGCGCCGCCATGAACGCGAGCGTCGTCGCTGCGTTCTTCGCCTCCGGGGGCTTGAAGGCCGGCACGCCGGTCGCGATTGCCTCGGTGCCGGTGAGGGCGACGGCGCCGGCCGCAAACGCGCGGAGCAGCAGCAACGCGGTCAGTGGCTCGGCGATATGGGCCGTGTTCTCCGCCAGCTCGGCCGCATAGCCCCCGCCCTCGCCGAGGACGAGGATCCGGAACGCCCCAATGGCGATCATCAGGAGCGCCGAGCCGATGAAGAGGTACGTCGGGACGGCGAAGATGTTGCCCGCCTCGCGCAGGCCGCGGAGGTTGCCGACCGTGATGAGGATGATCGCGAGGACGCCGATCTCGACGCGGATGTCGATGAGGACCGGGATCGCCGAGGTGATCTGCTCGACGGCGGACGTGGTCGAAACCGCGACCGTCATCACGTAGTCGATGAGCAGCGCCGACGCGGCGACGAGCGAGACGGTCCGGCCGAAGTTGCGCTTTGAGACCGCATACGAGCCGCCGCCGCTCGGGTAGGCCATGCAGACCTGGCGGTAGCTGATCGCGACCGCCACGAGGAGGATCGCGATCGCGACGCTGACCTGGAGGCCGAACGCCAGGGCGCCGGCCCCGGCCAGGACGAGGACCCGCAGGATCTCCTCGGTCGCATAGGCCGAGGAGCTGATCGCATCCGAGCTGAAGATCGCGAGCGCCTTCTTCTTCGAGAGCCGCTCACCGAGCTCCTCCTCGGACGCGAGCGGCTTCCCGAAGAGCGCCGCCCGGACCCGCGCGAAGAGCCGGCCGAGCGGCGTCCGCGGAACCGAGGCGGTCTGACGCGCCTGCATGACGCCTTCGCCGCTCCACCGGAAGTACGCGGAATGCGGTCGCTCGACGACGACGCGCTTGTCCCCGAGCTTCCGGCCCTGGAGCGGGCGCTGGCCGCCGGTCATCGCGTCGTGCCCATCACAGTCCGAACGACAGGCGGAGCGCCAGCTGCGACGGCAGCCCGCGCTCGGCCATCGCGGCCTGGACCGCCGCGATGTCGTACTCGACGCGCTCCCAGCGACACGTCAGGCGTTCGGGGTCGAGGAGGAGGTACGAGGCCATCGGGTCGCCATCGCGGGGCTGGCCGACGCTGCCCGGGTTCACGAGGAAGCGCCCCGTTCCCAGGTCGAGCTCCGAGCCCCGAGATGGGCTGATGTGCTCGAGCCGGCCGTCGTCATCGCGGAAGGCCGTCGGGAGATGCGTGTGCCCGAACAACCCGAGGCGCGTCTCGAGCACCTCGAAGTTCGCGCGCGCGACCGGAATCGAGGTGACGTACTCCCACGTCGGGTCGCGCGGGCTGCCGTGGACGAGCGCGATGCCGGCCTCGGTCCGGCGCTGTGGCTGGGCCGCGAGCCATGTGCGCGTGGTTTCGGAGATCGTGGCTTTCGTCCACTCCATCGCACGTCGGGCGTCGTGATTGAACCAGTCGATCTCGGGGCCACCGACCGCGGCGGCATCGTGATTGCCGCGCACGCCGATCGCACCGGCCTCGCTCAGGCGAGCGACCACGCCGTCCGGCTCCGGCCCGTAGCCGACCACGTCCCCGAGGTGCCAGATCGCGTCAACGCTGCCAATCGCGGCGAGCACGGCGTCGAGCGCGACCAGGTTGGAGTGGATGTCCGACAGGACCGCGATGCGCACCGGCCGGAGCGTAGCAGCGGCCCGCGTCAGGAGGGCCGGCGCTTGCGCAGCCCGGGATCGCGCGGGAAGACATCGGGTGTCACGCCACGCTTCGTGACGACCACGAGGACGTGGCCCGGAAGAGCCGGGACGTTGACCGGCCGAATGGTCACGGTGCCGCCGCCGAGCGACGGGAGCAGCCGCTCCAGCGGACCGAGCTCCTCGCGGAGGTCGCCGCGCTTCCAGGCGATCAGGCGGCCGCCGATGACGAGGAACGGGAACGCGAGCTCGGCGAGCTGGGCCAGGTCGCCGACGGCACGTGCCGTGACCACCGGCCAGCGAACTCGCTGGGCCGGTTGGCGTGCGAGCGTTTCCGCGCGCTCCGCGGCGACCGACACCCGCGACTCGAGTCCGACCGCCGCCACGACGGTCTCCAGGAAGCGTGCCTTCTTCGCGATCGACTCGACGAGCAGCACCGAGTCGTTCGGACGCGCCGCGGCCAGCGGCAGGCCCGGGTAGCCGCCGCCGCTGCCCAGGTCGAGCAGGGCACCCGGCGGACCGCCGAGCAGCGGCAGGGCCGACAGGCTGTCGACGACGTGCCGCGACGCGATCTCCGCCGGATCGCGGAGCGAGGTCAGGTTGATCGCGGGCGTCCACGCTAGGAGCAGGCGGACATGGTCATCGATGGCCCGCCGTGTCCGCCCGCCAAGGCTGAGCCCGAGCGCCGCGAGCCCGGAGTCGAGCGCGCGCGAATAGGCAGCTGGCAGGTCCGGCAGAAGTTCGACGCTCGTCGGGAGCGGCTGTCGCGGTCGGCCTGGGCTCTCGGTCATGAGCGCCCTGGTCCGCGTCGCGAGCCACTCCCGGCGACGTCGTTACGTCGCACCTCGGGTGCGACGGTCAGTCGCGCCCTGTGACCGTGTCGGTCTTCCATGGCTCGTTCGGTTCGCGGTCGGGTCTCCCTGGACCCCTCGCGAGCCACGTTACCCTTCGGCGGCCCGGTGCGGATGCCGGACGGTAAACGCCGTGGCAACGCCTCGTCAACCGCCTTATCCACCAACCACGTGACCCGCGAAACGGTTGTGGAAAAGCCGTCCCGGTCCGCGCGACCGGTGGAGAACTTCAGCTCGCCCGGCCGCCGCCGCGGATCGGGCGTCCGAGGGTCCGACGGACGACATCGACGACCTCGTCGACATACGCGTCGGCCTCGCCACGCGCCGCGGCCGTTCGAACGCAGCCCTGGACGTGGTCCTCGAGCAGGAGGATCGACAGCGAATCGACGGCGGCCCGCAGCGCGGACGTCTGCTGGAGGATGTCGACGCAATACTCCTCGCGCTCGATCATCCGGGCGATCCCGCGGACCTGACCTTCGATGCGCGCGAGTCGCCGCACGAGGGCTGTCTTGTCCTTCGTGTAGCTGTGCCGGAAGTGGTCGGCGCCGGTGCCGGCTCCCGGGCGTGCCCGGGCGTCGCTCGTTGCCATCGTTCGCGAGTGCTCCCCTGGATCGCGGCCACGCCGCCGCGGTCCTCCGATGATACCCCCTGGGGGTATGCGTCACAAGGCGGCCGCCCAGCGGCGTCCGTTCGCATGAGCCGCTACACTCAGCCTCGAATGGATCCGCAGGATCGGCTGCAAACGCTCCTCGATGGGATCGCCTGCTCCGTCTGCGAGGCGTCCGTGAGCGGCGACCGGATCCGCCTCCTCGCCAGGCGCGAAGACCTCGCGTTCGTGGAGATCGCGTGCCCGGGCTGCGGCAGCACGACGCTCGGCTTCGTCGTCGACGGTGCTGCTGTCGATGGCGGCGGCGCCGATGCCGCGCCGGCATCGGCCACCCCCGTCACGGCCGACGACGTGCTCGACATGCACGCCACGCTCGAAGCCTGGCAGGGTGACCTTCGCACGCTGCTCGCCGACTCGCCGGCGCCCGACGCCGGCCGCCAGCGGTGACCCTCGAAGACCACCCGATCGCCGGGCCTGCGCCGTCCGCACCGCCCGGCGACATCACCCGCCCGCCGTTCGCGCATGCGAGCGAGGCCGAGATGGCCCGCATCCTCGACTTCTACGCCGTCCGCTGGGAGTACGAGCCGCACGTCTTCCCGATCCTCTGGAACCTCCAGGGCAGCGTCGTCGAGTCGTTCTCGCCGGACTTCTATCTGCCGGACCTCGACGTCTACCTCGAGATGACCACGCTCAAGCAGCGCCTCGTGCGCAAGAAGAACCGCAAGCTGCGGCGACTCAAGGAGCTCTACCCGAGCATCCGGATCAAGCTCTTCTACGCCCGCGACTTCCGGGCGCTCATGCTCAAGTACGGCAAGCTGGCGCTCGTCGAATCGCTGAGCGGCTCGCTCGGTCAGGTGATGCCGGAGCGCCCCGAGGAGATCCTGGTGGTGGCCGAGGAGCCGGTGGCCGCAGGATCGGCGCCCGACGCCGCGTCCCCACCACCCCCTGTCTCAACGACGGCGCGCGCCTCGGGCAGCCGTCGAGCTCGCCGGGCTGAGGCCCGGCCCACGAGGTGAAGGCCACGGTCGATCTCGTCGAGGACATCGGCGAGGTCCTGGTCACGGAGAACCAGATCCAGGCGCGCGTCGCTGAGCTCGGTGCCCAGATCAGCGCCGACTATGCCGGCCGCAAGCTCACGCTCGTGAGCGTCCTCAAGGGCTCGCTGCCGTTCATGGCGGACCTGATGCGCGTCATCACCGTCCCGGTCAGGATCGACCTGATGGAGGTCTCGTCGTACGGCGGCGCGACCACCGAATCGTCCGGCCTCGTCCGGATCCTGAAGGACCTCTCGGCATCGATCGAGGGCGAGGATGTCCTGATCTGCGAGGACATCATCGACACCGGCCTGACGCTGAACTACCTCATCCGCTACCTCGGCGGGAAGAAGCCGGCGTCGCTGCGCATCTGCACGCTCCTGGACAAGCCGGCGCGGCGGCTCGTCGAGATCAACGTCGACTACACGGGGTTCACGATCCCGGACCAGTTCGTTGTCGGCTACGGGCTCGACTACAACGAGCACTACCGCAACCTCCGGTTCGTCGGTGTCCTCCGGCCCGAGGTCTACTCGAGCGCCGGCTGACGATGCACCGCCGCCCCCTCGGCCGGGCCCGCACGCTCGTCGCGATCGCCGCGGTCGCGCTCCTCGCGGGCTGCCTCCTGCCGTGGTGGACGATCGGCGGTGATGGTGGCCTGCCGATCCGCAGCGGCAACGCCTTTGACGGGACCGGCATCCTCGTCTTCCTCGCCGCGGTCGCGAGCCTCGCGCTGCTGACGCTGCCCTACGCGGCCGAGCGTCCGATCGGCGCAGACCGCTGGCCTGCCTACACGCTGCTCGTCGTCCTCGGCTGGATCGGCTACGTCTGGCGGGTCGTCGATCTCGGAACGTCCGGCGCCTTCACGTTCCACGACCCATCTGAGGCGTTCACGCGGATGCCCGGCCTGTGGGTTGTCGGGATCGCGCTCGCCGTCCTGTCGCGGGCGGCCTACGACGTCGCGAGCGAGCCGGTCAGCCGCTGAAGCTGGGGCTCCGAGGCGGGGGCGCCGAGGATCCGGCGCCAGCATCAGGCGCCGAGATAGGCCTTCTTGACGTCCGGGTTGTCGGCCAGGCGGCTCGACACGTCCGCCAGGACGATCTCGCCGGTCTGGAGGATGTAGCCCCGGGACGCCAGACCGAGCGCCATCAGCGCGTTCTGCTCGACCAGCAGGACGGCCGTGCCCTGGCTGTTGATGTCGCGGACGATGTCAAAGATCTGCTCGACGAGGATCGGGGCCAGGCCCATCGACGGCTCGTCCAGGAGGATCAGCTTCGGCCGGGCCATGAGCGCACGCGCGATCGCGAGCATCTGCTGCTCACCACCCGAGAGCGTTCCCCCGGCCTGATCGAGCCGCTCTCGGAGCCGCGGAAACAAGCCCAGGACGCGCTCGAAGTCGGCATCGAGATCGGGGCCTTTCTTGCGCTGGAAGGCGCCCATCTCGAGATTCTCCCGAACCGACATCGCCGAGAAGATGCGGCGACCCTCCGGTGACTGGGTGATGCCGAGGCTGACGATCTGGTCGGGTCGCCGGCCGTCGATCCCCTGGCCCTCGAACAGGATCCGCCCGCTGCGCGGCCTGAGGAGGCCGGAGATCGTCTTGAGGGTCGTCGACTTGCCGGCGCCGTTCGAGCCGATGAGCGTGACGATCTCGCCGTCGTCGACGGTCAGGCTGATGCCCTTGAGGGCATGGATGTTGCCGTAGTAGGCGTGGACGTCGGTCAGCTCGAGAAGCGCCATGGCTCAGCCGTGCCCTGCCGCGCCGCGACCGAGATAGGCCTCGATCACCTGTGGATTCGCGCGGACCTCCTGGGGTGTGCCCTCGGCGATCTTCTCGCCGTGGTCGAGGACGGTGACTCGCTCGCTGATGCCCATCACGACCTTCATGTCGTGCTCGATCAACAGGATCGTGACATTCAGCCGGTCGCGGAGGCCGCGGACGAAGTTCGTCAGCTCGAGCGTCTCGTTCGGATTCATCCCGGCGGTCGGCTCGTCGAGCAGGAGCAGCTTGCAATCGGTCGCCAACGCCCGCGCGATCTCGAGGCGCCGCTGGTCGCCGTAGGGCAGGTTCCGGGCATAGTCGTTCTCCCGCTTGCCGAGGCGCATGAGGCCGAGCAGCTCCCGCGCCCGAGCCAGCGCCCGTTCCTCCTCGCGGAGGAGCGACTTTGGCCGGTAGACCGCTTCCCACCAGTGGCCCTTCAGCGTGTGGTGCAGGCCGACGAGGACATTTTCGAGCGCCGTCATGTTGCCGAACAGGCGGATGTTCTGGAACGTTCGGCCGATGCCGGCTCGAACCACCTCGTGCGGCTTCGAGAGCACGAACTTGCCGCCGCCGTTGCGGCCCTGGAGCGTCTTCCCGTCGAAGGTGATCGAGCCGTCGCTGGGCGTGTAGAGGCCGGTGATCATGTTGAAGAACGTCGTCTTGCCGGCCCCGTTCGGGCCGATGAGGCTGACGATCGATCCGCGCGGGATGTCGAAGTCGACGTTGCTCACGGCGAGCAGGCCGCCGAATCGCTTCGTGACGCCGCGCGCGGACAGCAGGAGATCGGGGCTGGCGGCGGTCATGGCCCGGCCCCGGGTTGCTTCGGCTCGCCGGTGGTCGGCTCGAGCCCCTCGTCGAGGTCGATCTCCTGGAGCTCGGCGGCCTCATCGGTGGCCGCCTCGGCGACCTCGTCGGACGTGCCGAGCGAGACTTCCTCGGAGATCCCGAGCCCGTGCAGCTCGGCCTTGCGCGTGGCGACCGGCAGGAGGCCCTCCGGCCGGTACAGCATCATCAGGATCAGGATCAGGCCGTAGAGGAGGAAGTTGTAGCTCGTGAGGTGGAACTCCTGGAGGCGCTGCGTCAGGATTGGAATGTCGGGCAGCGCGTTGCCCAGGCCCCGGATGGGCTCATCGACGAAGCTGCCCAAGTACGGCAGCAGGGCATCGCTGAGGTAGCGGATGACGAACGCGCCAAGGACGACGCCGCGGAGGCTGCCCATGCCGCCGAGCACGATCATGATCAGGATGCTGATCGAAACGGCGAAGTTGAACGACTCGGGGAAGATCGCCGTTGAGTAGGCGCCGAAGAACGCGCCCGTGAAGCCCGAGAAGCTGGCACCGAGCCCGAACGCCAGGAGCTTCGTGCTCACGGTGTTGATGCCCATGCTCGCCGCGGCGGTCTCATCCTCGCGGATCGCCATCCAGGCCCGACCGAGGCGGCTGTCGCGAAGCCGAACGCAGATCGCGAAGCTGAGGAGCAGCAGGACGAGCACGAGGTAGAACGCCGCGACCGGGTTCGAATTCGAGAAGATGAGCTCGTCACCCCAGGGCCCCGCGATTGGCAAGATCGGAGGGTCCATCGGGTTGACGCCGATGTTGCCGCCGGTCAGGTTGAAGTCCACGAGATGGATTGGCCCGATGTCGACGTTGATGTTGTCGAGGTTGCGGGCCAGGACGGGCAGGATCTGGCCGAAGCCGAGCGTCACGATCGCGAGGTAGTCACCGCGCAGGCGGAGGGTCGGCGCTCCCAACAGCACGCCCGCGAGCGCGGCGATGCCCACCGCGACCCAGACGACGATCCACCACGGGACGTGCAGGTCGTGCAGTGGAGAGGCCAGGAACGCGGTCGTGTACGCGCCGAAGACGTAGAAGGCGACGTAGCCGAGGTCGAGCAGACCCGCGAACCCGACCACGATGTTGAGTCCCAGGGCCAGGATCCCGTAGTAGCACATGACGATGAGGACGTTCGTGCTCGGGAACGGCAGGGCCTCGAAGATCGGCCGCAGCACCCCCTGCCGCAGGTCGTTGTAGAAGGCCGCGTACAGGACCGCGATGACGATCAGAACCACCAGGATCGGAACCTGGCTCTTCGGATCCGCGAGCCTCTCGCGGAAGCCCGCCATCCGGAGCCGGCCGCCCGACGGCATGTTCTGGGCCGTCATGTCAGGCGCGCTCCGAGAGCTTCGCGGCGAGCAGGCCGGTCGGCCGGAAGACGAGCACGAGCACGAGGATCCCGAACACGATGATGTCCTGCCAGCGCGTGTCGATGTAGTAGGCGTTCAGGCTGATCAGGATCCCGAGGACGATCCCGCCCAGCGTCGCTCCGGCAAGGTTGCCAATGCCTCCGAAGACGGCCGCGGTGAAGGCGAGCAGGCCGAACGGCGTCCCGTAGAACCACCACGCCTGGCCGTTGTAGAGCGCGACCACCAGGCCGGCGCCGCCGGCCAGCGCACCGGCGATCAGGAACGTCAGGCTGATGGTCCGGTTGACGTCGATGCCCATGAGGCCCGCGGCATCGCGATCCTGGGCCGTGGCCCGCATCGCCTTGCCCTGCCGGGTGCTCCTCACGAACCAGCTCAGGCCGATCAGCAGCGGCAACGTGACCAGGACGACGAAGATGTGGCTCGTCTTGATCTCGAGGGCGCCGAACTCGAAGAGCCCGCCCTGGCCGATGACATTGTCCTTCGGCAGCAGCGACGGCAGCGACACCGGTGACGGGCCGTTCAGCAGGATGCCGATGTTCTGCAGGATGAACGACATTCCGATCGCGGCAATGAGCGTGGCGACCGTCGGCGCGCGTCGCAGGGGCCGGTAGATCACGCGTTCGATGCTCGCGTTGAGGAGCGCGGTCACGACCATCGTGAACGGCAACAGCAGGGCGAACACGATCAGGATCGATCCAGCCGAGCTGTCGCTCGTGAGGCCGGCGACTTCCACGCCGATGAGCGTGATCACCGAGCCGAGCATGAACACGTCGCCGTTGGCGAAGTTGATCAGCTGGAGGATGCCGTAAACGAGCGTGTACCCGATCGCGATCAGGGCGACGATCATGCCCTGGAACAGGCCGATCGAGACGACGTTCAGGCAGACGTTCAGGTTGTCCGTGCAGCCGCCCCAGATCGGGATGGACGGCCGGAACGCGATCAGGATCCCGACGAGGACCGCGAGGAAGACGAGCTGTCGCCTGCGGCGACCCAGCAACGCCCCGAGGTTCACGCCCCCTCCGTCAGCGGATGAGTGGTTCCCTGGTCAGGCGCGGAAACCGCTCCGGGGCCGGCCGTTGAAAACGACCGAGCCCCGGGAGCGTCAGTGACCGGTTGGTTGGTTAGCCGCCGAGCACCTTCTGGAAGACGAAGGCTCCGTCGACAACCTCTGTTCCGGAGAAGAGCGTGTTGGATGTGTCGCCGTTCGCGTCGAACGACCACGTGCCGAGCACGCCCTTGAAGTTCTGGGTCTTGGAAAGCGCATCGAGCGTCCCGGCCCGCAGGGCCGCCACGTCCTTCGCGCCTGCCTTCGAGGCCGTCTCGATCGCCGCGAGGACGACGTTCGCCGCCTCGTAGCCGTAGATCGTGTAGACCTCGATCTTGTTGCCCTTGGCCGAGAACTCATCGCGCCACGTCGCGGCGTCGCCCGTGTACTGGTCGGCGGTGGTGCCACCGAACGTCAGGAAGGTGCCCTCGGCTGCGTCGCCTGCGGCGTCGAGGAAGGCTTCCTCGTAGATGCCGTCAGGACCCATCAGCATGATGTCCGAGCTGGCTTCGCGCACGTCCTTCCACAGCTGGCCAGCGTTCTGCTGGGTGATGCCGCCGAAGTACATGAGCTGCGCGCCGGACGCCGCGATCTTGGCCGCGAGCGACTTGTAGTCCGTCTCGGTGCCGGCGATCTGGTCGTGCGCGACGACGTTGAGGCCGGCGTCCGCGGCCGAGGCCTCGAAGACGTCCGCCACGCCCTTGCCGTAGATCTGGCTGTCATCGACGACGTAGACGTCAGTCGCACCCAGCTCCTTGGCCCAATCCGCGCCGACCTTGCCCTGCAGGTCGTCTGCGGGGACAACGCGGAAGTAGTTGTGCTTGCAGCCGTCCGGGTAGTAGACGCCCGGCTCGCCGATCGAGTCGTCGCCCTTGCCCGGCTTCGTGAGGCCCGGGTAGGTGTTCGCGGGCGACACCATCGAGATGCCGGCCTTGCACAGAACCGGGATGACGATCTTCGCCGCACCGGAGTTGAACGTGCCGATGTAGGCGACGAGATCGTTGGTCGAGGAGGCCTCGGTCGCGAGCGCAGTCGCGCGCTCCTGCGTCCAGGCGCCCTTCTCGGCCGTCGAGTCGTCCTTGTCGCTGTACTTGATCGTCCAGCCGTCGACCTTGCCGCCGCGCTTGTCGATCGCGTACTTGATCGCGGCCACGATCGTGTCGGTCTGGCCCTGAGACGAGCCCTGGCGGGGCAGCTCGGACCAGATCTGGATCGTGCCCTTGTCGCCGCCGCCGCCCGGGCCACAGGCCGACAGGGCGAGCACGGCGATGGCGCCGAGTGCGCCAAACTTGCTGAGCTTCATGCAGTCTCCTCCAAAATGACCGGTCGTTCGGGCTTCCGAATCGACCCTCGGTCGGTGACTTCCTGGAGCGTCCCGGCGACGACCCCGGACCCACCTCCGGCGCCCTGTGCCCGGCTGCCGCGGCGGGTCCTCCTGTTCGGGGACTCCGGTCGCGGTGCTCGAGCGGTGGTGCGTGACGGGCGGCGGCTCGGGGACGTGCTCA
>DASRJS010000076.1:0-45861 GCA_035649355.1 Candidatus Polarisedimenticolia bacterium
CTGCACGTGATCGGCAAGGACATCGCCCGGTTCCACACGATCTTCTGGCCGGCGATGCTCTGGAGCGCCGGACTCGAGCCACCGCGCAAGGTCTGGATCCACGGCTTCCTCCTGCTCCGGGGCGGTGAGCGGATGAGCAAAAGCCGCGGCAACATCTTCGACCCGCACGACATGGTCGGCGCGTTCGGCAGCGACGGCACGCGCTACGTGACGCTGCGCGAGGTGCCCTTCGATCGCGACGCCGAGGTCTCGTGGGAATCGTTCGTCCGGCGCTACAACGCCGACTTGGCGAACGACTTCGGGAACCTCGTCAATCGAACGGTTTCGATGGTCAACCGCTACCTCGACGGTGAACGGCCGCTGCCGAACTCGACTGCGTCCGCGCTCTCAGCCGCCTGGCCTGGCGTTCTCGCGACGTACGCCGAGACGCTCGAAGCCTGCCTGCTCCACGATGCCCTGGCGGCGCTGTGGGGCTTCATCGGCGAGGCGAACCGGTTCGTCGACAGCGAGCAACCGTGGGTTCTGGCAAAGGCCGCGAAGGACGGCGACAAGGACGCCGCCGAGCGACTTCGGTCCACGCTCGGCGATCTCGTCGAGGCCTGCCGGCTCGTGGGTCTGGCGGCCGCACCATTCCTGCCCGACAGCGCGCCGCACATCGCTGCCCAGCTTGGATTTGCGTATCCCTATGGATCGGACGGCAACGGCGGCCCGCCGATCCTCGACGAGCTCGCGTGGGGCAGCCGGAGCGGCGATGGAGCCGGGCGCGTCGCGGCGGCGCAGCCGCTGTTCCCGCGCCTCGATGTCGAACCGACGCCCGCCTGATCGTTGTATTCCCCGAACGGCGGCTCGCGACCGCCCGAACATGAGGAGGTTCCCGTGACGAAGCACGGCGAATACAGCCACATCGAGTACCCGGCCGATGATCTCGAGCGCGCGAAGCGCTTCTACGGCAACGTCTTCGGCTGGCAGTTCCGCGATGCCCAGGGCTTCGAGAACTACGCGATCTACGAGTCCGGACCCGGCGATCTCGGCGGCGGCATCGGCCTCCGTGGCCAGAATGCTCCGGAGGGCGTTCGAAATTACCTGACCGTCGACGACATCGACGAGACGGTCGCCAAGGTCACCGCGAATGGCGGCACCGTCGTCACGCCGAACACCGATATCGGCTTCGGCTGGTACGCCGCGGTGACCGACAGCGAGGGCAACGAGATCGGCATCTACAAGGCCAAGCCCCAGGGCTGACTCCGGCAACGAGCTTTTCGCGAGGCGAATACAAGCGACCGAATTCGTCTGTTCGACGTCGTGGTCGTTCGCCACGCGAAGAGCCGGACCCAGTTCCTGCGCCGCGCGCACGGATCCGGCTTTTGGACCGTGCCATCCGTCGCTTACATTCGTGCGGCGAAAGCGGCGCTAGGCTGCGCCACATGCGCCTGATCGACAGTCACTGCCATCTCCAGGCGGATCGTTTCGAGAACGACGTCGATGAGGTCATCGAGGCCGCGCGCGCGGCCGGGGTCGAGCGGATCCTCGTGCCCGGCTGGAACGGTTGGTCGTGCGATGCAGCGCTTGCGCGCGTGGCACGTCATCCGTGGCTGGACGCAGCCGTCGGCGTCCATCCCCATGACGCAGCCAAGGTCGACGAAGCGGAGTGGGGGAGGATCGCCGGGCTGGCCTCGGATCCGCGGGTCGTCGCCGTCGGCGAGACCGGGCTCGACTTCGACCGCGTCTTCTCACCGATCCCTGACCAGCTGACGAACCTCCGCCGTAACCTCGCCCTGGCGCTCGAGCTCGGGAAGCCGGCGATCCTCCACGTCCGCTCGAAGCCGGGCCAGCGCGACGCGCAGGACACGCTTGTCGAGGAGCTCCGAACCGCAGGCTTTGGGTCACCCGCCGCCACGAGAGCGTTCGGCGAGCAGCCACCCGCCGTCATCCATTCGTTCTCGGGCTCGCTCACCTTCGCCCGGGCGGTTCTCGACCTCGGGCTCGCCATCTCGATCTCGGGGCTTGCGTTCCGGGCGGGGGAGGAGGCCACGCGCGAGGTCGCGGCCGTGGTGCCACCAGACCGCCTCCTCATCGAGACCGACTCGCCGTTCCTCTCGCCGCCCGGCGGTCCGCGCGGCCGCAACAGCCCCGAATGGGTTCGAATCACGGCGTCCTGGGTCGCGCAGGCGCGGGGCGCGGACGAAGGCACGTTCGGCGATGAGCTGGTCGCCGCCTACGATCGGACGTTCAGGCGCAACGAACGGGCCGAGTCGCCCGTCTAGGGTCTCGTGATGACTTCAACACGCTCCCGCGTTCTCGCCCTGACCTTCGTCCTCCTCGCAGCCTGCACACCGGCGCCTTCGAGTGCGCCCCCGTCGGCAAGCCCGAGCGCCGAGCCCTCGGTCGCCGCGGCCTGCCCCGTCGTCGAAACGTCGGGTCCGCTGGCGAGCGACCGCCTCGTCGACATCACGATCGAGTCGACACCGACCGCGGACATCGTCACCTTCGTCCTCGGCGAACGCTCGAGCGCCCCGACCAATCCCACCGGGAAGTTCAGCGCGATCGAGCCACCGTTCAGTCAGAGCGGCAGCGGTGAGGCGGTCGACGTCCCGGGTGCCCACCACGTCGAGATCCGCCTCGAAGGCATGCTCCTCTCCAACGACGATGGCACGAGCGCCTACGAGGGCGCCTTCCGCTTCGACCCGAACCTGGCCGCTCTCCGGAGCCTCGTGAACGTCGACGCCTTCGAGGGTCACTTCACGTGGATCGGCGGCTACGACGGCCTTGGCTGCGTCACGCTGCTGCCGAACCCGGCCCCGAACACGTTCGTGGTGTCGTTCGGCCACTGAGCCTGGCGCTCACGGGCGATCTGCGCGATCCGCGCGCAGGTTGACAGCCGCTCCGAGCCTCTCCTACACTCCGCTGGCACTCTCATGACGAGAGTGCTAATCCCGACCGCGTGATCCGGGTCCGCCTCGGCCACGACTTCGGCCAGGGCGTTGGAACCGGCACCAGATCAGGCCTCGGCGACCGGCCTATGGGCCGCCACAAGGAGGAAGCACGTTGGCCACCGCCACTGCAACTGCGTCCACGCTTCGCCCGCTCGGCGATCGCGTCGTCGTCTCGCCGCTCGCACGCGAGGAAATGACGAAGTCCGGCATCGTCCTGCCGGATACCGCGAAGGAGAAGCCCCAGGAGGGCAAGGTCATCGCGGTCGGCCCCGGCCGCATGCTCGACGACGGCAAGCGCGAGCCGATGGACGTCAAGAAGGGCGACAAGGTCCTGTACGCGAAGTACGCCGGCACCGAGTTCAAGATCGACGGCGACGAGCTCCTCATCGTCAGTCAGAAGGACATCCTCGCGATCGTCCAGAGCTGACCGACCTTCGAACTCGACCAACAGACGACAGACCTGAGGAGGAACTCCGAAATTGGCTAAGCAGTTGATGTTCGATGAGACCGCGCGGCGTTCGCTGAAGCGCGGCATCGATCGACTCTCCGACGCGGTTCGCGTCACGATCGGCCCGAAGGGCCGCAATGTCGTCCTCGACAAGAAGTTCGGCGCCCCCACCATCACGAACGACGGCGTCACCATCGCGCGTGACATCGAGCTCGATGACCCGTTCGAGAACATGGGCGCCCAGCTCGTCAAGGAAGTCGCGACCAAGACCGACGACGTCGCCGGCGACGGCACGACCACCGCGGTCGTCCTCGCTCACGCGATGGTCACGGACGGCCTCCGCAACGTGAGCGCCGGCGCCAACCCGATGCAGATCAAGCTTGGCATCGAGAAGGCGGTCGACGCGATCGTCGACGAGATCAAGCGCGTCGCCCGACCGGTCGACAACCGCGAGCAGATTGCCGCCGTTGCCGCCATCTCGGCCGCGGATCCGGAGGTCGGCGAGACGATCGCCGAAGTGATGGACAAGGTCGGCAAGGACGGCGTCATCACCGTCGAGGAGGGCCAGTCCCTCGGTCTCGAGAAGGAATACACCGAGGGCATGCAGTTCGACCGGGGCTACATCTCGGCGTACTTCGTGACCAACCCTGACCGGATGGAGGCCGTTCTCGAGAACGTCCTCATCCTGATCACGGACAAGAAGATCTCGAGCGTCCAGGACATGCTCCCGGCTCTCGAGAAGGGCGTCCAGCAGGGCAAGCCCATGCTGATCATCGCCGAGGACGTCGACGGTGAGGCCCTCGCGACGCTCGTCGTGAACAAGCTCAAGGGCACGATCTCGGTGCTCGCGGTCAAGGCGCCGGGCTTCGGCGACCGCCGCAAGGAGATGCTCCGCGACATCGCGATCCTGACCGGTGGCACGGTGATCTCGGAAGAGATCGGCCGGAAGCTCGATTCCGTCACTGCGGCGGACTTCGGCAAGGCTCGCCGCGTCGTCGCCACGAAGGACGACACGACGCTCGTCGATGGCGAGGGCTCCCCGGACCAGATCAAGGGTCGGATGGGCCAGATCAAGGCTCAGATCGAGGACACCACGTCCGACTACGACAAGGAGAAGCTCCAGGAGCGCCTGGCGAAGCTCTCCGGCGGCGTTGCCGTCATCAAGGTCGGCGCGGCCACCGAGGTCGAGCTCAAGGAGAAGAAGCACCGCATCGAGGACGCTCTTTCGACCACCCGGGCGGCGGTCGAGGAGGGCCTCGTCGCCGGCGGCGGCACGACGCTCCTGCAGGCGATCCCGGCACTCGACAAGCTCAAGCTCACCGGTGACGAGGCCGTCGGCGTCGACATCGTGCGCAAGTCGCTCGAGGCGCCGGCCAAGCAGATCGCCGACAACGCCGGACAGTCCGGCGAAGTCGTGGTCGCGAAGGTCCGGAGCCTCAAGGCCGGCGAGGGCTTCGACGCCCTCAAGGGCGAGTACGGCGACATGTTCAAGAAGGGCATCGTCGACGCGGCCAAGGTCACGCGCTCTGCACTCCAGAACGCGGCTTCCATCGCGGCGATGGTCCTGACGACGGAGACGCTCATCACGGACATCCCCGAGAAGGACAAGGGCAACAGCGCCGGCGGCCATGGCCACGGCGGCGGAGACATGGACTTCTAGATCGCGCCAACGGCCCGAGGCGGCGTTGTCTCCTCGGGCCGTCGCTCACGCACGTTGAAGTGCGCTCGCTTCCGGCCCTCCGGCGCCGCCTTGCCTCGGACCGCCGGACGCGATCTAGCGACAACTCCTCAAAAGCCCGGGTCGGTGACGGCCCGGGCTTCGTGATTCGTGCGGGACGTTCGGCCGGTTGACACCCGGACCGGTGGCGGCGAGGCTGAGCGCAACAGGCCAGCCGCCTGACCGCCGGAGGTTCGAATGTTCGCTGCCCGCGCGCTCCGCCTTGGGACGCTCACGATTGTCGCCGCACTCGCGCTCGGCGCGTGCAACAGCGCTCCTGCACTGTCTGATCCCACCGAGATCCTGACGAAGGCGATCGACGCGTTCCAGGATGCCAAGACGGTCCATCTCGCCGCCACGCTGGACGGCACGTTCACGATGGACCTGACCGGTCAGGGCGGCGGCGCGATGGAGCTCACCGGCACGACCCTCACTGGCGACGTCGACATCGAGCACACGAAGGCAAAGTTGACGTTCGCGGTGCCGGCGCTCCTCGGCCTGTCCGGCGAGGTCATCGCGATCGACAACGCGTCGTACGTCAAGACGTCGCTCACCGGCGAGAAGTATCAGAAGAGCGACACGACGGACAGCTTGCCGGTCGATCCGTCAAACCCGGACGCGACGATCGCCGAGATCAAGACGTTCCTCGAGAAGCCCGAGATTTCGCCCACGAAGGGCGATGATGTCGACTGCAACGGCGAGAAGTGCTACTCGGTCACGATTGAGCTGACTGCCGCCGAGCTGGCCTCGCTGTCGAGCCCGGACCCGTCGGCATCGACCGATCCGGGGACAGGCGTGAACCTCACGATCCTCGTCGAGAAGGACTCGCTCAAGCTTCACAAGGTCACGGCGACCGTCGCCATGGGCGCGACGGGCAATCTGACGGTCGTCCTGACGTTCACGGATTGGGACAAGGCCGTCACGATCGAGGCCCCGCCGGACGATCAAGTCACCGAGGGCGGCGAGCTCCCGTTCTGATCCCACGCCGGCCCGCCACGGCCGCTCAGCGAAGGCTGGGGCAAGCACCGGGACCTAGAATGGTGGGGTGAGCCCCACGACCCCCGGCAAGCGGCGCAGCCGCGCTCGAATCGAGGTTGCCGAGGCCGTTCCGGAGTCCGTCGGGACCGCGTTCGAGGGTGAGCCGGCGGACGCATCGGCCGGCGTCCCCGAGGAGCCCGAGTGGCTCCGCGAGGTTGACGGCGGACCGGTCGACACCGAGGGATCGACCGACGCCGCCGCACGCGCGCACCTCGACGAGGTCCGCGCGGAGCACGCGAAACGGCGCGAGGCCGAGATCCTCACGGCGCTGAACCCGGAGCAGCAGCGCGCCGTCACGACCACCGACGGCCCGGTGCTCATCCTCGCCGGCGCGGGCTCCGGCAAGACCCGCGTTCTGGCGCATCGGATCGCGTACCTGATCGGCGTCAAGCGCGTCGCGCCGTACCGGATCCTCGCGGTCACCTTCACGAACCGGGCCGCGGCCGAGCTCCGCGAACGGATCATCCGCCTGGCCGGCGACAACGGTCGCGAGGTCGAGGCCGGGACGTTCCACTCGCTCTGCGCTCGGGTCCTGCGGCGGGACGGCGAGGCGATCGGGCTTGACCGCCGGTTCGTCATCTACGACACGGACGACCAGACCCAGCTGATGAAGCAGATCCTCCGGGAGGAGGGCCTCGAGGCGAAGGGCGAGACGCGGCCCGCGGCGATCCTCGGCGCGATCAGCCGGGCGAAGAACGAGATGCTCGATGCGACGGCCCTGCCACCGATGCGCCTGGCGACGGGCCGTCTCGTCGAGACCGCACGGCTCGCTCGCCTGTATGGCGAGGCGCTCGTGAAGGCGAACGCGCTCGACTTCGACGACCTGCTCCTCGACGCCGTCCGGCTGTTCAAGGAGGCGCCGAAGGTCCTCGAGCGCTACCAGGCCCGCTGGCGCTACCTCCACGTCGATGAATACCAGGACACGAACCGGCCGCAGTACCTGTGGGTGAAGGCGCTCGCGTCGGGCCACCACAACCTGGCCGTCGTCGGCGACGACGACCAGTCGATCTACGGCTGGCGCGGGGCGGACATCCGGAACATCCTCGACTTCGAACGGGACTGGCCGGACGCGACGGTCGTCAAGCTCGAGCAGAACTACCGCTCGACCGGCCTGATCCTCGATGCAGCGCACGCCGTCGTTTCGAAGAACGAGGCCCGGACCGACAAGAAGCTCTGGACCGAGAACGACCGCGGCCGGACGATCGAGCGCTTCGAGGCCTACAACGAGGAAGAGGAGGCCGAGTGGATCGCTCGCCGGGTCGAGGAGCTGACCGACGGGCGTTCGGTGCTGACGCGCAAGGCGGACGACGACTCGAAGCCCCTCACGCTCCACGACATCGCGGTCCTCTACCGGACGAACGCCCAGTCCCGGAGCATCGAGGAAGCCTGCCTCCGCTACGGCATTCGCTACCAGGTCGTCGGCGGGACGCGGTTCTACGCCAGGCGCGAGGTCAAGGACGCGCTCGCGTACCTGCGCGTCCTCCGTTCGGACGCGGACTCGGTCAGCTTCGAGCGGATCATCAACGTCCCGGCCCGGGCGATCGGCGACAAGACGATCGAGGTCCTGCGTGCGGCCGCGGCCGGCACAGAGGCCACGTACTGGTCTGCGATCCAGAAGGGCGCGGCCGGGGAGCTCGTGGATCTCGGCACGCGGGCGCGGACCTCGCTGGCCGACTTCATGGCGCTGATCGCGCGGCTTCGGACGCGGGTGGGCACGCTTCAGCTGCCCGAGCTGCTCGACGAGGTGCTCGAGCGGTCGGGCTACCGGGCCATGCTCGCCGACGGTAGTGAGGAGGGCGAGGAGCGCTGGGCGAACCTCCTCGAGCTGCGCCAGGTCGCAACGCGCTACGACGACCTCTCGCCGGACGACGCGCTCGATCGACTGTTGGAGGAGACCGCGCTCGTCGCCGATCAGGACAGCTACGACTCGGACGCCGACAAGCTGTCGTTGATCACGCTCCACGCCGCGAAGGGCCTCGAGTTCCCGGTCGTGTTCATCGCCGGCCTCGAGGAAGGGCTCTTCCCGACGAGCCGGGCGATCGACGCCGAGGCCGGCTTCAACCCCGATCCCAGGGGCATGGAGGAGGAGCGCCGCCTCGCCTACGTGGGCATGACCCGGGCGAAGGAGCGGCTGTACGTCTCGCACGCCTGGCAGCGCGCGACGCGGCGGGCGGGCGGCAATCTCGGGTTCATGGCTGAGCCGTCGCGGTTCCTCCTCGAGATTCCGGCGGAGCTGATGTCCGGGCCGAAGCTCGAGCGGGTTGGGGCAGCAGGGGACGCGAGCGATCGGCCGCTCGATCTGGACCTCGTCTTCGGGCGGCGGGCCGCGACCCGGTTCGGGACGGCGATCCGGGCGGGTGGCGGCGCCTATCGCGAGGGCAGCGGGCGACCCGGTGCGCCGCGAGCGGGCGAAGCGTTTCGCCCATCGCGCGACCTCTCGGCGAAGCGCGAAGCGTTCGCGCAGGGGGCGCGTTCGGGTTCGCTCGGTGCCCCAGCCGATACCGAGTGGGACGTTGACGTCCCGCCTGATGCCTGGGACGCGGGCGGCGCTCCAACCGCGGCGCCGGTTCGCCAGATCACGTCTCGACCGGTCGTTCCCGGGGAGCGCCAGTTCCGCGATGGCGATCGCGTCCGCCACGTCCGCTGGGGCGACGGCATCGTCGTCACGTCGCGCCTGACGCGCTCGGACGAGGAGGTGACGGTCGCCTTCCGCGATCCGATGGTCGGCCGCAAGACGCTGCTCGCGTCGCTTGCCAACCTCGAGCTCAACGGCGCCGGGTAGGCTCTCCGCGATGCGCGAGGCGGCGTCCGTCAACCTGGCCACGATCCACAACCTCACCGAATTCGAGGCGATCGCCCGCGACCGGATGACCGGGCCGGCGTATGACTTCGTCGCGGGCGGTTCGTGGGACGAGCTCACGCTGGCGGAGAACGAGGCGGCCTGGCGCTCGTTCCGGTTCGCCCCGCGGGTGCTGACCGACATCCGGAAGATCGACGTCTCCGGCTCGTTCCTCGGCCGGTCGAGCTCGTTGCCCGTCGGAATCGCACCCATGGCCGTCCAGGCGCTCGCGCACCCGGACGCCGAAGCCGCCTCGGCCCGCGCCGCTGCGGCCGCCGGCGTCCCGTACATCCTTTCGACCTCGGCCTCGATGACGATCGAGGATGTCGCCGCAGCCGCTCCCGGCGCCGACCTTCTGTTCCAGCTCTACCTCGTCCGCGACATGGCCTACACGCGAACGCTTGTCGAACGGGCGGCCGCGAGCGGCTACCGCGCGATCGTGCTGACCGTCGACCTCCCGGTCCTCGGCTATCGCGAGCGCGACCGGCGCTCGGGCTTCGAGCTGCCGCCGATGCCGAACGTCGACCCCGCCTCGGCGACCGCCCGTGGCCGCTACGCAGGCCTGGACGATCAACGCGCACTCGGGCTCACTTGGGACGACCTCGACGAAATCCGTTCCTGGTCGGGCCTGCCGCTCGTCCTCAAGGGCATCGAATCGCCCGACGATGCGCGACGGGCCGCGGATGCCGGTGTCGACGCCATCGTCGTCTCGAACCACGGCGCCCGCCAGCTGGATCGCGCGCTCGCGACGGCGTACGCGCTGGAACCGGTCGTCGCGGCGGTCGACGGTCGCATTCCCGTCTGGGTCGATGGCGGCATCCGGCGCGGGATCGACATCGTGATCGCGCTCGCGCTCGGCGCGAGCGGCGTCCTCCTGGGCCGGCCGATCTACTGGGCTCTCGCGGCCGCGGGGCAGGCGGGCGTGGAACGCGCGATCGCGATCCTGCGCGAGGAGCTCGAGCTCGCCTTGCCGCTCCTCGGCAGCGCCTCGACCGCTGACATCCGTCGCGACGTGGTCACGCGAGCCGCTGGGTGACGACTAGCCCGGTCAACCTCAGTGACTTCGAGGCGATCGCGCGCGAACGGCTGACCCCACTCGTGTACGACTACTACGCAGGCGCGGCCGGGGACGAGCTCACCCTGGTCGAGAACGTGGCCGCATGGGGCCGACATCGATTGCGACCGAGCTCGCTCGTTGACGTCAGCGAGCTCGACACGACGACAACGGTCCTTGGGCAACCCATCGCGGCCCCAATCCTCACGGCGCCTTGCGCGCTCAACAAGCTCGCTCACAGCGACGGCGAGATTGGCGTTGCCCGCGCCACGGCTGACGCCGGCCTCATCCAAGTCCTGAGCATGCAGGCGACGACGACCATCGAGGACAACGCGGCCTCCGCAGCGGGGCCCTGGTTCCAGCTTGCGTGCCTTCGTGATCGGGAGATCACCCGTGCGCTCGTCGGGCGGGCCGAGGCCGCTGGCTACACGGCGCTGTGCTTGACGGTCGATGTGCCGGTTCTCGGACGGCGCGAGCGCGACGTCCGCAACGCGTTCAAGCTGCCCGCCGGGATCGCGATGGTCAATCTCGACCCGTATGCCCCGCAGGCGTCTGGGGGCTCGGACGAGCCCTCCGCGCTGGCCGCGTTCGTGAACAGGCTCTGGGATCCACGACTGACGTGGGAGGCCGTCGACTGGCTCACGTCGATCTCGGGCCTGCCGGTGATCGCGAAAGGCGTTCTGACCGCCGAGGATGCTCGACTGGCCGTGGACCACGGCGCGAGCGGGATCATCGTTTCGAACCACGGCGGCCGCCAGCTCGATGGAGCCATCAGCACGTGCGCCGCGCTTCCCGACGTCGTCGATGCGGTCGCCGGCCAGGTCGACGTCCTTGTCGACGGCGGCATCCGGCGCGGCGTCGACGTGCTTCGAGCCTTGGCAATGGGCGCCCGTGCTGTGCTCATCGGCCGGCCGTATCTGTGGGGCCTCGCGACTGATGGCGAGGCCGGCGTCAGGGCCGTGCTCCGGATGCTGCGCACGGAGCTCGAGCTGGCCATGGCCCTCGTCGGTCGCCCAAACGTTCGAGATGTCGACCGAAGCCTGCTGGCGTAACGCTCCGCGAGTCAGCCTGCAGCACCGTTGACCTGGCCGGCGAGCCAGGCCGCTTTCGGAAGTCGGTAGAGGACGTGCGGCCGGATCGGGTGGCCGACAGGCAGGTTCGGATGATCGAAGTCGTCTGCCGGATCCCGCGTCATCCCGAGTCGCTCCATGACCCGGCGTGAGCGGGCGTTCGCGACAGTCGTGAACGACACGATCTCCTCGAGCCCGAGCGTTTCGAATCCGTAGCGCAGAGCCGCCGCTCCAGCTTCGGTGGCGTAGCCGAAGCCCCAGGCGTGGCGCGCCAGGCGCCAGCCAACTTCGACGGCCGGCATGAAATGCGCTTCGAACCGATGAGTCGCGAGACCGGCGAACCCGAAGAACGCGCCGTCAGTCTTCAGTTCGATCGCCCAGAGCCCGTGCCCGTCCTCGTCCCAGCGCCGCAGGATCCGATCCAGGAACGCATCCGACTCGCGACGGCTCAAGACCGCCGGGAAGAGCTCCATCACCTCGCGATCGGCGTTGAGCTCCGCAAACGGCTCCCGATCCCCGTCGCGGAACGCCCGCAGGCGCAGGCGCTCGGTCTCGATCGTCGGGATGGGCACCGTGAAATTGTCGTCGATCGCGGACGGCGGCTCGGCTTCGTAGACTGAGGCCGTGACCCAGGTGGAGACTCAGACGCCCAACGAAGCGCTGCCCGTCGATCCCGCACTCATCGAAGCTGCGGCTGGGCTCCGGCCGGAGGCCGCCGCCGCGCGCCACGCCGAGCTGTCGGAGACGCTCATTCGCGCGAATCGCCTCTACTACCAGGACGACGCGCCCGAGTTGGCCGACGCCGAGTACGACCAGCTGATGCGCGAGATCGTCGCTCTCGAGACGGCATTTCCTGCGCTCGTCACGCCCGATTCACCGACCCAGCGCGTCGGAGCGGCGATCGACAGCCCGTTCTCGGAGGTCCGTCATTCGCGGCCGATGCTCTCGCTCGCGAATGCGTTCACGCACGATGAGCTGCGGGCATTCGACGCGCGGGTTCGAAAGACGTTGGGACTGCCGGCCGCTCCGGAGCCCGCGACGGACCTGACGTATGTGGCAGAGCTCAAGATCGACGGCCTCGCGATCTCGCTGAGCTTCGACCGCGGGCGGTTCGTCCGTGGCGCGACGCGTGGCGACGGCTCGACCGGCGAGGACGTGACCGCGAACCTGCGAACGATCTCGGTTATTCCGGCTCGCCTGAAGCAGCCGGTCACCGCCGACGTTCGGGGCGAAGTCTTCATGCCGAAGGCCGAGTTCGCGCGGATCAACGCCGAGCGCGAGGCGGCCGGTTTGCCGCTCTACGCGAACCCCCGGAACAGCGGCGCCGGCTCGCTGCGCCAGATCGACCCGACCGTCACCGCCGGCCGAAAGCTCTCGGCGTGGTTCTACCAGCTGCTCGAGGAGCCGAACGCCGCCCAGGCGACGATCGGGCTCGACGTCGGCGACGCGGGCACGGCCGAAGGTGCGGATTCGGCCGCACCGGGCGTGCGTTCGCAGGCGGGCGCGCTGGATCGTCTCGAAGCCCTTGGGCTGCCGGTGAACCCGGAGCGCGAGAGCGGGCTCGACATCGAGGGCGTGATCGCATTCACGGAACGCTGGCGCGAGGCTCGCCACGACCTGCCGTACGAAACGGACGGCGTCGTCGCCAAGGCCGATCGCTTCGACCAGCAGGAGCGCCTCGGAATCGTGAGTCGCGCTCCACGCTGGGCGATCGCGTACAAGTTCCCGCCAGAGCAGGTCGAGACGGTCATCGAGGACATCGTCGTCTACGTCGGTCGAACGGGGACATTGACCCCGGTGGCCCACATGCGCCCGGTGAAGGTCGCGGGTTCGACCGTCGCGCGGGCGACGCTCCACAACCTCGACGAGGTGCGCCGGAAGGACATCCGGATCGGCGACACGATCGTCCTCCAGAAGGCCGGCGACGTGATCCCGGAGGTCGTCCGGCCGATCGTCGAGAAGCGAACTGGCAGCGAACGCGTCTTCGAGATGCCGGAGCGTTGCCCGGTCTGCAACACGAAGATCGCCCGCGACGAAGGCGCGGTCCGCCACTACTGCCCGAATCTCGCCTGCCCGGCACGCGTCTCCCAGGAGTTCGGTCAATTCGCCGGCCGCGGAGGGATGGATATCGAGGGCGCGGGCTGGCACGTCCTCGAGCAGCTGCTGGCGCGCGGCCTCGTCAAGCGCCGCGGCGACTTCTTCCGCCTGACGGTCGAGGACATCGAGTCCCTGGACCGCTTCGCCCGGAAGAGCGCCGAGAACCTCCACGGCGCGATTCAGAAGGCCCGTCGCCGGCCGCTTGAGCGCATCATCGCGGCGCTCGGCATCCCCTTGGTCGGCTGGACGACCGCGATCGAGCTCGCGCACTGGCTGGCCGCCGAGGTCCCCGCAGGCGACGGCTGGTTGCAGCGCGCGGGTGCGCACCTGGAAGGCGTGGCCCGCGACGATCCCGGCCGCTTCGAGGAGCTCTTTGGCGTTGGCCCGACGCTCGCGAACGCCCTTGCCTCATGGTTCGGCCCGGACGGGCCCGGTGTTGGGGTCCTGGATGATCTCGCCGATGCCGGGGTCGAAGCGGAGCTGCCGGCGCCCAGAGCGGCTGCCGGGACGGGACCCCTGGCGGGCAAGACCCTGGTCGTGACCGGCACGCTCGAGGGCTTCAGCCGGGAAGAGGCTGAGTCGGCGATCCGTGACGCCGGCGGAACCCCCGCCGGCTCGGTGTCCAGGAAGACGGACTACCTCGTGGCCGGCGAGAAGGCCGGCTCGAAGCTCGCGAAGGCGGAGTCGCTTGGCGTTGAGGTCGTCGATGAGGCCGGGTTCCGCAAGCTGCTCGGCCAGGAGTGACGAAGGAGGCCGGATGATCTCGCCAGATCCAGTCGCACAGGCGGCGGCTTACCAGCAGAGCCTGCTCGACGCGCTCGGCAAGGACGACCCGGCCGAAGCTGCGGCCGAGACGGCCGCCGCTGCGCGTGCGCTCATCGCCGAAGCCGGTGATGACCTGCGGAGGGTCCCAGAACCGGGCGAATGGTCGGTGATCGAGTGCATCGGGCACATCGTGGATGCCGAGATCGTCATGTCGAGCCGGTATCGCTGGGTGCTCGCCGATGACGAGCCGGAGATCATGCCGTACGACCAGGCGGCGTGGGTCTCGGCGCAGCGATATCGCGAGGCTGATCCGGACGCGCTCATTGCGACCTTCGAAGGGCTTCGAGCCTCGAACCTCGACCTGTGGCGGCGATCCTCGGACGCGGACAGGGCGCGCGTCGGCATCCACCGCGAGCGCGGTCGCGAGAGCTTCGATCTGATGTTCCGGATGCTCGGCGGCCACGATCGGGTGCATCTCGACCAGGCCCGCCGAGCACTCGAGGCGGTCCGGGCGGCCGGCTGACCCGAAATCTCAGCCGAGGGCCATCGCAAATTGGCCCCAGATCTGCTCCGGATGCCAGTCCAGCGGTTCGCCGCGGATCATCCGCGGCGCATTCCAGGAACGCGTCCAGCCCAGCTCCTGCAGACGCCGGATTCCTGAACGGTTTTCGAGCGGCAGTCCGGCCCGGACCTTGCGGTCCGGGCCAATGGCGGCCCGACGCGCCTGGAGGATCCGAGTCCCCGCGTCCTCGGTTTCGGCGATCGTCGCGCCGCCGCCCCATGGCGGCCGGATCGTGAACGCGCTCAGCCCACCGTTCTCGTCGACAAGAACTCGGGCCGACTCGGGTGAGGCAAGGCGGGTCAGGAGATGGCCGCGCGCCTCACCGGTGGCCTCTCGATCCAGCACGCTCATGACCTCGAGGTCTCCTGGATCAAACGGGCGGACAGCGCCATCGTCGACGCCTGAGCCGGACGTGCCAGGGGCTTCGAGCGTCGCGTATGCCGTCTGGAGCTGGAAGCCCATGCCCTCGTACAACGGCTTGCCCTCCTCGGACGCGACCAGGACGAGCGTTTGACAGCCTCTCTGCTCGAGGCCGGCGATCACCGCATCCGTGACAGCGCGCCCGATCCCACGCCGCCGAACCCGTTCGTCGACGAAAATCGCACCGATCCAGCCCGCAGGCCCGTTGGCGGTGCCGACGCCGGAGGCGACGATCTCGCCGCCGTCGACGGCGACGATCGGCAGGCACTCAGGCTGGGTCGTCGCGAACTCGAGGAAGACGCGACGATCGCCCCACTCGCCGGCCATGATCATCTGCCGTACGGGCTCGATGTCGACGGCGGTCATCGGGCGAATCTCGACCATCGGCCGAGGGTAGCGGCCGCCGCCCGGGCCGTCCGGGAACGTCAGGGTCCTCGGCTATGATCGCGACCATGGCCGGCCTCACCCGTGCAGACGTCGAGCACGTCGCCTATCTCGCGCGGCTCGGCCTCTCGGAGGAGGAGCTGGCACGGCTGGAAGGCCAGCTCAACCACATCCTCGAGCAGTACGCGATCCTGGCCCGGCTCGATACCGACGCCATCCCACCGACAGCCCAGACGATCGAGCTCGAGAACATCCTCCGCGATGACGTCGTGACCCCATCGCTGTCGCCCGAGGACGTCCTTCGGAACGCGCCGCAGCGCGAGGGCGACTTCATCGTCGTCCCGCCGATCCTCGGCGGGGAGTGACGTGGTCACCGTGGAGCTGACCCGCCTGCACGCTCACGAGATGGCCGCGCTCCTGCGAAGCGGCAAGGTCTCTGCGCGCGACCTCGCGCGCGCACACCTCGATCGGGCTGAGGCCGAGAACGCCGGGCTGAACGCCTGGCTCTCGATCGAGCGCGACCGCGCGCTGGCTGAAGCCGAAACCGCCGACGCACGCCTCGCGAACGCCCGCGAGTCCGGTTCGACCGCCCTCGACGCCGAGCACCCACTCCTCGGCGTCCCGGTCGCGCTCAAGGACCTCGTCTCGCTTAAGGGCGGCCAGTGCACGGCGGGCTCGAGGATCCTCGAGGGCTACCGCGCTCCGTTCGACGCACACATCACGGAGCGACTGCGGGCCGTCGGCGCCGTGATCCTCGGCAAGACGAACATGGACGAGTTCGCGATGGGCTCGTCGAACGAGCACTCGGCCTACGGCCCGGTTTCGAACCCGTGGGACCTGGACACCGTCCCGGGCGGCTCCAGCGGCGGCTCCGCGGTGGCCGTCGCGGCCTACCACGCCCCGTTGAGCATCGGCACGGACACCGGGGGCTCGATCCGCCAGCCGGCGGCGCTCTGCGGCATCGTCGGCATGAAGCCCACCTACGGCCGCGTCAGTCGCTACGGCATCGTCGCCTTCGCATCGTCGCTGGACCAGGTGGGGCCATTCGGGCGCGACTGCCGCGATGCGGCGGCGTTGTTGCACGCCGTCGCGGGCCGCGACGAGCGCGATTCCACCTCGGCGCCCGTGCCTGTGCCGGATGACCTGCTCCGACTGCCGGTCGCCGACGACGAAGCGACGGCCTATCTCAAGGGCAAGCGCCTCGGGCTGCCGAAGGAGTACTTCGTCACGGGCATGGACCCTGACGTCGCGCGGCGGATCCGGGAGGGCGTCCAATCGCTCGAAGCCGCGGGCGCGATCGTCGAGGACGTCTCGCTCCCGCACACGGACTACGGCCTCGCGACGTACTACATCGTCGCCCCGGCCGAAGCCTCGGCGAACCTGGCCCGATATGACGGCGTGCGCTTCGGCCATTCGGTCCGCCTGGAAGGCGCCGACTTCATCGCGGACTACCTCAAGACCCGCGGCGAGGGCTTCGGCGCTGAGGTCAAGCGCCGCATCATGCTCGGCACCTACGCGCTGAGCGCCGGCTACTACGACGCCTTCTACCTGAAGGCGCAAAAGGTTCGAACGCTGATCAAGCGCGACTTCGACGATCTCTTCGCGGCCGGCTTCGATGCCCTCGTGGCGCCCACGTCGCCCTCGACCGCCTTCCGGTTCGGTGCCAAGCTCGCCGATCCGGTCCAGATGTACCTCTCGGACGCCTGCACGCTGCCGGTGAACATGGCCGGCCTGCCCGGGATCTCGGTTCCATGCGGGCTCTCGGAGGGCCTGCCGGTCGGCCTCCAGTTCATCGGCCCGGCATGGTCCGAGGACCGGCTGTTCCGGTTCGGACGGGCGTTCGAAGGCCTGACCTCGGGAGCTGAGTGGCGGAACGCCGAGCCACGTGACCTGGCGAAGGCGTCGAGCGGCGGGCCAACACCCGCCGAACGGATGGCTGCGCTCGCAGGTGGAGTGCACTGACGATGGCGACGACGAGCTCCAGGCCACCGCTCGCGGACCGCGCGCTCGCCGAGCGAGTCCGCTCGGTGCCGCCGTCCGGAATTCGCCGCTTCTTCGAGATCGCGGCGACGATGACCGACGTCATCAGCCTCGGGATCGGGGAGCCGGACTTCGATACGCCGCGGCAGATCATCGAGGCCGGCGTGGAGTCGCTCCGCGAGGGCCGCACGCATTACACCTCGAACTACGGAACGCTCGAGCTGCGGCGGGCGCTGTCGGGCCATCTCGAACGGCGCTACGGCGTCCTGTACTCACCGACGACGGAGCTGCTGATCACCGTCGGCGCCTCGGAGGCCGTGGATCTGGCCCTGCGGGCGACCTGCGACGTGGGCGACGAAGTCATCCTCCACGAGCCGTCGTACGTCGCCTACGAACCGGCGATCACGTTCGCCGGCGGCACCGTCGTCCACGTCCCGACCCGCTTCGAAGACGACTTCGCGCTCGATCCGGCCGCGGTCGAAGCGGCGATCACGCCGCGGACGAAGGCGCTCTTCCTCGGCTACCCGTGCAATCCGACGGGCGCCGTGCTGCCGATGGCCGTCCAGGAGGAGCTCGCCGCGATCGCCGAGCGACACGATCTGCTCGTCTACAGCGACGAGATCTATGACCGCCTCGCCTACGGCACGTACGAGCACCGGATGTTCTCGTCCTTGCCCGGGATGCGCGAGCGGACGATCGTGATGGGCGGCTTCTCAAAGGCCTACGCGATGACCGGCTGGCGGATCGGCTGGATGGCGGCCCCGCCGGCGATCCTCGAAGGGATCGTGAAGATCCACCAGTACGTGATCATGACCGCGGCGACGGTCGCCCAGGACGCAGCCCTGGCGGCGCTCGTGGACGGTGAGGCGGACGTTCAGCGGATGGTCGCCGAGTACGACCGGCGCCGGCGTCTCGTGGTCGACGGCTTCAACGCGTTGGGCCTCGAGACGTTCGAGCCGCGCGGTGCGTTCTACGCGTTCCCGCGCGTGACCTCGATGGGCATGGACGCGGAGACGTTCGCCGAGCGATTGCTCCAGGAGGAGCATGTCGCGGTGATCCCGGGCAGTGCTTTCGGTCCGTCAGGCCGCGACCACATCCGAGCGTGCTACGCGACCTCATATGAGCAGCTCGAGGAGGCGCTGCGTCGCATCGGCCGCTTTGTCGAGCGCCATCGGAGCACGACGGCGTGAACGGGCGGCTTCGACAGCTCGCGCCACGTTGGATTGCCCTCGGTTGGGCTGCCTTCGCGCTCGGGACCGCCGTGATGCTGGTTGCGACGCTCGTCTATGGCGATTGGTATGTCATCCGGCGCCCGTGGACCGACATTGGGCTGGGTCTCATTGCCTGGGGCCTGGGGCTTGCCGCGGTCTCGTCAGTGATCGTCGCGTTCCGACCAATCGGCTGGCCGACCCTCTTCGCGCTGCCGGGGATCGCGCTCACGGGCTTCTTCTGGATCGCAGCGCTGTTCATGCCCTTGAGCGGCGGGTGTTGCACGGGTCCTTCGTACCCGCTCGATCCCGGAACGATTCTGTACTCGTTGCCGGTCCTGATCCCTGTCCTGGCGGCGGCGACCGCGCTGATCGCGGCGCCATCGCTCGTCGCGATCTGGCTGCGGCGGTGAGCGGGATGAGCGCTGTTGCGGCGCCCGACGCCGTTGCACGCGCGCTCGAGCGCTGGGAGCCGGTCATCGGGATCGAGGTCCACTGCCAGCTGAAGACCGCTTCGAAGATGTTCTGTGGCTGTTCGAACGCCTACGCGGACGCCCCGCCGAACACGCACGTCTGCCCGGTCTGCCTCGGGCTCCCGGGCGTGCTGCCGGTCATAAACAAGCGGGCGGTGGAGCTCGTGCTCGCGACCGGCGTCGCGGTCGAAGGTTCGACCCCGCGTGCCACACGCTGGGATCGCAAGAACTACTTCTATCCGGACCTTCCGAAGGGCTACCAGATCAGCCAGTACGACCTGCCGCTCGTCTCGGGCGGCCGTCTGACGATCGACACGTCCGAAGGTCCGGTCTCGATCCGCATCCACCGTGCCCACCTCGAGGAGGACACCGCAAAGCTCGTCCACCACGAGGGCGCCGACGGCAAGCGCGTCAGCCTCGTCGACTTCAACCGCTCCGGTGCCCCGCTGATGGAGATCGTGACCGAGCCGGACGTTCGAACGGGCGAGCAGGCCCGGCGGTATGCGGAGGAGCTGCAGCTCGTGCTGCGGACGATCGGTGCGAGTGACGCGGACATGGAGCGCGGCCAGATGCGGGTCGAGGCGAACGTCTCGCTGCGGCCGCGTGGCAGCGAGCCGTTCGGGACGCGGACCGAGGTCAAGAACATGAACTCGTTCCGTTCGGTCGAACGCGCGATCGCCCACGAGATCGTGCGCCAGGCCGAGATCCTCGACGCGGGCGACCAGCTCGTGCAGGAGACCCGCGGCTGGTCCGACGACCGCGGCGCGACATACCGGATGCGGGTCAAGGAAACGTCCGACGACTACCGCTACTTCCCCGAGCCCGACCTGCCGCCGCTCAACGTCGACGCGGCATGGCTCGAGGGCATCCGCGCCGCGCTGCCCGAGCTCCCGGCCGCCCGCCGGGCGCGCTACGAAGCGGTCCACGGCCTGTCGGCGTATGACGCAAATGTCCTGGCCAGCAATCAAAGCGCGACACGTGTCTTCGAGGAGACTCTGCTGAGCTATCCAGGGGTCGCTCCTAAGACCGTTTCGAACTGGGTGAGCGGCCCGTATCTGAGGGACTCCGCGATCACCTCGTTTCCGCGGGAGCCCAAGTCCATTGGCCAAGACCTCGCCGCGATCCTGCACGCGCGTGACCAAGACGGGATCTCGGCAAATGCTGCCCGGTCAGCATTTGAGCTCGTTGTCCTGAATGGCCTCACCGCTGCCGAGGCGCTCGAACGACTGGGCGATGTTCGGGAAGTCTCCGACGAGTCAGAGCTGGGACCGATCGTCGACGATGTGATCGCTGCAAACGAGGCCGCCGTTGCGGACTATCGAGCCGGCAAGGCGCAGGCGATCGGATTCCTCGTGGGCCAGGTCATGAAGGCGACGCGGGGCCAGGCGAATGCCGCGATGGCGGGCGATGCTCTGCGGGCGCGCCTTGACGCTGGGCCGGGGGAGTCATGAGCGGCGCGGCGATCGCACTGTGGCTGCTCGGGATCGTCGTCATCGCGGTTGGCTATCGACGTGCCCGGGGCCCGTGGGATCGCTACCAGGCGCTGAAGGCCGAGGACGCGAACATCGCCCGATACGAGGCCTGGCGCGGCGGGGTCCGATCGGAAGGCAAGACCGGGGCCTCGGTTGCGATGGAGATGCTCCGGCGCCAGGTTCGCGACGGCGGGATCATCGTCGGAGTGGGCTTCGTCCTCGTCCTGCTCGGATTTCTGCTGCCCGCCTAGCCGCGCCCTGCCCCGAGGTTCCTGTCAAAAGTCGCGCAGGGCGAACCTTACGAGTGGAAAGGCCGCCGCTACCGGACTGAGCGTGCATGGTCATGCGCGCGCGGTCCGCATACTCAGCCGCATGGCCGCATAGCTGCATGGCAATGCAGAACTTCGCGAACGTGCGCCACAAGAATCGTTCGTAAGGGTCGCATTGCGCACATTTGACAGGATCGAACGGAGCGGCGCCCGGCCGAGCGAGGCGGAACCGTCAGCCGCGAATGCGGCCCAGCTCGATCTGGGTGCAGCGGTCCATGACGACCCCGAGGCCGCCCGCGTGGGCGACCTCCGCAGCTTCCCAGCTCACGATCCCGAGCTGGAGCCACAGGCAGCCGGCGCCGGTTCGAACCGCCTCATGCGCGTGCTCCGGGCAGAACTCCGCGCGCCGGAACACGTCGACGATGTCGAACGGCCCGGTCTCGGCCACGGCGGCATCAAGGGTCGGAAACGCCCGGATGCCGTTGACCATGGGTTCGTTCGGATGGACCGGCACGCAGTCGTAGCCGGCGCGCATGAGCGTCCGCATGACCCCGTTCGAGGCGCGGTAGGGCTTGGAGGAGGCGCCGATAACTGCGATCCGCCGAGCTCGTCGCAGGACGTCCAGCATCGCCGCGTCGTCGAGGACCGGCACTGGCCCGCCGCCTTCCTCGAGATCGAGGAATGCGCGCGCCTGGGCCTTCTCCTCGGGCGTCGTCAGCCCCGGGACTCCTTGTCATACGGCACGCCGTCGGCCGCCGGCGGGATCGCCCGGCCGACGACGCCGGCGAGGATGATGATCGTCAGCACGTACGGGATCGCGCCGAAGAGCTGCGGCGGGACAGTCGCGACCCACTCGCCGAGCGGACCCCCCGGCGCCGAGCTCGGAATTCGCGAGATCAACTGCAGGGTGAGGGCCGTCCCGAACAGGAGCGCGCCGCCCAATGCGCCGATCGGCGTCCAGCGCCCGAAGATCAAGGCCGCGAGCCCGATGAAGCCCTTGCCTCCGGTGAGCCCGTCCTCGAACGAGTTCGAAAGCTCCAGCGTCAGGAATGCGCCAGCGAGGCCGGCGAAGACGCCACCGAGGATGACATTTGTGTAGCGGGTCCGATAGACGTCGATGCCAACGGTGTCGGCAGCCTTTGGATGCTCGCCGACCGCGCGCGTCCGGAGCCCCCAGCGTGATCGCCATAGCAGGACGTGGAGGAGGCCGACGAACACGAAGAGGCTGATCGCGATCGGGCCCTGGTTGAAGACCGCGTTGATCAACCAGCCGACCAGGGGGATGTCCGCGATCTGATCGGGAACCTGGATCTTCGGCAGGGTGCGCGTGCCTTGGAGCCCCGAGGTCGAGACGAGGAGCTGGTTGAAGAACGCCGTCCCGCCCAGCGCGAGGATGTTGATCACGGTGCCGCTGATGATCTGATCCGCCTTCACCGTGATCGACAGCCAGGCGTGCAACGCCGAGAGGAGCATGGCCGCGAAGATTCCGAAGAACACCGCGGCGAAGGCCGCCCACGGCGAGCCGAGGACCGGGTCGAGATAGGCACCCGCCAGGAAGGCCACGAAGGCCGCGGTGAGCATCATGCCTTCGATGCCGATGTTCACGACGCCGGACCGTTCGCACAGCAGGCCACAGAGGGCGCCAAATCCGATCGGCACCGCGTACTGGACAAAGATGTAGGCCTGCGGCGGCGCTTTCTGGATCAGCCACGTCGAAAGGTCGCCGATCCACGGGATCTGGAGATACGAGGACCCGACGAGGACCACGACCGCCACGACGCCGATGACGCCCCAGCGCGAGCGGAGGATCCGGCGGACCCAGGCGAGACGTTCCGGCGTCGCGACTGTCATCGCCCGCTCACGCCGCTGCCGCGGCCGGGGCCGCCGTCTTGCGCCGCCGGAGCCCCGGCAGCAGGCGCCGCAGCACGACCTCGGCCGCTACGAACAGGATGATCAGGGCCTGGATGATGACGATGATGTCGGCCGGCATGTCGGCCGCCCGGGCCATCGTGCCCGCGCCCGCACGCAGGGCGGCGAACAGGAGCGCCGACCCAACGACCCCGATGGGGTGAGCGCGTGCGAGCAGCGCGACGGCGATCGCATCGAAGCCGTAGTTCGTCAGGAACTCGGCCGGATAGCCCTTGACGACGCCGAGAAGCTCCGCCGCGCCGCCGAGACCGGCAAGTCCGCCGGCGATGCTCATCGTGAGGACGGCGATGAAGGCGGTCCGAATGCCCGCGTACTTGGCTGCGAAGGCGTTGATGCCCACCGTTCGAATCTCGAAGCCGAGCGTCGTCCGGAACAGGAGGAACCAGATCGCGAAGACCGTGCCGAGCGCAACCAGGTAGCCGAGGTGCGCCTTCGTATCTGGAATCATGATCGGAAGCTGGGCATCCGGAAGCGCCTCGCGCGTCCGTGGCAGGCTCGCGCTCGGATCCCGGAACATCGACTGCGAGCTTGCGAGCCAGTTCAGGATCAAGTACGCGACGTAGTTGAGCATGATCGTCACGACGACCTCGTGGGCGCCGCGCCAGGCCTTGAGCAGGCCCGGGATGAAGCCCCACGCGGCCCCGCCGAGCATTCCGGCAGCCAACGCCAGGACGACATGCAGCGGTCCTGTGAGGATCGGCGTGGAGCCCACGACCGCGGCCACGAACGCCCCGACGAGGAACTGGCCCTGGGCGCCGATGTTGAACAGGCCGGCGCGGAACCCGAACGCGACGGACAGCCCGGCGAGGGTCAGCGGCGTAGCGACATTGAGGGTGTTGCCGAGCGCCTTGAGGTCGAGGAGCCCGCCCTCCTTGCACGTCCAGGCGTCCTTCGCGAAACCCTTCGCGCAAAGGAACGAGCCATCGAGCATGGCGCGATACGCCTCGAGGGGCAGCCCGGGCAGGAAGCCGCGTCCCTGAAGCAGCGCCGCGACGATGATCAGGACGCCGCCGAGGACGACGCCGAGGACGATCGCAAGGATCGTCGTCGCGATCTGCTGGCGCCGGCCGCCCGAGCCCAGCAGGGTCATCGGGTCGAGGTTCATGCCGGTGGGGGCGGCGCTGCCCTCGGCGGTCATGCCGAAGCTCCTGGTGGGTTCGTGGGTGCGCTGCCGGTCGGTGGGATGAGGATCTCGCCGTGGGCCACCGCCGCGGCGACGCGCGGGCTCGTCGTGCCAGTCGCCATCAGCAGGCCGATCTTCTCCTTCTCGGCCGTCGCGGCATCGACCATCGCGACGATCCGGCCGCGGAACATGACCGCGATCCGGTCGGACAGCTCGAGGACCTCGTCCAGCTCGGCGGACACGAGCAGCACCGCGGTGCCGCTGTCGCGCTTCGCGACGATCTGGCGGTGGATGAACTCGATCGAGCCGACATCAAGGCCGCGCGTCGGCTGATCGGCGATGAGGAGGATGATCGGGCGGCTGAACTCGCGGGCGATGATGACCTTCTGCTGGTTGCCACCCGAGAGCGTTCCCGCCGGCACTTTCGACGACGGCGTGCGAACGTCGAACTGCGGGATGAGCTCGGCCGCCCGCGCTTCGATCGCCTTCTCGTCTAGGACGCCAAAGTGCGAGAACGGCGGGCTGTGGTAGTCCGTCAGGACGAGGTTGTCCTCGATCGGGTAGGGCAGGACCAGCCCGAACCGCTGCCGGTCGCCGGGGATGTACGCGAGGCCGCGGGCCGCCATCTCACGGGGCCGGTCCTCCGTGACGTCGACGCCGCCGAGCGTGACGTGGCCGCTCTTGACCTTGCGCAGTCCGGTCAGCGCCTCGACGAGCTCGGCCTGGCCGTTTCCGGCGACGCCGGCGATGCCCAGGATCTCGCCTTTGCGGACCTCGAACGAACAGTTCTCGACGACGACCGAGCCGCGATCGTCGGCGACCACGAGTTCGCGGATATCGAGTGAGACCTCACCGGGCTTCGCGGGCTCTTTGTCGACTACGAGCGAGACGTCGCGGCCGACCATCATCGCCGCGAGGTCCTCCTCGGTTGCCGTCTTCGGGTCCGCCTGCCCGACGACCTTGCCGCGCCGGATGACCGTGATCCGGTCCGCGATGTCGAGGACCTCGTAGAGCTTGTGGCTGATGAAGACGATGCTCGTGCCCTCGGCGGCGAGCCTCTTCAGCACGGCGAAGATCTCGACCGTTTCCTGGGGCGTCAGCACGGCGGTCGGCTCGTCGAGGATGAGCACCTTCGCACCGCGATACAGGGCCTTCAGGATCTCGATCCGCTGCTGCAGGCCGACCGAGAGCTCGCCGACCACGGCGTCCGGATTGACCGAGAAGCCGAGGACCCGTGCCAGCTCGCGGATCCGGCCATTGGCGATCTCTGTGTGGAGCAGGATCGGGTTCGCCATCGTCTCGTTGCCGAGGACGACGTTCTCGGCGACGGTGAACACCGGCACGAGCATGAAGTGCTGGTGGACCATGCCGATGCCGCGGGCAATCGCGTCGGACGGCCCGGCAATCTGGACGGCCTGGCCGTTGATGAGGATCTCGCCCTCGTCCGGCGCGAGGAGCCCGTAGAGCACGTTCATGAGCGTGCTCTTGCCGGCGCCGTTCTCGCCGAGGAGGGCGTGGATCTCGCCGGGCTTGACCTGGAGGTCGATGTGGTCGTTGGCGAGGACGCCCGGGAACCGCTTCGTGATGCCGCGCATCTCGAGCGCGGGCGCCTGCACGGGTTCGAGCGCTGGAGCGGACCCTGCCTCGACGTCGGTCACGACGACCTCTGCAGCCTCAGGTTATGAAGAACGGCGAGGCCCGGAGGACCTCGCCGTTCAGTACTGGGTCGCTTAGCGATCCGACCTACTTGGCGTCGATGACGACGTCAGGGACGATCGAACCGTCGGCAAGGCCGGCGAATGTCGTCGCGAGCAGGTCCTTGACCGCCTGCGGGACGTCGGCGTCCTTGTCGTGGAACGGCGCCAGGCCGATCCCGTTGGTCTGGGCGTTGTCGGTATGGAAGCCAGCCGCCCAGGTGTCGCCGGCGATGCGGAACAGCGAGTCGTGGACCGCGCCCTTGACGTTCTTGGTCGCGCTCGAGAGGAGGCACGGCTGAACTTCCGGGTAGGTCTCGTACTGATCGGTGTCGACACCGATGGCGAGCACGTCGGCCGCGCAGGCGGCATCGAGTGCGCCGTTACCGGTGAGGCCGCCAGCGGCGAAGATCACGTCCGCGCCGTTGTCGATCATCGTCTGCCCCGCTGCGTTGCCCTGCGGCTTGTCAACGAACGATGTCGTGTAGACGAAGTCGCAGGTGATATCGGACTTGGTGTCCTTTGCGGCGTCGCAGTACGCCTCGACGAACCTCTCGACCGGCGGGACGACAACGAGGCCACCAACGACGCCGATGTGGCCCGAGGTGCTCATCGACGCGGCGAGGACGCCAGCCAGGTAGCCGGCCTGATCCTCGGCGAAGAACAGCGATTCGCCGTTGGTCGACCACGCTTCGTCGTGGCCGGTGCTGGGCACGCCGTCGACGCTCAGGAACTTGATGTCCGGATTGGCCTTTGAGGCATCGCCGAGGGCGTCGCCCATCAGGAAGCCGACGCCGATGACGACGTCAAATCCGTCGTCCACGAACGATGCGATGTTCGTGGCGTAGTCGGACGCGCTCTGGGTCTCGATGTAGTCGGTTTCGAAGCATGTCGGCGCCTCGTTGGCAGCGGCTTCCATGCCTTCGTACGCGGACTGGTTGAAGCCCTTGTCGTTGATCCGGCCGACGTCCGTGACGAGGCCCACCTTGAGAGCCGTATCACAGGTCAACGCCGACGGCTCGACCGACGCTTCGGCCGACGGCTCGGTCGACGCGGCGGCTGACGGCTCGGTCGACGGGGCCGTGCTGGTGCCACCGCCACACGCCGCGGCCACGAGGGCCAGGACGGCGAGCAGCGACAGCAGCGCTGAGCGGGTGCGCATGTGTCCTCCTCTGTAATCGCCGTCCACGCTCGGAGCCCCTGGTGCTGCACGACGCGGATCGACGAGTGTGCGTCTCTCGGGACGCCCATCGGCGCGCATCCTACCGGCGGTCGACGGGTCGATCAACGGGCAAGCGCCCATTCGATCCCTCCGGCCACCCGCGGCTGGCGCGTTGTCGAAGGATAGAGCACCGGTGTGAACGGCGGAGAGTCAAGCGGCGATACTCTCGCGATGCGACCCCGCCTGACGCTCGTCCTGGGTGCGCTCGTCGCATCGTGCATGCCGGCCGGCTCGATCGGACCGTCGGGATCGCCCGGGCCATCGTCGGCCGGTGTGCTCCGGTACGTTGCTCTCGGCGACTCCTACACGATCGGGACGTCAGTACGCGAGGCCGAGCGCTGGCCGGATCAGCTCGTCGCCGCGCTCCACGGGACTTCACCAGCGCTCGCGCTCGTCGGCAATCCGGCAGTGAACGGCTACACGACCCGCGATGTGATTGCCGACGAGCTGCCGCAGCTCGACGGGCTACGGCCCGAATTCGCGACGCTCCTCATCGGCGTCAACGACGTCATCCAGGGCGTCAGCGAGGACGAGTACCGCCGCAACCTCGGCCAGATCTTCGATGCCCTGATCAGTCACGCAGGCGAGAATCGGATCGTTGGCGTCACGACGCCGGACTACACGGTCACGCCCGCGGGCGCCGACTACGGCGACCCAACGTCCGTCTCGGCGGCCATCCAGCGCTATAACGCGATCTTCACCGACGCTGCAGCCGCCCGCGGCATCGCCGTCGTCGACATCTACGACCTGTCGCTCCTGGCGGCCGACGACCGGAGCCTCGTCGCGGGCGACGGCCTCCATCCGAGCGGCGCTCAGTACGCGCTCTGGGTCGAGCGGATCGCGCCGGTCGTGGAGGAGATGCTCCGCCGCTGATTGCGCCGGCGGCCGGCCGCGTCGGGCGGGCTTGGCGCCTACCATTTCGCCCCGTGACCCTCGCGTCGAACGACTTCGTCCACCTCCACACGCACTCCGAATTCAGCCTTCTCGACGGCCTCGCACGGATCACCGACCTCGTCGACGCGGCGGCGACACAGGGCTTCGACTCGCTCGCGATCACGGACCACGGCGCGCTCTACGGCGCCGTCGCCTTCTACCAGGCCTGCCGGACGAAGGCGATCAAGCCGATCATCGGTGTCGAGACCTACGTTGCCCGGCGGGCGATGAGCGACCGCGAGGGCAAGGCCGACGCGCAGCCGTTCCACCTCATCCTCCTCGCCGAGAACCTCGTCGGCTATCGCAACCTGACGCGGCTCGTGACCGACGCCCACGTCGACGGCTACTACTACAAGCCGCGGATCGATCGCGAGCACCTCGCGCGCCACAGCGAGGGCCTCATCGGGCTGTCGGCCTGCCTGAACGGCGAGATCTCGCGCGCGCTCGAAGTCGACGACTGGGACCTCGGCCGGAACCTCGCCGGGGAGTACGGCGAGATCTTCGGCAAGGACCGTTTTTTCCTCGAGCTCCAGGACCACGGCCTGCCCGAGCAGCGCCGCCTCAACGAGCAGTTGCTGCGGCTCGCGCCCGAGACCGGCCTCCCGCTCGTCGTCACGAACGACCTCCACTACGTCCATCGCGAGCAGGCTCCGGCGCACGACGTCCTGCTCTGCGTGGGCACGGCGACGAACCTCGATACGCCCGGCCGCCTGAAGTTCGAAACGGATGACTTCTTCCTGAAGTCGGCCGCCGAGATGGCGGCGCGCTTCCCGGACCAGCACGACGCGCTTCTCGCGAGTCGCCGGATTGCCGAGATGTGCAACGTCGAGCTGCCGCTTGGCCAGCTCCGGATCCCGCACTTCCCGGTGCCCGACGGCGAGACGACGGCCTCGTGGCTGACGAAGGAGTGCCAGCGCGGGCTCGAGCAGCGCTACGGAACCGTGACCGCCGAGCTCCAGGCGCGCCTGGACTACGAGCTCGGCGTGATCACGAAGATGGACTACGCGGGCTACTTCCTGATCGTCGCGGACTTCATCCGGTTCGCCCGGGAGCAGGGCATCCAGACGACCTGCCGCGGCTCGGCCCCCGGTTCCATCGTCACGTACACGCTCGGCATCACGCCGGTCGACCCGATCGCCTGGCAGCTGCCGTTCGAGCGGTTCCTCAACCCGGATCGGGTGACGATGCCGGACATCGACGTCGACTTCGAGGATGGCCGGCGTGAGGAGGTCATCGCCTACGTCACGCGGAAGTACGGCCAGGACCACGTCGCCCAGATCATCACGTTCGGCACGATGCTCGCTCGGGCCGCGATCCGCGACGTTGGCCGCGTCCTCGGTCATACGTACGGCGACGTCGATCGGGTCGCGAAGGCCGTCCCGAACCAGCTCGGGATCAAGCTCGAAGAAGCGCTCGAGATCAGCCCGCAGCTGCGCGAGCAATACGAGAGCGAGCCTGGCGTCAAGCGGATGATCGACTTCGCCCGGCAGCTCGAGGGCGTCGCCCGGAACGCCTCGACGCATGCCGCCGGCGTCGTCATCAGCCGCGAGCCGCTGACGGAGCTCATGCCGCTCCAGAAGGCGACGAACTCGGACTCGTTGATGACGCAGTACGAGATGCACGCGATCGAGGCGCTCGGCCTCCTGAAGTTCGACTTCCTCGGGCTCTCGAACCTGACGATCCTGCGCCACGCGGTCGACATGGTTCGCGCCCAGCGCGGCATCGAGATCGACCTGGACCGGCTGCCGCTCGAGGACGCGAAGACGTTCGAGCTCCTGTCGTCGGGCGAGACCACGGGCGTCTTCCAGCTCGAGTCCGCGGGCATGCGGCGCTACATCCGGGACCTCCGCCCGACGAGCGTCCACGACCTCGCGGCGATGGTCGCGCTCTACCGGCCGGGGCCGATGGAGAACATTCCCGCGTACATCCGGCGGAAGCACGGCCAGGAGCCGGTGACGTACCTCCATCCGCTGCTGGAGCCGTTCCTCGAGCGGACGTACGGCATCTTCGTCTACCAGGAAGACATCATGGCCGCCGCGATCGCCCTTGGCGGCTTCAGCGGCCCCGAGGCGGACACGCTGGGCTACGCGATCCGGAAGAAGAAGTCCTCGTTGCTGCGGTCCATGCGCGAGAAGTTCGTCACGCAGGCGGCGGAGCGCGGCGTCGCGGCGAACGTCATCGACGCCGTGTTCGCGGCCTTCCAGCCGTTCGAGCGCTATGGCTTCAACAAGGCCCATGCCACGTGCTACGGGCTGATCGCCTACCAGACGGGCTACCTGAAGGCGAACTACCCGGTCGAATACATGACCAGCGTCCTGACGGCCTTCCGGGACAGCGAGGATCGCGTCGCCGCGGCGATCGCCGAGTGCCGCCGTCTCGGGATCGAGGTCCGGCCGCCGGACATCCACGCGAGCGAGCTCGAGTTCACCGTTGAAGGCGAGGCGATCCGCTACGGGCTGCTCGCGGTGAAGAACGTCGGCCAGGGCGCGATCGAGTCGCTCATCGCCGCCCGCCAGGCCGACGGTCCGTTCATCTCGCTCGCCGACCTGTGTTCGCGGATCGATCTGCGGCTCGCGAACCGCAAGGTCCTCGAGTCGCTGGCGAAGGCGGGCGCGATGCGGGCGTTCGGTCATGCGGCCCAGGTCCTCGCCGGCCTCGAGATGGCGATGGAGAGCGGCCAGATCGCGCAGCACGATCGCGCGAGCGGCCAGACCTCGCTGTTCGAGCTCGCGTCGGCGGACGGGCCGTCGTTCGAGCGGCCGCTGCCGGACGTGCCCGAGGCACCGTCACGCGAACGGCTGCGCTGGGAGAAGGAGCTCCTCGGCCTGTACCTGTCCGAGCACCCGATGGGCGAGGTGGCCGGCCAGGTCGGCGACTACGTCACGGCCTACTCGGGCGACCTCAAGGACGAGTCACTCGACGGGCAGCGGATCGTCGTTGGCGGGATCGTCGTCGGGTCGCGGACGGTCGTGACGCGAACGCGTTCCCAGATGGCGGTGGTCACGCTCGAGGACCTTCAGGGCTCGCTCGAGGTGGTCGTCTTCCCGCGATTGTTCGAACAGACCGGTTCGACCTGGCAGGACGGCGCCATCCTGCTGGTCGCGGGACGCGTCGATCATCGCGGCGACGATGTCTCGCTCCTGGCCGACCTCGTGTTCACGTGGGAGGACGCGGTCGGGAAGGGGCCGGAGGCGTTCGGACGCGAGGTCGCGATGGGGGAGCGGGGAGCCCGCCGCCGTCCCGTGCCTGGCGATGCGCCAGGCGGGGGCTGGGCAAACGGCAACGGCAGCAACGGCGGATACGGCAACGCCTCGAGCCGCCAACCCGTGGCCGTTGGCCCTGGGCCGCAGGCTCCGGGGAGCGGCGGCGTCCGGCCCGGGGTCCCGATCGTGTCGCCGCTGCGCGCCGGAGCGACGGTGACGGCCACCGCCACGCTGCCCGCGATCGCCCCCGCAGAACCGATCTCGACCCATGCCGATGCCGGTGCGGACGCCCTCGACGACGCGGCCGATGAGCCGGCGCTTCCGGACGAGGCCCGCGCCCGCGCCGCTGCCGAGGCCGCGGCGCCGACCCAGCCGCTCGCGACGAACGGCGCCGGCCGCGTGCTCCATGTCCGATTCGGTGGCGCCTCGGCAGACCGGCTGGTCCTCGCGATGGAGACGATCCGCGTGCTCGTCCGCGAACGACCGGGCGAGACGAAGGTCGTCGTCCACGTCCCGGCGCCCGGGGGCGCGGCCTTGCCGATGGAGCTCAAGCAGCCCGTCGCCTACGATGCCGAGCTCCTGGCCGAGGTCCAGCGCCGGCTCGGCGATGGGCTCGTCGACCTGACACTGCTGTGAGGGTGGCCGCGGGCGGTCGGCGGGCTGTCCGGCGGTCGACAGCCGGAGTGTCGCGCAGGCGACACCGATGCCGTGGAGGGCCCTAGTAGCCTCTCTTTGGGCGCCTGTCGCCGATGCCAACGGTCCGTTCCCCCGGCGGTCGCGGCCTGCGTCAGGCGCCCACAGCGAACTCCCCGTCCGGAGTTTGCAACCCCCGAAAGGCCCTGCGGGTCGTTCGGGTTGCCCGGCGCGCGGCGGCGCGGCGCGTGGGAATGGTGCCGGAGGTGGGACTCGAACCCACAAGAGGTTGCCCTCAGCGGTGTTTGAGACCGCCGCGTATACCGTTCCGCCACTCCGGCCCGATCACGAATCCTAGCGCGGGGAACCGCCGAATCCGCAGCGGCGTCTGCGGCGGGACCGATGCTAGACTCGCCCAGCCTGCGTATCGCCGTCCGGAGGACACCCCCGATCGAGGAGGACCTTCGCTCGACGACGGTCCCCGACGACCCCGTCCAGCGCCGCGACCTGATCCTGCTCGAGCGCGCTCGCGGGGGCGACCTCGACGCTTTCAACGATCTCGTCGTCGTCTACCAGGACGCCCTGTTCGCCCTCGTCGTCCGGATGGTGCCGGACCGCGACCAGGCCTCGGACGCGGTCCAGGAGGCGTTCTTCTCGGCATATCGGAACCTCGAGGGCTTTCGCGGCGGGAGCGTCCGCTCGTGGCTGAGCCGGATCGCGATCAACGCCGCGATGGACGCCCAGCGGTTGAAGAAGCGGCGTCCGGCGGACCCGTACCCCGAGCTCGAGGACGAGACATGGCAGCCGCCCGCGGGCGCCGACGCGGACCCGGTGACAACCGCGCTGACGGTCGAACGCCACCGCACGCTCAACCACGCGCTGACCCAGATCACCACCGACCAGCGGACAGCCATCGTCCTGTTTGACGTCGAGGGCTACGACTACGCGGAGATCGCCCAGATGACGGGTGTCTCGCTCGGGACGGTCAAGTCACGAATCCATCGCGGCCGGCTGGCGTTGCGTGACCTGCTCGAAGATCGCATGGACCTGTTTCGTGGCTGACCGGGCATCCGCGGCGCACGAGCGCCACGATGCCGAGCTCGTGCCCGGATGCCGCGACTGCGGCGCGCTCGCGCCTGACCTGGCGGCGATCTCGCTCGCATTGACGTCGCTGCGCGGCGGCAGCCAGACCGGCCATCGGGACTTCCGAATCACGGCGCAGGACGCCCAGCGGCTTCGTCGCGGACGGGGCATCCGGGCCTGGCTGCGGCCGGTCTCCGGTCCCCGATTTGCCTTCGCTCGACCGCTCGGCGGAACGCTGTCCGTCCTTGCCCTCATCGGGCTCGTGGCATCCAGCCTGCCGAGTGGTTTCGCGGCCGGCGGTGCGCTCCAGGTCACGGGCGCGGAGAGCGCCCCAGGCCGCGAGCAGCTGACCGACCCGCCACGCGCGAACGCCAGCCCATCTGCCGACGCCGCGTTCGACAGCCTGAGAGGCTCGCCAAAGGCCGGCCAGTCGGACGCGGCCATGGTCACGTCGCCGGAGCTGAGCACGGCACCGAGCCAGGCAGCGAGCCAGGCAACGGCGCCCGTCCCGAGCGGGCCGGTCGGCCCCACCGCGAAGACCGGCGTGTTCGTTGCGTCGCTGGTCCTGCTGCCGATCGGGCTCCTGCTCGTCGTCGGACGCGGGCTCGCACGGCGCTTGATCGGCGCGGGCCGGGAACCATGAACGGATGCCCGGCGTCCAACCCGTGAGATGACGTTCCAGGCCGAATCCGCCCACGACCGCCACGATCCGATGTTGATCGCGGCGCACGCCGCGCAGGACCTCGGGCCCGCCGAGGTTGAGCGTGTCGAGCAGTGGCTTCGTGAGTGTCGCGACTGTGCCGCGCTCCACGCGGACGTCTCATCGATCTCCATTGCGCTCGCCGGCCTTCCGAAGACCGCGAACGCGCCGCGCGACTTCCGCCTCAGCCCGGCCCAGGCCGCACGACTCCGTGGCGGACCATGGTGGCGCCGGCTGGGCCGGACGATCACGGCTCCGCGCGGCATCGGACGCCCGCTCGCGACCGCGTTCACGACGCTCGGGCTCGTCGGGCTTCTGATCGGCAACATCCCAACGGGCTTCCTGCTGTCCGCGGGTGGGGCCGCGAGCCCCGAGCGGGCGGTGGTCGACACGGGCGCTCCGCGGGGGACGCCGCCGGACGCGCACGTGCCGGGGCCTGCGCCGACACCGCGGGACACGCTGTCGGCCTATGGACCGGCCGAGGGCAGCGGAGACGGCAAAACGAACTACGTCTCAGGTTCGGGCGCGTCGCCGAGCGTCATGAAGGACGACGACCTCTCGACCACCGGTGCTCCACGGGCCGAGGGCCCGGCTCCGACGGACGCCGCCGCACCACTGGCCGCAGGCGGGCCCACCGCCGGCCGCGACGCGACGCCCGCCACGTCGCCGGTGACCGTGCTGGCCATCGCGTTCCTCGCGGTCGGCCTCGGGCTGTTCGCCATTCGACGCCTCCGAGGCCGCCTCGCCTGATCGCCCGGTCCGGCAACATGCCGGGCCTGGACGACCGCCTCGGTACACTGAACGCACGGCAGCCCTGGTCCCGGGCCGCCACTCTCCGAGGCCTGCCATGGAACGCCTGATGCTGATCGACGGCTTCGGGCTCGTGTACCGCGGCTACTACGCGCTGCCGCCGCTGACGACGTCAAAGGGCGACCTTGTCAATGGCGTCTTTGGCTTCTGCAGCATCGTCCTGCGCGGAATCGCCGACCTGAAGCCGGACTACGTCGCCGTCGCCTTCGATCTCCCCGGACCAACGTTCCGGCACGAGCAGTTCGCCGAGTACAAGGCGACCCGGACGCGCATGCCGGATGACCTCGCGGCGCAGTTCCCGAAGGTCCGCGAGGTCGTCAAGGCGCTGCGGATCCCGGTCTACGAGGCGAAGGGCTTCGAAGCCGATGACGTGATCGGCACGATCACGAAGGACACCGACGCGCGCGGGCTCGAGACGACGATCGTGAGCGTCGACCTCGACATGCTCCAGCTCGTGACCGACCAGACCCGGCTGATGACGACGCGTTCGGGCGTCGAGAACACGATCATGTACGACCCCGCGCGGATCTGGGAGCGGTTCGGGCTGCGGCCGGACCAGATGATCGACTACAAGGCCCTCAAGGGCGATCCGACCGACAACATCCCGGGCGTTCCCGGAGTGGGGGAGAAGACCGCCGCGAAGGTCATCGCCGAGTACGGCGACCTCGACTCGCTTTACGCCCGAATCGACGAGGTGAAACCCGAGAAGCTCCGCGAAAAGCTGCGCGAACATCGCGAGCAGGTGTTCGAGGGTCGTGAGCTGTCGCGGATCGTGCGCGACCTCCCGATCACGCTCGACCTCGACGCCGCCCGCCTCTCCGACTACGACCGCGACACCGTCGTCCGGCTGTTCCGCGAGTACGAGTTCCGAACGCTGATCGAGCGGCTGCCGGCGATCTCGGGCGAGACCGCGATCGAACGGGTCGAATCGCTCCGTGCGGTCGTGGCGACCGGCGGCGTGCCGGCGGCGCGGGTCGGGACGGATCGTCCTGACGGCTGGGGCCCAGGACGTCCGATCCGGGCCGGATCGCTGGGTGGTGACGGCCTCCAGCTGTCGTTGGACTTCGACGTCGTCGGCGGCGCACGGGCCGGGACCCGGCCGCTCGGCGCACCGGCCGCATCGGGCGACGGCGCCGCGACGTTCGAAGACCTGCCCACCGCGCTCGCGGCGACGATCGCCGATCCGTATCGCATCGAGGTCCACGCCGACGACGCGATCGACCTGCTGGAGCCGTGGCTCAGCTCGCAGGAGAGCGTCGGCGCGGCGCTTGTCGCCGACGACCCCCGGCCGCGCAAGGGCACGCCGCTCGCGCTGGCGCTCGCGGGCGGCGACGGTCGCGTCGTGGCCGCCGAGGGGCCCGAGGATGCCGTCCGCCTTCGGCGCCTCGTGGAGCGGCTCGGCATCCCGGTGGTCGGCCACGAGGTCAAGCCGCTGCTCGTCGCCCGCATGGCCGATGACCCGGCAGCGCCGGCGACCGACGTCGCGTTCGATACCCAGATCGCCGCCTACCTCCTGAATGCCGCGCTCCGGAGTCAGTCGATCGCCGACGTCGTCGCGGAGCGGCTGGATCAGGTCCTGCCGGATGTGAAGACGCTCGTGCCGGCCCATCGCGCCGGGATCGATGCGCTTTCTGCCCTCGCGGTGCGGCCGTCGCTGGAACGCGACCTTGCCGACCAGCGGCTGAGCCGCCTCTGGGACGAGATCGAGCGGCCGCTGATCGCCGTGCTGGCCCGGATGGAAGCGGTGGGGATCGCGCTCGACCTGGACGCGCTCGCCGCGCTCGATCGCGAGTTCGCCACGGAGATCGCCCGCCTCGAATCCGAGGTCTATGGCGCTGTTGGGCACCAGTTCACGATCGGCTCGCCAAAGCAGCTCGGCGACATCCTGTTCGAGGAGCTGAAGCTGCCGAAGGGCCGCCGGACGAAGACCGGCTACTCAACCGACGCGGCGGTGCTCGAGGAGCTCGTCGAGGTCCATCCGGTCATCCGGCCGGTCCTCGACTGGCGGATCTACACGAAGCTGCGCTCCACGTACGTCGAGGCGCTGCCGGGCCTCATGGCTGACGACGGCCGGCTCCACACGACGTTCCACCAGGCCGTCGCGGCGACCGGTCGCCTGTCGTCGTCCGACCCGAACCTCCAGAACATCCCAATCCGGACCGAGCTCGGCCGCCGGATTCGCCGGGCGTTCGTGGCCGGCGGCCCGGATGTCGTACTGCTGGCCGCCGATTACTCGCAGATCGAGCTCCGGATCATCGCCCACGTCTCGGGCGACGAGCACCTCAAGGAGGCGTTCGAGCGGGGCGCGGACATCCACCGCGAAACTGCCGCGCGCGTGCTGCGGAAGCCGCCCGAGGATGTGACGAGCGATGAGCGCTCGATGGCCAAGATGGTCAACTTCGGGCTCGCCTACGGGATGAGCGACTTCGGCCTGTCGTCGCGTGCCGGGATCAGCCGTCAGGAGGCCCAGGAGTTCATCAACAGCTACTTCGCCGCGTACTCCGGGATCAGCTACTACATGCTCCACATCAAGGAGACGGCGCGCCGCGACGGGGCCGTCGAGACGCTCCTCGGCCGGCGTCGCCAGATTCCCGAGCTCCACGCCTCGAATCCCGCGCTGCGCGGGGCCGGCGAACGGATGGCCATCAACATGCCGATCCAGGGCACCGCGGCCGACATCGTGAAGATCGCGATGATCCGACTCGCGGCCCGGCTCGCCGAAACGGGCTCACGCGCCCGCCCGCTCCTGCAGGTCCACGACGAGCTGCTGCTCGAAGTGCCGCGGTCCGAGGTCGAGGCGCTCGTGCCCCTCGTTCGCGAGACGATGGAGGGCGCCCTGCCGCTGTCGGTGCCGCTGACCGTCGACATCAAGGTCGGCGACGACTGGGAGTCGATGACGGTCGTTCGTCGTGAAGGCGCGGCCGCCGCCCCTGCCCGCGCCTGAGGCTCGTCGATGCCGGAGCTGCCCGAGGTCGAGACTGTCGCGCGCGATCTGCGCCCGCGCGTCGTTGGCGCGCGGATCGCCGGCACACGGACGAACTGGCTGAAGACGCTACGTTCGGGCGATCCCGCGGCGTTCGGGGCAGCCGTCATCGGTCGCGAGATCGTCGGCACGACGCGCCGCGCCAAGCTCGTCGTCCTCGAGCTCGACGACGGCCAGGCGATCACGATCCACCTGAAGATGACCGGCCAGCTCTTCGTCGTCCCGGCCGAGACGCCGGAAGACGCGTATGTCCGCGCCGTCGTGTCGTTCGACGACGGGCGCGAGCTCCGTTTCCGCGACATCCGGAAGTTCGGCCGGATCGGGATTGCGTCGCGCGACGGAGTCTCTGGCGATCTCATCGGTGAGCTTGGCGGCCCCAAGACGTTCCGCGGCTTTGGTCCCGAGCCGCTCGATCCGGCGTTCACGCTCTCGACGTTCCGTCGCCGGATTCGCGGCCGCCGTGGCCGCCTGAAGAGCCTCCTGCTGGACCAGGCGTTCATCGCCGGGGTGGGGAACATCTACGCCGACGAGGCCCTGTGGGCCGCGAAGCTCCATCCGCTGCGCACGGCGCAGACCCTTCGCCCGGCCGACGAGCGGCACCTCTACAGCCATCTGCGACGGCTCCTCGAGGAGGCGGTCGAGCGGCGCGGCAGCTCGATCGACGACTACACCGCGCCCGACGGAGACGGGTCGATGCAGGAGCATCTCGCGGTGTACGGACGGACGGGCGAGCCATGCGAGCGCTGCGGCCGTCCGATTCGGCGCTTCTTCCTCGGCGGGCGGGGCACCCACTTCTGCTCATGGTGCCAGCGACTGACGCCCGCCGATCGTCCAGCGGCAGCCGCGTTGCTGAAGACCGTGACGCCCCGCATCGGCGTTTCATCGAAGCCCGGCGCGAGTGCCGCCCGGGCTCGGCGGACCGCGGCGACACGCCAGGCGGCGGGAACCCGCCGCGCCGCGGCGCGAACGGCATCGGGAAGCTGATCGATGTCGCTCATCCGTCTGGCCGGGGTGACTCGCGAGGTCGGCGACTTCGTCATCCTCGAGGATGTCGACGCCGCGATCGCCGTGGGCGATCGCATCGGCCTCGTCGGTCCGAACGGCGCCGGCAAGACGACGCTGCTACGGATCCTTGCCCGAACCGACGAGCCGGATCGTGGCGAGGTCGTCTGGCGGCGCAACCTGCGGCTCGGGCTCCTGGCGCAGGAGACGCACCTCGATGAGGGCTTTGTCTCCGCGCCAGACCTGCAGACGGCCGTCCGACGGGGTGCGAGCCACCTCGACGCGATCGCGGCGGAGCTCGCCGTCCTCGAAGCGAGCGGCCGGGCGACGGACGCGGCCTACGCCGACCTCCAGCATCGCTTCGAGGCGCTCGGCGGCTACAGCCTGGACCAGCGGGTCGAGGCGACGCTCTCGGGCCTGGGCTTCACGCGCGCCGACGCACAACGATCGCCGCGGACGCTCTCGGGCGGCGAGCAGACCCGTGCCGCGCTCGCGCGCCTCGTCGTTGCCGATCCGGAGCTGCTCCTCCTCGACGAGCCAACGAACCATCTCGATCTCGACGCGCTCGAGTGGCTGGAGCTCCACCTGCGGCGCCGGAACGGGGCGCTCGTCGTCGCGTCGCACGATCGCGCGTTCCTCGACGCCGTCGCGTCGCGGATCTGGGAGCTGCGGGACCGCCGCCTGACCCCATTCCGAGGCAACTACAGCGCCTACCACCGGCAGCGCGAGGAGCGTGACGTTCGGGCCGATCTCGAGGCCGAGAACGTCGTCGCCGCGATCGCGCGCGAGAAGGAGCTCGTCCAGCGCTACCGGAGCCACCGCAAGTTCGCCAAGATGCACGAGCACGAGGCCCGCCTCGAACGCCTCGAGGCAACTCAGCCGGAGAAGCGTCGCAGCGGCCGCCGGCTCCGGCTTCCCGGCGAGGCGCTCCTTGGCGGTGCTCCCAGCCGGTCCGGCGAGTCTGTCGTCCGGCTCGACAGCCTTGTCGTGGGCTACCTGCCCGGCCGCGGCGCGCGCACGCCGGACGGAGCACCCGCGACGCACGCCTCAACCGTCGCCCGCGTGCCCTTCCTGACCGCGAGCCGCGGCGAGCGGATCGGGATCGTTGGCCCGAACGGCGCCGGCAAGACGACGCTCCTGCGCACGATCGCCGGGGAGCTGCCCCCGCTGGACGGCTCGCTGACGTTCGGCAAGGACGTCAGGCTGGGCCACCTCGCCCAGCTTCGAGGCGCGGCCCTGCCGGGCGCGACCGTCATCGACGCGCTCCTCGCCGCCGCACCGGTGACCCCGGGCGAGGCCCGCACGTACCTCGCCCGCTTCCTGTTCCGCGGCGACGACGTCCTGCGCGAGGTGCGGCTGCTCTCCGGCGGCGAGCGGTCGCGCCTCGAGCTCGCCCTGCTGGGCGTGACATCGTCGAACCTGCTGCTGCTCGACGAGCCGACGAACCATCTCGACATCGTCGCCCGCGAGGCGATCGAGGCGTACCTCACGACCACGCCGTCGACGATCCTCGTCGTGTCCCACGACCGGCGGTTCCTCGAGACCGTCTGCGAGCGCCTCTGGGTCGTCGCGGACGGCCTGGCCGTGCCGTTCGACGGCGGCTACCGCGCCTGGCGCGAGGCCATCGCCGGGGGCTGGACCGCCGCGGGTGCCGCGGAGCAGGAGGCGCGGCGGCTGCATGGTGGCGGCCGAGACCGCAGCGCCTCAGTCACCTCGGCGCCGGCCCGCGCGCCGGCCCCCCCGCCGGCGCCAGCCGCCGCCACGCGGTCCTCCGGGTCGGCTCGGACGGCCGGCGCGGCGCGCGGCGCGCGCCTTTCCAAGGATGCGTATCGCCGCCAGAAGACGGTGGTCGACGGCGAGCTGACGCGCCTCGGGCTCCGCAAGAGCCACCTCGAGCTGGCGATGACGGACCCGGCCGTCCAGTCAAACTTCGTCGAGCTGCGCCGCGTCACGAGCGAGCTCGCGGATGTCGAGGTCGCGCTCGCCGCGGCCGAGGACGCCTGGCTGACCCTCGAGGAGCGCGCGCCATGACGATCAGGATCGGCCTGACGGGCCCGATTGCGTGCGGCAAGTCGACGGTCGCGCGACACCTCCGTGACGCCGGTGCCAGCGTCGTCGACGCCGACGAGCTGGCGCGCGACGTCGTGGAGCCGGGTGAGCCCGGCTTCGACGCGGTCGTTGAGGCATTCGGACCGGACGTCGTCGATGCCAACGGCGGGCTCGATCGGCGGGCCCTCGCGGCGATCGTCTTCCGCGATCCCGACGAGCTTCGCCGGCTCGAGGCGATCGTCCATCCCGCGGTCCGCGTGCGAGTCACTGCCGCGGTCACCGCTGCTGAGGCCGCCGCCGCGCCGGCGGTCGTCGTTGAAGCCATCAAGCTCGTCGAGGGCGGCTATGCGGCGCTCTGCGACGAGGTCTGGCTCGTCGACTGCAGCCCGCCCGCGCAGCGCGAGCGCCTCGGACGCCGAGGACTGTCAGCGGCCGACGCAACGGCTCGCCTGGCGACCCAGGCCGGGCTTGCGGATCGGCTTCGGCCGTCGGCGACGCGGGTCATCGAGACGAGCGGCGACATCACTCAAACGAGACGGCTGGTCCTCGCCGCCTACGCGGACGCGCTCGCAGCCGCACGAACCTGACGAACAAGCGACCACCCGGCCCGCTGGACGGGCCGGGTGGTCAGGGAGGCGCGCCGGGTCAGCGGCGCGGCGGGCAGGCGGCGCGATCTACGGGGCAGGTGATTACGAGGGCGATGGCGAGGGCTCAAGCGGTGGCAGCGTCACGACGACCCCACCACTCGAGGGATAGGTCTCCGGGATCGGCAGCCCGTAGCGGGTGATGAAGAGGTTCGTCGTCGAGCCGAGCTTCGACGCATCGACCTCGCGGACGTCCTGCTCCGGTCGGAGGGCCATGCTGAACGTCACGTTGCCGGCCGAGGCCAGGTGGACCATCTCCTCCGCGACGGGGAGGGTCACCTTGATGATGTAGAAGCTCCCGGTTCGGGCGAGGATGACCATGTCCTGGAACGCGATCTTCGTCGACTTGTCCGTGTAGTACTTGCCCTGGTTGAGCAGGGACTGGGGGACGTTGACCGTGGCGGTCACGAAGATGTCGACCGTCATCCCGGCCTGGATGAGGCCGCCGACCGCGGCCGGGTCGGCCACCGAGATGGAGACGGCCCGCCACGCAGGTGAGTCCGGCGCCACGGTCTCTTCCGGTCCGAGAATCGAGAAGCCGGACCCGGACGTGGACGATGCGAACATGTTGATCGTCACCATCTGGCCCTGGAGGACCGTGACCGCGAGGATCTTGCCGACGGCCTCTTCGGTCGTCTTGACGATGCCGCGCTCGTTCGTCGCATCGAGCGGGATGCTGCGGATCTCCACGTCATCGGGCTCGATCGGCTTTCGTGCCGGGATGTCCCGCTTGGCGACGACGACATCGACCTTCTGGAGCGGGCCCTGGCCGGCCTGCTGCTGCGCCTGCTGGATGAGGTAGAACGCCGCCCCGCCGGCGGCGAGGGCGAGGATGACGCCGAGCACGATGACGAACTTGCTTCGTCGCCCGGTGTCCTTGTATTCCATTTCCATGGGTTCGCCGTGCCTCCCGAGTGTGCTGCTGGCCTGCCCGCCGGCCTAGTTCCAGGGCATCAGCCGCGCCGTCTGACCGCGACGCAGCAGTGGATCGTTCATGTCCGCGACCATCGGCGTGATGGCGTACGCCGCGATCGTGTTGCTGTCGGCCTGCACGACTCGCATGACGGCGAAGCCGGTGATGTCGATGTACTCCTGGTTACCACCGGATGAAGAGGTCGCGAGGTCGACGGTGATCGGCAGGAGGTGGGTGACCCGGCGTCCGGTCGCGTCGCCGTTCAACCCGGTTGCCCTGACGACGAAGGTGTATTGGCCCGGCGCGGCCGTGCCGACATCGATCGTCAGGACGCTCGGCGTGCCGCTCGTCGCCGGGTTGATGTTGCTGGGCGAGAACGTCACGGCCCCGAGGCCCGTCGGCAGGGTCTGCCCCGGCAGGGCCTCCAGCGACAGGTTCACGCCTGTGCCGCCGAACGACGGGCCGCTCCGCTTGAGCGTGAGGTTGTACGTCACGGTGCCGCCGAGGGCGACGAACTTCTCCGACGCGTCGACCGCGATGCTGAAGTCGCGGCTGACCGTGCCGACCTTCACCGCGAACGGCAGGTACTTGATGCTCAGGTACGGCGAACCCGCCTCGCCCCGCAGCCAGAGGCTGTAGATCCCGTCCGGAGCGCCGCTCGTCGTGACGTTGGTCATGTCGACCGTCTGGCCCGAGCCGAGCGAGGGCGTTACGGGGTTCGGCGTGTAGGTGATCGGAGTGGCGCCGCCAAGGAGGGTTCCGGTGACCATCGGGTTGAACGGATCGCCGCTGTCGGCCACAGTCGTCAGGTCGACCGTGCCACTGAACGACTGATTCCGGCCAACCTTGAACGAGCCGGCGTTCGCGACCGTGCCGGTGGTCGGCAGGCTGATCGTGCTTGGTGCGGCCATGCTGAAGTCCGGGATCTGGAGCGTCACGCCCGGGTAGACCGCGACGAGGATCAGGTCGCCGGGGATGAACCTGGTGTTGAACGCGTCGATCCCGGTGCCGGTCGAGTTGCCGTTCAGGATGGCGACCTGGTCGTTCGGATCGGGCGGGCTGATCGCTGGCGGGAACATCGGTCCCGGGTAGCCACCGGCGAGGAGCCACTGCGCCTCGAGGTCCTTGAGGACCGAGGCGGTGTCGCCCGGGTTGACGCCGTTGTAGTAGAGCTGCGACGTCGTATTCGCGAAGTTCCGGATGTCGAGCGCGACATAGCCGCGAAAGTCCGCGCCGTTGTCGGGCACCGCGCCGTCGCCCATGATCGCGACGATCGGGCCGTGGTTCGTTCGATCGTTGTCGGGGTTGAGGGCGTCGAACGCCGCGCCGGCCGTCGGGTCGACGCGCAGCGTGTCGTCGGTATCCGTACCCAGGCAGGCCGTGTCGGCGGTCGCAAAGTAGTCCGTGAACGCGCGGTCATCATCGACGCACGGGTAGACGCCGCTGCCCGAACCGGGCGCGTTGACGAAGTGCCGGACGGCGATCGGCAGGATGTCGCCGTCGAGCTTGACCCGTGCTCGTGCGCTCACCTGGGCGTTGACGAGGCCAATGAAGCGGCCGAACGTGTAGTCGATCTCGTTGCGAACGGCGACCCGGATGTCACCGCCCGTGATCACGATGCCGTCGAGCAGGTACAGCACGTCGCCGGCGTGGCCGCTCTCGTAGATGGGCGTCGCGGAGGGCAGGGCGGGAGCACGGCCGTTCGGATCGGTGAGGTAGTTGCGCGTGAGGATGTCCCGCGCGATCGTCTCGGCCGTGGCGTAGCTGTCGCCGCGGATGATCGAGTTGGCCGCAGCCAGGGCGGCGGAGTCAGCGGAGTTCTGGAGGAATCGCCGCTCGCTGTAGAAGCGCCCGATATCGAAGGCCAGCCCGGCCGCCGCGAGGAGGCCGGTGATCGCCAGCGCGAAGATGACGATGACCTGGCCGCGCTCGCCTGCGGCGCGGACATGCGGCCGGGGCGCCATCAGTTGACGACCATCGTGACTTCGCCCGTGAGCAAGAGGCGACCGCCGCTGTCGCGCGGCAGCAGGATCGAGATGAACGGGATGATCAGGTCCTGGTGGTAGCGGGCCCGGACCATGATTTCCTGACCGGTCCGGGGATCGGACTCCGCGACGGTGCCAGGGAGCGTGTACGAGACCGTCAGGTCGCCGGTCGTGAACGTGGTGCCGCTCTGGCTCCAGCTCGTGCTCGTGGTGATCTGGGGCGCGGTCTTCGAGAGCAGGTTGAGCGACGAGAGGAGCGTCGTTCGCATCAGCTCGTTTCGGACCGCGTCGTTCGCGGCCTTCGAGAGCGTTCGGTCGTAGACGTAGATCGTGCCCTCGCGCGCCGCCTCACGGGCCGCGTTCGTGAGCGTCACGTACGAGTTGAAGATGAAGCCAAACTGGATGATCCCGAGCAGGATGAGGAGCAGCGGCGTCAGGACGAGCGCGAACTCGACGAGGCTCTGACCGCGTTCGGCCGAACCCGTGCGTCCCGCTCGTCGCAGCCGTGTCTGTCGAGATCGGTTTCCGGATCGCATCAAGGCGCGATCGACCTCCGCTGCAACGTGTGCACGAAGTCTCCGATCGGCCGATCACGGCGGGTATGACCGGGACGTACCCCAATCAACGGGCAGAGGGACCACTCCGGAATCGCCATTCGGCTGTTCGAAACCGAACGGCTGTTCGAGTGCCGCCGAATCCGTTATCCTCGCGACGTGCCCGATTTCAAGCTCGTGGCCCCGTTCGAGGCGACCGGCGACCAGCCCGCCGCGATCGACAAGCTCGCCGACGGGGTCGCTCGCGGGCTGCGCCACCAGACCCTGCTCGGCGTCACCGGCTCGGGCAAGACGTACTCGATCTCGAAGGTCATCGAGAAGGCGAACCGGCCGACGCTCGTCCTGAGCCACAACAAGACGCTGGCCGCGCAGCTGTACGCGGAATTCCGCGATTTCTTTCCCGAGAACGCAGTCGAGTACTTCGTCAGCTACTTCGATTACTACCAGCCCGAGGCCTATCTGCCGCGCTCGGACACGTACATCGAGAAGGATTCATCGCGCAACGACGAGATCGACCGGCTGCGCCACGCGGCCACCCACGCGCTGTTCGAGCGGCGCGACGTGATCGTCGTCGCGTCGGTGAGCTGCATCTACGGCATCGGCGCCCCGGTGGACTACGGGGCGACCGTCCTGCGGCTTCGAGCGGGCGGCCACTACCGTCGAGATGCGGTCCTGCGCCACCTCGTCGACCTGCAGTACCAGCGCAACGACGCCGCGCTCGGCCGGGCGAAGTTCCGGGTGCGTGGCGACACGCTCGAGTTCCAGCCGGCTTCGGAGGAGCGCCTCGTCCGCGTCGAGTTCTTCGGTGACGAGGTTGAACGGATCACGGAGCTCGACCCGCTCACCGGCGAGCTCCTGGCGGAGCGCGAAGAGGCGAACGTCTACCCGGCCTCGCACTACGTCACGCCGGCCGACAAGCTCAAAGCCGCGGTCGTCGACATCGAGGCCGAGATGGAGGTCCGGGTCGGGGAGCTCGAGGCCGAGGGCCGTGCCCTCGAGGGCGCCCGACTTCGTCAGCGGACGACCTTCGATCTCGAGATGCTCCGGGAGCTTGGCTACTGCTCGGGCGTGGAGAACTACTCGCGCCACCTCTCGCGACGCGCCGCCGGGAGCCGACCGTGGACGCTGCTCGACTACTTCCCGCCGGACTGGCTGCTGGTCGTCGATGAGTCGCACATGACGATCCCGCAGGTCGTCGGCATGTACAAGAACGATCGGACGCGCAAGGAGATCCTCGTTGACTTCGGCTTCCGGCTGCCGTCGGCGCTCGACAACCGGCCGCTGACGTTCGAGGAGTTCGAGAGTTCGGTCGGGCAGGCGATCTACCTGTCCGCGACCCCCGGACCGTACGAGCTGGAGCGTTCGGAGCGCGTCGTCGAGCAGCTGATCCGGCCCACCGGGATCGTCGATCCGGAGATCAGCGTCCGGCCGACGGAAGGCCAGATCGACGACCTCATCGAGTCCATTCGCGCCCGCGTCGAGCGCGGCGAGCGGGCGATCGTCACGACGCTGACCAAGCGGATGGCCGAAGACCTGACCGACTACCTCCGCGAGCTCGGGGTCAAGGTCCAGTACCTCCACTCCGAGGTGGACACGCTCGAGCGCGTCGCGATCTTGCGCGACCTGCGGCTCGGGGTGTTCGATGTCGTCGTCGGCATCAACCTGCTGCGAG